>NZ_VUAZ01000192.1 GCF_009296165.1 Pseudomonas kitaguniensis | reverse complement strand
CCGAGGTGTCTGCATCGCGAGCAAGCCCGCTGCCACATTTGACTGCATTCGGCCTGGGTGATCGGGTCGGCTTTCAGGCGCCTGTTTTTGATGTTGATCTTGGAAGCGCCCCGTTAAACCACGATGCCTCACTCGACGCGCGTTTCGCCGGTGAATACCAAGGTCTGTCGGCACCGCCGACACAGATACCGCCGGCCCTGAGCCACCAAGCCATGGCGCTGGGCCGAAAACGGGAAGTCGCTGTCGGCGCACGGGCATCGGTAAATGTAACGGGTCACCTGGCGGCGTTTCACCTCATAGGTGTGGCAGCGGTCCGGCGGCAGTTCGTAAACGCCGCGCATGATCAACTGCCATTCCTCGCCATGCGGCTGGATGCGCTCGCCAAACAACTGGTGGGCAATCAGGTGCGCGACTTCGTGGGCCACGGTCTGTTTTAGAAAGTGTTGGCTGTTTTCACGGTAAAGCTGTGGGTTGAAACGCAGCAGGTTCTCGTGCAAATGCGCGACACCGGCCTTCTGGCCCCGCAGCTTGAGGCTGACCTGGGGGCGTTTGAAGCTTCGTTTGAAAAAGGATTCGGCTTGCTGGAAACAATCTTCGACGCGGGTATTGAGTGGCTCGGACATGCTGTACCTATCTCCAGAGACGCCCAGTATGCCGCAAAAGCGGATGTTTCCGAATCTGTCAGGCGCCGAATGGTCATGCCTAACGCCCAAAGCCACCTTGCGGCGGCGTTGGCGGAGGTTTTAAACCGGCAAGGCCTACGTTCAGCCCCCGCACGATACTACGCAGTACACCAAATGATGGCCGGAGGACCTGTAGGGCATTAGAGCCAATAACCCTGTAAACATTGACTTTAATCGCGGTGCGGTCTGTTGGCGGCTACTCGATCGCATATTGGAACTTGCTCGCTCATACCGCTAAAATACTCGGCTTTTCGTCACACACCTCCAGCGGATTCCAGCGCCATGGGCACTCTTACGGTCAACCAGAACAAACTGCAAAAACGCCTGCGTCGCCTGGCCGGAGAAGCGGTCGCCGACTTCAACATGATCGAGGACGGCGACAAGGTCATGGTGTGCCTCTCCGGCGGCAAAGACAGCTACACCCTGCTTGACGTGCTGCTGCACCTGCAAAAGGTCGCGCCGATCACGTTCGGGATCGTTGCTGTCAACATGGACCAGAAACAACCAGGCTTTCCTGAAGACGTGCTGCCGGCCTACCTCAAAGGTTTGGGGGTCGAGTACCACATCGTCGAAAAAGACACCTATTCGGTGGTCAAGGAGCTGATCCCGGAAGGCAAAACCACCTGCTCACTGTGCTCGCGCCTGCGCCGTGGCACGCTCTACACGTTTGCCGATGAGATCGGCGCGACCAAGATGGCCTTGGGGCACCACCGCGATGACATCGTGGAGACGTTCTTCCTGAATATGTTTTTCAACGGCTCGCTCAAGGCGATGCCGCCCAAACTGCGCGCCGATGATGGGCGCAACGTGGTGATTCGCCCGCTGGCCTATTGCAACGAGAAAGACATCCAGGCGTATTCGGATCTCAAGCAATTCCCGATCATCCCGTGCAACCTGTGTGGCTCGCAGGAAAACCTGCAGCGCCAAGTGGTCAAGGAGATGCTGCTGGACTGGGAGCGCAAGACCCCGGGCCGCACCGAAAGCATCTTCCGCAGCCTGCAGAATGTGCAGCCGTCGCAATTGGCCGACCGCAACCTGTTCGACTTCACCAGCCTGCGCATCGATGAGACGGCCGCTTCGCGCTTCGTCAATGTAATGAACCTCTGAGCCTTTTCAACGCTCTGACACACGGCGCTTGCGGGCGCCGTTTTCAATTCAATTGCCAGGAGAGGGCATGCGCGATTACAAGTGGCTGCACGAATATTGTCTGAACCGCTTCGGTTCAGCGGCTAAGTTGGAAGCCCATCTGCCAGTGCCCAAAACCCCGGCGCAATTGCGCAAGATCAGCGATGACCGCTACCTGTCGACCCTGGCGCTGCGGGTATTCCGCGCCGGGCTCAAGCACAGCGTGGTGGATGGCAAGTGGCCGGCGTTTGAGCAAGTGTTCTTCGGCTTCGACCCGGAAAAAGTCGTGCTGATGGGCGCAGAACACCTGGAGCGCTTGATGCAGGACGCTCGCATCATTCGCCATCTGGGCAAGCTCAAGAGCGTGCCGCGCAATGCGCAGATGATCCTCGACATCGAACAGGAAAAAGGCAGCTTCGGCGCGTTTATCGCGGATTGGCCGGTGACCGACATCGTCGGCTTGTGGAAGTACCTGAGCAAACACGGCCACCAACTGGGCGGGTTGTCGGCACCGCGCTTTTTACGCATGGTCGGCAAGGATACGTTTGTGCCGAGCGATGACGTAATCGCGGCACTGAACGCGCAGAAGATCGTCGACAAGGCGCCGACCAGCCTGCGCGACCTGGCGACGGTGCAGGGCGCGTTCAACCAATGGCACGCTGAGAGCGGCCGGCCAATGTGTCAGTTATCGATGATGTTGGCTTATACCGTTAACCACTGATTAACACCGACCGTGGCGAGCAAGCCCGCTCGCCACAATAAGCGTGCTGTCAGTAAACACAGCTCATTGCGCCAATCGATTCAGCTGATGCCGCCAGCGCACATACAGCAGCGCAGCACAAAACAGCGCCAGGCTCGCGAGCATCTCCAGCACGCCGAACCACTGGCGGTTCGGGTCATACGCTGCCAGCGCGCCTTTGATGAAATACAGGTTCACCACAAAGCACAGCCACGAGTGCCCGCGCGCACTGCCCTGCAATACCCCCGGCGCCAACACCAGCAGCGGCACCAGTTCGATCAGCAGGATCACCCACGGGCGGGCACCGTGCAGGTCGGCGACGAACAGGTAATACCCGCACAGCAAGCCCACCAAGGCAAAAAACGCCAGCAGGCTTAACACGCGTGCGGCCTTTACCCGTGGCGCCAGCCACGCTCGCGGCGGCAGGGCTTTAGGCTTGCTGGCCACTGCCGTTCCTCAACAGCGTGGCGGTTTTGGCCAAACGCAGGCCCAGCGCCCGGCACAACGCGATTTCGTGTGGGTCGAGTGCGCGTTTGCCGTCTGCCCCGGAGTGATGGCTGGCGCCATACGGCGTGCCACCGCCCTGAGTATCCAGCAGCGCCTGTTCGCTGTACGGCAGGCCAGTGATCAGCATGCCGTGGTGCAGCAACGGCAGCAGCATCGACATCAGCGTGGTTTCCTGGCCGCCGTGCAGGCTGGCGGTGGAGGTGAACACACCGGCCGGCTTGCCGACCAGCGCGCCGGTAAGCCACAGGTTACTGGTGCCGTCGAGGAAGTACTTGAGCGGCGCGGCCATGTTGCCAAAACGCGTGGGGCTACCGAGGGCAAGGCCCGCGCAGTTTTTCAGATCATCCAGGCTGGCATACAGCGCGCCTTCCTCCGGGATGCTCGGCGCCACGGCTTCGCACTCGGTGGAAATCGCCGGTACGCTGCGCAGCCGTGCTTCCAGCCCGCCTTGCTCGATACCGCGTGCAATCTGCCGGGCCATTTCGCTCACCGAGCCATTGCGGCTGTAATACAACACCAGCACATACGGGGTCGTCACGGCAGAATCTCCAGCAGGTTCTCTGGCGGGCGGCCAATGACGGCCTTGTCAGCGGTTTCCAGGATCGGGCGTTCCATCAGCTTGGGGTGCGCGGCGATAGCGGCGATCAATTGCGCTTCGCTGAGGCTTGCGTCAGCCAGGTTAAGGGTTTTGTATTCGTCTTCGCCGGTGCGCAGCAGTTGGCGTGCGCTGATCCCCAGCTTGCCGAGCAGGGCCTTTAATTGCGTGGCATCCAGCGGGGTTTCGAGGTAGCGCACCACACTCGGGTTGAGGCCGCGCGCTTCCAGCAGTTCGAGCGCACCGCGTGATTTCGAGCAGCGCGGATTGTGATAAAGCGTCAGATCGGTCATGTGCGGGTCGCATCTTGCGTAAGGTGGCGGGTATTCTACCCGCGCAGCCACCTGTCCTTAAACCACAAGCGGCGACAGGTCGCAGCCAACGTTCATTTTTTTGCGAAGGATTACCCCATGACAAGGCGACTGATCGGTGCATTGGCGATCATTACAACCCTGCTGCTCAGCGGCTGCGGTAACGACTACGGCGTTGACCAATATGGCAAAAAAGTCGCCGCCGAACGCTTGGACAAGCAGTGGGTAGTGGTCAACTACTGGGCCGAATGGTGTGGCCCGTGCCGCACCGAAATCCCGCAGCTGAATGCGTTGGCCGAGCAGCTGAAAGCGCAGAATGTAGGGGTGTTCGGGGTCAATTTCGACAACGTGCAGGGCGAGGAACTGAAGGCTGCCAGCGAGAAGCTGGGCATCAAGTTCACCGTGTTGGCACAGAACCCTGAAGAGATTTTCGATATTCCGCGCAGCGAGGCGTTGCCGGTGACCTACATCATTGATGACAAGGGCAAGGTACGCGATCAGTTGATGGGCGAGCAGACGGCGGAAGGTGTGCTGGCCAAACTCAAAGCCTTGCGCGGTTAAAACTGTGGGAGCGGGCGTGCTCGCGATGCAGTCACCTCGGACCATCAGGCATACCGAGTTGAGGCCATCGCGAGCAAGCCCGCTCCCACAGTTGGCCGCTATCAGCCTTCTTCCAGCCACAGGCGCAGAGGTTTGCCCTCGGCTGGCCAGAAACGCGTCTGCTCGATCGGCGAGATGTCCCAGCGCTCCACGCCTTGCAGGGCCTGGAAGAAGCGCTGTTCCTGCTCCATCAAGGCCTCGGCGCAGCGTTTGCGGGTGCTGCCGATTTTGCCGAAACTGAGCGTTTGACCGGCCACGGTGTAGGGCGCAAACCAGTGGTTGCAGCCGCCGTTACCGTAGGCGCGACCATCAGCGCCGAGGGTGACGGTCAGGTGCGCGTAATCCATCAGGGGCCGTTCACCGATCCATTCCACCACGTAGCTGTGGTCCTGCTTGAGCTTCACTGCATCACCGGCGCAACCGGCCAGGGCTGCACCGATCACAGCGAGCAGCAGCGGGCCTCTCACAACGCGGCCTGCTGGCATTTCGGGCAGCGGTGCTGGTCGCCCTCGGTCGCCCAGCCCAAGGCTTTGATGCGCGCATTGGCGGCCGGTTGCAGTGGCTCTTTGGTCAGCTTGGTTTCTACCGCGAATTCAAATTCGAGCACGCTGTCGCAACTGTCGCAGTTGACCTTCCAGGTGTGAATCTCGAGTTCGCCAAACTTCGGCCCCTGGGCCATGGCGACCCATTGGCCCGCCGGGCGGATGGAGTAACGCGCATCACCTTCGACGGTCAGGCGCATCGACAGGGTTTTACTGCCGCGCAGGGTGACGATCATTACGTCGCCATGCTTGATCGAGCCACCGTTGCCAGTGACCTGGTAGCGGCCCGGCACCAGGGCGCGGCATTCGATCAGGGTGTGTTGCGGGCTCAGCAAGCTGAAGCGGAAATCGTGTTCGGCCATGGATCCTCCAAATAGGCGCGGCATCCTATCACGGGTGCCGACCTATCATGGGCCTGGTATGTGACCGCTGATCAACCTTCGACGAGGTTCTGCGGCTGGCCCGCGGCCCACGCGGCAATGTTGGCCAACGTGGTGCCGGCAATCGCCGCAAGGGCCTCACGGGTGAGGAACGCCTGGTGCGCGGTAATGATCACGTTGGGGAATGTCAGCAGGCGCGCGAGTACGTCGTCTTGCAGGGGCAGGTCCGAGCGGTCCTCGAAAAACAGTTGGGCTTCTTCTTCGTACACATCCAAGCCCAAATAGCCGAGTTGGCCGTCCTTGAGCGCGTCGATCAGCGCGGGCGTGTGCACCAAGCCGCCGCGACCGGTGTTGATCAGCATCGCGCCGGGTTGCATCCGCGCCAGGGAGTTGGCGTTGATCAAGTGGTGGCTGTCGGCGGTCAGCGGGCAGTGCAGGCTGATGATCTGCGCCTGCGCGAGTAGCTCGGCAAGGCTCACGTAGCGGGCGCCGAGGGCCTCAACCTGCGGGTTGGGGAAGGGGTCGAAGGCGAGTAATGGGCAGCCGAACCCGGCCATGATTTTGGCAAAGGTCGCGCCGATTTGCCCTGTGCCGACCACGCCGACGGTTTTGCCGACCATGTCGAAACCGGTCAGCCCGTGCAGGCTGAAATCGCCATCGCGGGTGCGGTTGTAGGCACGGTGCAGGCGGCGGTTGAGGGCGAGGATCAGCGCCACGGCGTGCTCGGCCACCGCGTGCGGCGAGTAGGCCGGTACGCGTGCGACGGCCAGCCCCAGGCGCTTGGCGGCGGGCAAGTCCACATGGTTGTAACCGGCCGAGCGCAAGGCAATCAGGCGCGTGCCGCCTTTGGCCAGTTGTTCCAGCACCGGCGCGCTGAGGTCATCGTTGATGAACGCGCACACCACTGCATGGTGTTCGGCCAGAGCGACGGTGTCGAGGTTCAGCCGGGCCGGCTGAAAGTGCAGTTCAACGCCTGCCGGCAGCGGCTCGCCGAGAAAGCTGTCACGGTCATAGGCCTGGCTGCTGAAAAGAATCACGCGCATAAAAATAGCTCCCTGCAGTCCCGATCTCGCAAGCCCAACGCGGTCAACTGTGGGAGC
>NZ_VUAZ01000191.1 GCF_009296165.1 Pseudomonas kitaguniensis | reverse complement strand
CTCCCGATGGCGGCAGCCCAGGCAAACACAAACAAAAACGGCCTCCACTAAGGGAGGCGTTCTCAGTACAACTAAGCTAATGGCTTACTTGCGATCTTCCAGCTTGGTAATGTCACGCGACTCGTAGCCGGTGTACAACTGGCGCGGGCGGCCAATCTTGTACGGGCTGGAGAGCATTTCTTTCCAGTGGGAGATCCAGCCCACGGTCCGCGCCAGGGCGAAGATCACGGTGAACATGCTGGTTGGAATGCCGATCGCCTTGAGGATGATCCCCGAGTAGAAGTCGACGTTCGGGTACAGCGAGCGTTCGATGAAGTACGGGTCGGTCAGGGCGATCTCTTCCAGGCGCATGGCCAGTTCGAGTTGCGGATCGTTCTTGATGCCCAGTTCCTTCAACACTTCGTCGCAGGTCTGCTTCATGACCGTGGCGCGTGGGTCGCGGTTTTTGTAAACCCGGTGACCGAAGCCCATCAGTTTGAACGGATCGTTCTTGTCCTTGGCCTTGGCGATGAAGGCGTCGATGTTCGAGACATCGCCGATTTCATCGAGCATGGTCAATACGGCTTCGTTCGCACCGCCGTGAGCAGGGCCCCACAGTGCGGCGATACCGGCGGCGATACAGGCAAACGGGTTGGCACCCGAAGAGCCCGCCAGGCGCACGGTAGAGGTGGAAGCATTCTGTTCGTGGTCGGCGTGCAGGATGAAGATCTTGTCCATCGCCTTGGCCAGCACCGGGCTGATCGGTTTGATCTCGCACGGGGTGTTGAACATCATGTGCAGGAAGTTTTCCGCGTACGTCAGGTCGTTGCGCGGGTACATCATGGGTTGGCCCATTGAGTACTTGTAAACCATTGCGGCCAGGGTCGGCATCTTGGCAACCAGGCGGATCGCGGAAATTTCGCGATGCTGCGGGTTATTGATGTCCAGGGAGTCGTGATAGAAGGCCGACAGGGCGCCGACTACGCCGCACATGACGGCCATCGGGTGGGCGTCGCGACGGAAGCCGTTGAAGAAGGTCTTCAACTGCTCGTGAACCATGGTGTGGTTCTTCACGGTGCTGACGAACTGGGCTTTCTGCTCAACCGTTGGCAGTTCGCCATTCAGCAGCAGGTAGCAGGTTTCGAGGTAGTCCGAGTGCTCGGCCAGTTGCTCGATCGGGTAACCGCGGTGAAGCAGAATGCCATTATCGCCATCGATATAGGTGATCTTCGACTCGCAAGAGGCGGTCGACATGAAGCCTGGGTCGAATGTGAAACGGCCCGTGGCCGTCAGACCCCGTACGTCTATAACATCGGGACCAACGGTGCCGGTTAAAATGGGCAGCTCGACGGGGGCTGCGCCCTCGATGATCAACTGCGCTTTTTTGTCAGCCATGTGGCCTCCTATTTATGCTTCAAATCATCAGACAGACCCCCCACGCAGGGCCCGCACCACTATAGTGAGATAAATTCAGATGTCAATTTGCCTAAAGTCTTGCCCCAGAAGGCTTTAACCGTACTTTTTCCTCGAAATTAACTGCCGTTTACGCCTTTTATCCTGTCAGCGCAATCCGCTATTAGGGTGAGGAGCGCGCGTTGTCATTAGTAACCTAACTGTCTATACTCGGCCACCGACCGCCAAGGGCTTTTGGGCTTGCTTTCATTGGGGGTCGCACTCCCTGGGTGGTGCTACCTGACCAGTGCACTCCCCGACAACTTTGCCCTGATTGTTAGGGGCTCTTAAGTGTGAAAAAAAGCCGTGAATAGCCAACGACCTGTAAACCTAGACCTAAGGACCATCAAACTCCCCATCACCGGCGTTACGTCGTTCCTGCACCGTGTTTCCGGCATCATCCTGTTTCTTGGCCTGGGCATCATGCTTTACGCATTGAGCAAATCCCTGGGTTCCGAGGAAGGTTTCGCCGAGGTGAAGGCATGCTTGACCAGCCCGCTGGCCAAGTTCGTAGCATGGGGCCTCCTCTCCTCTCTGCTGTATCACCTGGTAGCCGGCGTGCGCCACTTGATTATGGACATGGGCATTGGTGAGACGCTGGAAGGCGGCCGCCTGGGCTCGAAAATCATCATCGCCATTTCCGTGGTGCTGATCGTTCTGGCAGGAGTTTGGATATGGTAACCAGCGTTACGAACCTTTCGCGTTCGGGCCTCTACGACTGGATGGCGCAGCGTGTGTCTGCGGTTGTTCTCGCGGCTTATTTCATTTTTCTGATCGGGTACCTCGTCGCACACCCAGGCATCAGCTTTGAGCAATGGCATGGCCTGTTTGCTCATAACGCGATGCGAATCTTCAGTCTGCTGGCACTGGTGGCTCTGGGCGCTCACGCCTGGGTCGGCATGTGGACCATCGCGACCGACTACCTGACGCCGATGGCGCTGGGCAAGTCCGCGACCGCAGTACGTTTCCTCTTTCAGGCAGTCTGCGGCGTTGCGATGTTCGCTTACTTCGTCTGGGGTGTGCAGATTCTTTGGGGTATCTGATTCATGGCTAACATTCCAACTATTTCATTCGACGCCATCATTATTGGTGGTGGCGGTGCTGGCATGCGCGCAGCGCTGCAGCTGGCTCAGGGCGGTCACAAGACTGCCGTGATCACCAAGGTGTTCCCGACGCGTTCCCACACGGTGTCGGCTCAAGGTGGCATCACCTGCGCCATCGCTTCCGCCGACCCGAACGATGACTGGCGCTGGCACATGTACGATACCGTCAAGGGTTCCGACTACATCGGTGACCAGGACGCTATCGAATACATGTGTCAGGAAGGCCCGGCCGCCGTGTTCGAGCTGGACCACATGGGTCTGCCGTTCTCGCGTACCGAACAAGGCCGTATCTACCAGCGCCCGTTCGGCGGCCAGTCGAAGGATTACGGTAAAGGCGGGCAGGCTGCCCGTACCTGCGCCGCTTCCGACCGTACCGGCCACGCGCTGCTGCACACGCTTTATCAGGGCAACCTGAAAGCCGGCACCACGTTCCTGAACGAGTACTACGCGGTTGACCTCGTCAAGAACGCACAAGGCGAGTTCGTCGGTGTAATCGCAATCTGCATCGAAACCGGCGAAACCACCTACATCCGCGCCAAGGCTACCGTGCTGGCGACTGGCGGTGCAGGGCGTATCTACGCGTCGACCACCAACGCCCTGATCAACACCGGTGACGGCGTCGGCATGGCATTGCGTGCCGGCGTACCGGTGCAAGACATTGAAATGTGGCAGTTCCACCCGACCGGCATCGCCGGCGCCGGTGTACTGGTGACCGAAGGTTGCCGTGGTGAAGGTGGTTACCTGATCAACAAGCACGGCGAGCGTTTCATGGAGCGTTATGCGCCGAACGCGAAAGACCTTGCCGGTCGTGACGTTGTAGCCCGTTCGATGGTTAAAGAGATCATCGCCGGCAACGGCTGTGGCCCGAACGGCGACCACGTACTGCTGAAGCTCGATCACCTGGGTGAAGAAGTGCTGCACAGCCGCCTGCCAGGTATCTGTGAGCTGTCCAAGACCTTTGCTCACGTTGACCCGGTGGTTGCTCCGGTTCCGGTTGTACCAACTTGCCACTACATGATGGGCGGTGTTCCGACCAACATTCATGGCCAGGCGATCACCCAGAACGCCGAAGGCGTGGACGAGATCATTCATGGTCTGTTCGCGGTAGGCGAAGTAGCCTGCGTATCGGTACACGGTGCCAACCGTCTGGGCGGCAACTCGCTGCTCGACCTGGTGGTATTCGGCCGCGCTGCCGGCCTGCACCTGGAAAAAGCGCTGACTGACGGCATCGAATACGATGACGCTACCGACGCCAACATCGAAGCGGCTCTGGCGCGTCTGAACGCTCTGAACGAGCGCACCGATGGCGAAGACGTGGCAACCCTGCGTCGCGAGCTGCAAAGCTGCATGCAGAACTACTTCGGTGTGTTCCGTACCGGCGAGTACATGCAGAAGGGCATCGCCCAGTTGGCCGACCTGCGTACGCGCATCGCCAACGTCAAGATCAACGACAAGAGCCAGGCGTTCAACACCGCTCGTATCGAAGCCCTTGAGCTGCAAAACCTGCTGGAAGTGGCTGAAGCCACGGCGATCGCCGCTGAGGTTCGTAAAGAGTCCCGTGGTGCGCACGCACGTGAAGACTTTGAAGATCGCGATGACGAAAACTGGTTGTGCCACACCCTGTTCTTCCCGGGTGACAAGCGCGTAACCAAGCGTGCCGTGAATTTCTCGCCGAAGACGGTTCCGACGTTTGAACCGAAAATTCGGACTTACTAAGGGTGGCTGCCATGTTGAAAGTCAGTGTTTACCGTTACAACCCTGATCAGGACGCTGCGCCGTTCATGCAGGAGTTCCAGGTCGATACCGGTGGTAAAGACCTGATGGTGCTGGACGTACTGGCACTGATCAAAGAGCAGGACGAGGGTTTCTCTTATCGTCGCTCTTGCCGCGAGGGTGTTTGCGGCTCGGATGGCATGAACATCAACGGTAAAAACGGCCTGGCGTGCATCACGCCGCTGTCCGCCGTAGTTAAAGGCAACAAGCTGATCGTTCGTCCTCTGCCAGGTTTGCCGGTTATCCGTGACCTCGTCGTCGATATGAGCATCTTCTACAAGCAATACGAGAAAGTTAAGCCGTTCCTGCAGAATGACACGCCGGCCCCGGCCATCGAGCGTCTGCAGTCGCCTGAAGAGCGTGAAAAGCTCGACGGTCTGTACGAGTGCATTCTGTGCGCTTGCTGCTCGACCTCGTGCCCGTCCTTCTGGTGGAACCCGGACAAGTTCCTGGGCCCGGCCGCTCTGCTGCAAGCGTACCGCTTCCTGGCAGACAGCCGCGACACCAAGACGTCCGAGCGTCTGGCTTCACTGGATGACCCGTTCAGCGTATTCCGCTGCCGCGGGATCATGAACTGCGTCAACGTATGTCCCAAAGGCCTGAACCCGACTAAGGCCATTGGTCATATTCGTAACATGCTGCTGCAAAACGGCGTGTAAGCGACGTAACAAGGCAGGACCGTTGTGCCCGTAAATGCTGCGGCGCAGGCTTCAACCGGCGCCGTAGTTTTAACTTGAGCAGCGACTTACAAAGCCGCGGCTCTTATTTTGAAGAAATGAGACAAGCAGGGGCATTCGGGTTGGTACCCGAACTATCAGCGTGATCCTAAGTGGCTTGTTTTGGTCGCTGCACTTGGCCTTTTGCAAGCAAACTCGGTGTTTTCGCCGGTGGTGTCCCCAAATCGAGGGTGACCAAGCATGCAAGAAAGCGTGATGCAGCGCATGTGGAACAGCGGCTATCTTTCAGGTGGTAACGCTGCCTATGTGGAAGAGCTTTATGAGCTCTACCTGCACGACCCTAACGCTGTGCCAGAAGAATGGCGCACCAAATTTCAGACGTTGTCTTCAGACGGCAACGCTGCCACCGATGTATCGCATGCAACAATTCGCGATCAATTTGTGCTGCTGGCAAAGAACCAGCGCCGCGCTCAACCGGTTTCTGCCGGCAGCGTGAGCAGTGAGCATGAAAAGAAGCAAGTTGAAGTACTGCGACTGATCCAGGCCTACCGGATGCGTGGCCACCAGGCGGCCCAGCTTGACCCGCTGGGGCTCTGGCAGCGTCCTGCACCTGCTGACCTGTCGATCAATCATTACGGCTTGACCAATGCCGATCTTGATACGACCTTCCGTGCCGGCGACCTGTTCATCGGCAAAGAGGAAGCGAGCCTACGCGAAATTCACGAAGCGTTGCAGCAGACATATTGCCGCACCATCGGCGCTGAATTTACGCACATTACCGATTCCGAGCAGCGCCACTGGTTCCAGCACCGCCTTGAAGGCGTGCGTGGCCGCCCGGTGTTGTCCGCCGATGTGCGCAGCCACCTGCTGGAGCGCGTGACTGCAGCCGAAGGTCTCGAGAAATACCTGGGCACCAAATACCCGGGCACCAAGCGTTTCGGCCTGGAAGGCGGCGAGAGCCTGATTCCGATGCTCGACGAGCTGATCCAGCGTTCCGGTTCCTACGGCACCAAGGAAGTCGTGATCGGCATGGCTCACCGTGGTCGTCTGAATGTGTTGGTTAACACTTTCGGCAAGAACCCGCGCGAGCTGTTCGACGAGTTCGAAGGCAAGAAGAAGGTCGAGCTGGGTTCCGGTGACGTTAAATACCACCAGGGCTTCTCGTCAAACGTGATGACCACCGGCGGTGAAGTTCACCTGGCCATGGCGTTCAACCCGTCCCACCTGGAAATCGTTTCGCCAGTGGTCGAGGGTTCGGTACGTGCGCGCCAGGACCGTCGCAACGACACCACCGGTGAAAAAGTTCTGCCGATTTCGATCCACGGTGACGCGGCATTTGCCGGTCAGGGCGTGGTTCTGGAAACGTTCCAGATGTCGCAGACTCGCGGCTTCAAGACCGGCGGTACGGTTCACATCGTCATCAACAACCAGGTCGGCTTCACCATCAGCAACCCGCTGGACGCGCGCTCTACCGAGTACGCGACCGACGTTGCGAAGATGATCCAGGCGCCGATCCTGCACGTTAACGGTGATGATCCGGAAGCCGTGTTGTTCGTGACCCAGTTGGCCATTGACTACCGCATGCAGTTCAAGCGTGACGTGGTGATCGACCTGGTTTGCTACCGCCGTCGCGGTCACAACGAAGCGGATGAGCCGAGCGGCACCCAGCCGATGATGTACCAGCAGATCGCCAAGCAGCGCACCACCCGTGAGCTGTACGCCGAAAGCCTGACCAAGGCCGGCGTAGTCGACGACGCGCGTGTTCAAGAGAAGATCGACGAATACCGCAACGCGCTGGATAACGGCCTGCACGTGGTAAAAAGCCTGGTTAAAGAGCCGAACAAAGAGCTGTTCGTTGACTGGCGCCCGTACCTGGGCCACGCCTGGACTGCACGTCACGACACTACGTTCGACCTGAAAACCTTGCAGGAACTGTCTGCCAAGCTGCTGGAAATTCCAGACGGCTTTGTCGTACAGCGCCAGGTTGCGAAGATCTACGAAGACCGTCAGAAGATGCAAGCCGGCGGCCTGCCGATCAACTGGGGTTACGCCGAAACCATGGCGTACGCGACCCTGGCGTTCGAAGGTCACCCGATTCGCATGACCGGCCAGGACATCGGCCGCGGCACGTTCTCGCACCGTCACGCGGTGTTGCACAACCAGAAAGACGCGGGCACCTACATTCCGCTGCAAAACCTGTACGCAGGCCAGCCACGTTTCGACCTGTACGATTCGTTCCTGTCCGAAGAAGCCGTACTGGCGTTCGAATACGGCTACTCGACCACCACGCCGCAGGCACTGGTGATCTGGGAAGCCCAGTTCGGCGACTTTGCAAACGGTGCCCAAGTGGTTATTGACCAGTTCATCACCAGCGGCGAGCACAAGTGGGGCCGTCTGTGCGGTCTGACCATGTTGCTGCCACACGGTTATGAAGGTCAGGGTCCGGAGCACTCCTCGGCCCGTCTTGAGCGTTACCTGCAGCTGTGCGCCGAGCACAACATTCAGGTGTGTGTGCCGACTACCCCGGCCCAGATCTACCACTTGCTGCGTCGCCAGGTGATCCGCCCGCTGCGCAAGCCGCTGGTCGTGCTGACGCCGAAGTCGCTGTTGCGTCATAAACTGGCCATCTCGACCCTGGAAGATCTGGCCGACGGTTCGTTCCAGACCGTTATTCCAGAAATCGACACGCTGGACGCGGCCAAGGTCACTCGCCTGATCCTGTGCAGCGGCAAGGTTTACTACGACTTGCTGGAAAAACGCCGTGCCGAAGGCCGCGAAGACATCGCCATCGTGCGTATCGAGCAGCTTTACCCGTTCCCGGAAGACGACCTGATGGAGGCCATCGCGCCTTACACCAACCTCACGAATGCCGTGTGGTGTCAGGAAGAACCGATGAACCAGGGCGCGTGGTACAGCAGCCAGCATCACCTGCGTCGCAGCATCGGTAACCACAAAACAGGCCTTGGCCTGGAGTACGCCGGTCGTGATGCTTCTGCTGCACCTGCGTGTGGTTATGCGTCGATGCACGCCGAACAGCAGGAAAAACTGCTGAAAGATGCTTTCACTGTTTAACGCCTTCGCGCTGACTGAAACCGAATTTTAAGGACCCACAGATAATGGCTATCGAAATCAAAGCCCCGTCATTCCCGGAATCGGTTGCCGATGGCACCGTTGCCACCTGGCACAAGAAACCAGGCGACGCCGTAAAGCGTGATGACCTGATCGTCGACATCGAGACCGACAAAGTCGTTCTGGAAGTGTTGGCCGAAGCTGACGGCGTGCTGGGCGCGATCGTTGCCGAAGAGGGCGCTACCGTCCTGTCGAACCAGGTGCTGGGCTCGATCGAAGCGGGCGGCGCTGCTGCCGCCGCTCCGGCCGCAGCTGCACCGGCTGCCGCTGCTGCTCCAGCTGCTGCTGCTCCGGCGGCGGCTGGCGAAGACCCAATCGCTGCACCGGCTGCTCGTCAACTGGCCGACGAAAACGGCATCAACCTGGCCTCCATCAAAGGCACCGGCAAAGACGGCCGTGTGACCAAGGAAGACGTGGTTGCTGCGGTTGAAGCCAAGAAAGCCGCGCCGGCTGCCGCACCTGCCAAGCCTGCCGCCCCGGCTGCCGCTGCGCCTGTGTTCGCTGCAGGCGACCGCACCGAGAAGCGCGTGCCGATGACTCGCGTACGTGCCACCGTGGCCAAGCGCCTGGTTGAAGCACAGTCGAACATGGCGATGCTGACCACCTTCAACGAAGTCGACATGACTGAAGTGATGGCCCTGCGTTCGAAGTACAAGGACCTGTTCGAGAAGTCCCACAATGGCGTGCGCCTGGGCTTCATGTCGTTCTTCGTCAAAGCGGCTACCGAAGCGCTGAAGCGTTACCCGGCAGTCAACGCCTCGATCGACGGCACCGACATCGTTTACCACGGCTATGCTGACGTCGGCGTTGCCGTGTCGAGCGACCGTGGCCTGGTAGTACCGGTGCTGCGTAACGCCGAGCTGATGAGCCTGGCTGAAATCGAAGGCGGCATTGCCGGCTTCGGCAAAAAAGCCCGTGACGGCAAGCTGACCATCGACGAGATGACCGGCGGTACCTTCACCATCACTAACGGTGGTACCTTCGGTTCGATGATGTCGACCCCGATCGTCAACCCGCCACAAGCTGCGATCCTCGGCATGCACAACATCCTCCAGCGTCCGATGGCGATCAACGGCCAAGTCGTGATCCGCCCGATGATGTACCTGGCGCTGTCGTACGATCACCGCCTGATCGATGGTAAAGAAGCCGTGACGTTCCTGGTGACCATCAAGAACCTGCTGGAAGACCCGGCTCGTTTGCTCCTGGATATTTAAGAGAAGCAGCTGCAAGCCCCAAGTTACAAGCTGCAAGAGAAAGCAGTTTGGCTTTAGCTTGCAGCTGACAGCTTGTAGCTAATAGAGGATCTATTTTCATGTCTCAGAAATTTGACGTTGTAGTGATTGGTGCAGGTCCTGGCGGCTATGTTGCCGCCATCAAGGCCGCACAACTGGGCCTCTCGACTGCTTGCATCGAAAAATACACCGACAAGGAAGGCAAACTGGCACTGGGCGGTACTTGCCTGAACGTTGGTTGCATTCCTTCCAAGGCGCTGCTGGACAGCTCCTGGAAATTCCACGAAGCCCAGGACGGTTTCGCGATTCACGGCATCAACCATGCTGGCGTGACCATGGACGTGCCGGCAATGATCGGCCGTAAAGCCAACATCGTTAAAGGCCTGACTTCCGGCGTTGCGACCTTGTTCAAGGCCAATGGCGTGACTTCCCTGCAAGGCCACGGCAAGCTGCTGGCCGGCAAGAAAGTCGAGCTGACCAAGCCTGACGGTTCGGTAGAAATCATTGAAGCCGAAAACGTGATCCTGGCGTCTGGCTCGCGCCCAATCGACATTCCGCCAGCGCCAGTCGACCACAACGTCATCGTTGATTCGACCGGTGCCCTGGAGTTCCAGGCTATTCCCAAACGTCTGGGCGTGATCGGCGCTGGCGTGATCGGCCTGGAGTTGGGTTCGGTCTGGTCGCGTCTTGGCTCCGAAGTGACTGTGCTGGAAGCCCTGGACACGTTCCTGCTGGCTGCCGATACCGCGGTTTCCAAAGAAGCGTTTAAAACCCTGACCAAGCAAGGTCTGGACATCAAGTTGGGCGCTCGTGTTACCGGTTCCAAGGTTAATGGCGAAGAAGTCGTTGTAACCTACACCGATAAAGAGGGTGAAAAAACCATCACTTTCGACAAGCTGATCGTTGCTGTTGGCCGCCGCCCGGTGACCACCGAACTGTTGGCTTCCGACAGCGGTGTGAACATTGATGAGCGCGGCTTCGTCTTCGTTGACGATCATTGCGCTACCAGCGTCCCGGGCGTCTATGCCATCGGTGACGTGGTTCGCGGCATGATGCTGGCGCACAAGGCTTCCGAAGAAGGCGTGATGGTTGTTGAGCGCATCAAGGGCCACAAAACCCAGATGAACTACGACCTGATCCCGTCGGTCATTTACACGCACCCGGAAATTGCATGGGTCGGCAAGAACGAACAGCAGTTGAAAGCTGAAGGCGTTGAAGTTAACGTCGGCACCTTCCCGTTTGCCGCTTCTGGCCGTGCCATGGCAGCCAACGACACCGGTGGTTTTGTCAAAGTCATCGCTGATGCCAAGACTGACCGCGTATTGGGCGTACACGTAATTGGCCCAAGCGCTGCAGAACTGGTTCAGCAGGGCGCAATCGGTATGGAATTCGGCACCAGCGCCGAAGACCTGGGCATGATGGTTTTCTCCCATCCAACCCTGTCCGAAGCGTTGCACGAAGCAGCGTTGGCAGTGAATGGCGGCGCCATCCACATCGCCAACCGCAAGAAGCGCTAAGCGAGATAATAAGAAACCACGGCGGTTGCCCGTCGTGAGCCTTGCGAGCGAGACTCACCGCGGAATATCCGTTGGACGCAGTCTTGCGCAGCTTTGCAGGCCTTAGGCCCTTGAAGTTGCGCAAGCAGCAGTCACAGGTGGCGCGGCACTCATAATGAGCGCAGCGCCGAATGCGCAGTACCTAACGAAGACGGTAAAAAGCATGAATCTTCACGAGTATCAGGGTAAGCAGCTGTTCGCTGAATACGGCCTGCCAGTATCCCAGGGCTACGCAGTAGACACCCCGGAAGCAGCAGCAGAAGCGTGCGACAAAATCGGCGGCACCGAGTGGGTTGTCAAAGCCCAGGTTCACGCTGGTGGTCGCGGTAAAGCGGGCGGCGTTAAGCTGGTTCGCAGCAAAGAAGACGCCAAAGCCTTTGCACAGCAGTGGCTGGGCAAGCGTCTGGTGACTTACCAGACTGATGCCAATGGCCAACCAGTCACCAAGATCCTGGTTGAATCGTGCACTGATATCGCTAAAGAGCTGTACCTGGGCGCTGTCGTTGACCGTTCGAGCCGTCGCATCGTGTTTATGGCTTCCACCGAAGGTGGCGTGGACATCGAGAAAATCGCTCACGACACCCCGGAAAAAATTCTCAAGGCCACTATCGATCCACTGGTTGGCGCTCAGCCATTCCAGGGTCGCGAGCTGGCGTTCCAGTTGGGCCTGGAAGGCAAACAAGTTACTCAGTTCGCCAAGATCTTCGTAGGTCTGGCCAAACTGTTCCAGGATCACGATCTGGCCCTGCTGGAAGTGAACCCGCTGGTGATCAAGGCTGACGGCGATCTGCATTGCCTCGACGCGAAGATCAACATCGACGCCAACGCCATGTACCGTCAACCAAAGCTGAAGACTTTCCACGATCCGTCGCAAGACGATCCGCGCGAAGCGCACGCTGCCAAGTTCGAACTGAACTACGTAGCCCTGGAAGGTAACATCGGTTGCATGGTCAACGGTGCTGGCCTGGCCATGGGTACCATGGACATCGTCAACCTGCATGGCGGCAAACCAGCCAACTTCCTCGACGTGGGCGGCGGTGCTACCAAAGAACGCGTTACCGAAGCGTTCAAGATCATCCTGTCCGACTCCAACGTCGCTGCAGTACTGGTCAACATTTTCGGCGGCATCGTTCGTTGCGACATGATTGCCGAAGGCATCATCGGTGCAGTGAAAGAAGTCGGCGTTAAAATCCCGGTTGTTGTTCGCCTTGAAGGTAACAACGCTGAACTGGGCGCTAAAGTACTGGCAGAAAGCGGTTTGAACATCATCGCAGCTACCAGCCTGACCGACGCTGCTCAACAAGTTGTCAAAGCTGCGGAGGGCAAGTAATGAGCGTCCTGATCAATAAAGACACCAAAGTTATCTGCCAGGGTATTACCGGTTCGCAAGGTAGTTTCCACACCCAGCAAGCCATCGAATACGGCACCAAGATGGTTGGCGGCGTAACCCCTGGTAAAGGCGGCACCGAGCACCTGGGTCTGCCAGTGTTCAACACCGTGAAAGACGCTGTTGCTCAAACTGGCGCTACTGCCAGCGTGATCTACGTACCGGCTCCTTTCTGCAAGGATTCGATCCTGGAAGCGGCTTTCGCCGGCATCAAGCTGATCGTTTGCATCACCGAAGGCATTCCTACCCTGGACATGCTGGACGCTAAAGTTAAATGCGACGAGCTGGGCGTTGTCCTGATCGGCCCTAACTGCCCAGGCGTGATCACCCCAGGCGAATGCAAGATCGGCATCATGCCAGGTCACATTCACTTGCCAGGCAAAGTCGGTATCGTTTCGCGTTCCGGTACCCTGACCTACGAAGCTGTGAAGCAGACCACTGACGCCGGTTTCGGTCAGTCGACCTGCGTCGGCATCGGCGGTGACCCGATCCCGGGTTCGAACTTCATCGACATCCTGAAGCTGTTCCAGGAAGACCCGAAGACCGAAGCGATCGTAATGATCGGTGAGATCGGCGGTTCGGCTGAAGAAGAAGCGGCTGCCTACATCAAGGCACACGTGACCAAGCCGGTTGTTTCCTACATCGCTGGTGTGACTGCCCCTGCGGGCAAGCGCATGGGCCATGCTGGCGCAATCATCTCTGGCGGCAAGGGCACTGCAGACGAGAAGTTTGCTGCCCTGGAAGACGCAGGCGTTAAAACCGTGCGTTCGCTGGCAGACATCGGCAAGGCGTTGTCCGAGCTGACCGGTTGGGCTGTCAAGTAAGCCTCGCGCTTAGCTGACGCTTCACCAGCAAAGGCCACCTTCGGGTGGCCTTTGTGCATTCTGGGGTTTGCTGAAGGTGCAAACTGTGGGAGGGGGCTTGCTCCCGATAGCCATGCATTAGTCACTGTACAGGTTGACTGGCACACCGCTATCGGGAGCAAG
>NZ_VUAZ01000190.1 GCF_009296165.1 Pseudomonas kitaguniensis | reverse complement strand
ACTGACCGTTCAGACCAGACCGGCGCCGGGTGCCGGCCCGGTTGGCGGCATCTTTCCTCAAGTTGCAGGCTCGTGTAAGGCTTCAAAGGCGGCGACTTCCTCGGCGGTCATGTCTGCCGCTGGGCCGTTTTTCATCAGCCGGGCGTAAAAGTCGGTGTGTTTGGCACGGCCCTTGGCATAACGGCTGATTCGCCAACCGGTGATATGCCCGGCTTCGCGGGCCATGACCGCTTCCAGTGGGCCATTGTCCATGGCGTCTAGCCAGATGTTGAAGCGCTCGATGAGTTGGGGGCCTACGTCGTATTCATTTTCTGTTTGTACATCCATGACTAACCATGGCCGACGCTTTTTCAACTCATTGTTAAACGCTTTTGGCGGTGCCTGCAACGGCGCGCCAATCTTGTAGGCCTCACTGTACATATGGTGCAGAGCGAGTTGCGACAACACCATATGACCGCCCTCGGCGGCCTTGCCTTGGTCGCCGGGAGGGTAGCCGCCGCCGACGTCGGAGTGCATGCCGGGGTAGATATATTCCGCCGTGCCCTGGCGATAGGTAGACGGGCAGTTTGGATCGTCCGGGTTGGCTTTGCGCCGAATCGAGTCGACAGGGAAGCAACTGCGCTGTTCGTGGGGCCGCCACCAAGTGCACGCAGTGTTCAAGAAACGCCTCGGAGTCCGACAAACGCATGGCGCCGTCGGCCCAGCCCATATGCCCGGCAGCAAACGGCACCAAGTAAGGAAGGCCGACCGAGGCCACTGTATCGAATAGCCCCATGAACACAATTTTGATCGGCAGCCCGACAAACAAGTAGCAGGTTTCACCTTCCACCTCGACCTTGGTCAAAGCTTCAAGCCAGGTCGCAAACGCTCGC
>NZ_VUAZ01000019.1 GCF_009296165.1 Pseudomonas kitaguniensis | reverse complement strand
AGCAAGCCCCCTCCCACAGGTCCCCTCGGTGTAGACCTGAAACGCTGTTCAACGCCCTTGTAATTTTCTCTATCACTGCCGCCCGCGCTCGACTATTGTGGCAACTGTCCCCGTACACTTCTAAACTGTGCTGGTATGTTTCACACAAAAATAAAATGCCCGTGAAATCGAGTGCTGCGTCATGACCAATCTGTTGCTTTACCAACGTATCGCCCAGCAACTGGCTGAGGACATCCGGCGCGGTGTCTATCAACCCGGTGAGCGTGTGCCTTCGGTACGCAAAATGAGCTCACAGCTCAACGTCAGCCATGCCACCGTGTTGCAGGCCTACGCCAACCTGGAAGACCAGGGGCTGATCCGGGCGCGGCCGCAATCGGGTTATTACGTGCACCAGACGCCTGCGCTCACGGCGCCCACGCCAGACATCGCGCGGGTCGAACGCCCGGGGTTGGTCACCCGCAGCAGCATCATTCAGCAAGTGTTGGTCGAGTCGCGCCGCGAAGGCGTATTCCCGTTGGGCGCTGCCGTGCCGAGTGTCGACTACCTGCCCGTGCGGGCGCTGCACCAGCAGTTGGCCAAGGTCACGCGGTTCCAGAGCCCACGGGCATTCAGTTACATGTTCAGCCCGGGGTTTGAACCGCTGCGCCGCCAAGTGGCGATTCGCATGCGTGATGCAGGCGTCGTGGTAGACCCGTCTGAAGTGGTGATCACCCACGGCTGTGTCGATGCATTGCAGATGTCTTTGCGGGTACTGACCCGCCCTGGCGACTTGATCGCCGCCGAGTCACCGACCTATTACGGCTTGCTGCAACTGGCCGACCTGTTGGGCCTCAAGGTCATCGAAATTCCCAGCGACCCGGCCACCGGCATGAGCCTTGAGGCCCTGCAACTGGCCGCCAACCAATGGTCGATCAAGGCCCTGGTATTGACCACGCGCCTGAGCAACCCGTTGGGCGCGACCATGCCCGAGGAGCGGCAGAAACAGTTGCTGCGCCTGGCCTCGGATTTCGATATCCAGATCGTTGAGGACGATATTTACGGCGAACTGATGTTTGAGCCGGGCCGCACCAAGGCCTTGAAAGCCTACGACCGCCTCGACCGGGTGATTTACTGCTCGAGTTTTTCCAAGACCTTGTCGCCCGGTGTGCGCATCGGCTGGATGATCGCCGGTAAATACCAGCAGGAAATCCAGCGGCTGCAGATGTTCAGCACCCATTCGGCGTGCAGCGTCACGCAGATGGGCGTCGCGGCTTACTTGGAGAACGGCGGTTACGACCGGCACCTGCGCCACATCCGCCAGGAATACCGCAAGAACCTCAGTGCTTTCCAACTGGCCGTGCAGCAGTACTTCCCCGAAGGTACACAAATGACCCGCCCCACCGGCGGCTTTATCTTGTGGGTCAGTTTGCCGGGGCGGGTCAATACTCAAGAACTGCACGTGCGCGCACTGCAACAAGGCATCAGCATTGCGCCGGGGGTGATTTTCAGTAACACCGAACAGTTCAACCACTGTATTCGCCTCAACTGCGGTACGCCGTGGAACCGCGAGGCGGAGCGCGCATTGATGACGTTGGGGATGCTGGCCAGCCAGCTCTGCCAGGAAACCGCAGCCACAGGCTTTTAACGCCCGGTTGAGGCGCACAACCGGGACACTGCCCAAGCGCCTGCTCAATCAACACGCTTGTCATGCCGCGCACAACAAGCGAGCATATGGCCTTCTGCCGTTAATGCTGTTGGCACTATGACCTCAATTTTTCGCGCTGCTGTGGTGGTTGGTTTACTAAGCCTGTGTAACGTCGGTACGGTGCTGGCGGCCGCTGCCGTGACTGAAAGCAAGCCTGCCGCAAGTGCGGGGCAGAAGGCCCCCGCGAAGAAACCCGCACCGGCCAAAAAGGCGCCCGAAACCAAAAAGAAAGCCACTGCGGTTAAAAAGCGCAAGCCGATAGCGAGCAAGTCCAAGTCGGCGCATGAAGTGGCCAAGACCAAGCTGCCACCGGCCCAGTTGGACCTGTCCCTGCCGTCAGACATGGTCAAGCATTTGCAACCCATCGGCACCATGCCCAAACCCAAAAGTGTGCCATTGCTGCCGCCGATGTTCGCCGAGAAGCCCTCCGATAACAGCGCGTTCCAGATCAATGGGCGCTTGTTGAGCAACGAGATGAAGCTGCAATTGCGCAGCGATGAGCGCCGTGATGTGGAAGGCGCTGCGCTGGATTTCGAATTCAAGCAATAAACTTCCGGCTAAACGTGACGCCTGCCACTGACCCTCTGTCGGAGACTGGTCAGTCACTTTGGTTTTTGCGAAAAACCCCTGTTGGACCATTTTAAAACGGCTGTTTTAGGGCGTACTCTAGCCCCGCCATCCTATTGAGTCGTCGAGGACCTGCTGTTCATGAAATGCCGTGAAGGCTGTGGCGCTTGCTGCATTGCCCCCTCTATCAGTTCGCCATTACCGGGAATGCCCATGGGCAAACCTGCGGGCGAACGCTGCCTGCACTTGTCGGTCGAACAGCTATGCCAGCTTTTCGGGCAACCGGAGCGGCCAGCGGTGTGCAGTGATTTCAAGGCCGACATTGAGGTCTGCGGCACCGATCAGCCCGATGCGATCCGGTTGATCGGCTGGTGGGAGCAGATGACGGCGGCTTGATGGGCTTTATTATCGGAACTTCAACAATAAGGAATACAACAATGGGTTCGCTGAAACGAATGGCTGTGCTGTGCGGTTTTACGCTGTTGTTCGCCGCCACCGCCCAGGCTGAAGATTGGCAAGTCGCCAAGGACGAAGACGGTATCAAAGTGTCCTTGAGCGAAATTGCCGGCTCCAAGTACAAGGCGTATCGCGGTGTGACCGTGATCAAGGCACCGATTGCGAAGATCCAGGCCCTGCAGGAAGACGTCGCCGCTGCCTGCTCCTGGATCCACGAATGCAAGTCGCAAAAACTGCTCAAGACCGAAGGCGACAAGAGCTGGACCTACACCCAGTTCAAGGCACCGTTCCCGGTGACCGACCGCGACTCGATCCTTGAGATCACCACCTCCAAGGGCGCCGATGGCAGCATCACGCGCACATTGCTCGAAGTGCCGACCTACCAGCCAGAGGTTAAAGGTTACGTGCGTGTTGCCCAGGTAGAGGGTTTTTGGAAGCTGGTGCCCAAAGGCGACAACCAGACCGAAGTGACCTATCAGGTGCACACCGAGCCAGGTGGCAGCGTGCCGTCGTGGCTGGCCAACAAGTTTGTGGTGGACGCACCGTTCAACACGCTGAAAGCCTTGAAGCAACACGCTGAAAAATAAGTCGCATTAATCAGGTGCCTCCTGACGTGAGTGGAACGTTTGCCAAACCCTCAAGGTCCAGATAGTTGTGAGCCCAAACACGGGTTTTATCGAGGAGGCACCGATGCAAAAGTGGCAGATTACCTTCGTTGATGATCACGGCGTACAGTCCGTAGAGCAGTTCACCTGCGATCAAAAGCCAACCCTCGAAGATGCGGCGCACATGATTCGCAACAAGCTGGTTCCGGTGGCTGCGGAGCTGGACCTCAATGACCTGGAAGGCCGTAAACCCGAGCCTACGGTCAAGATCCTTAAAGACCAGAACAGTATTCAGATCCTCGACATCTCACCTGCCGCCTGAACATTCCCTGTTTGCCGTTCAAGCGCCTCTGGTGGAGGTGCCAGGTTCACGCTACTCTGCAATTGAGATCAGCGAGTGATTCGCTAAGGTTTGGTCTTGTCAGCTACATGCTTGTTTTCCAGCGGTGATGTCATAGCCGTCGCACCCGCGCCAGTAGGGCGCGGGCTTCGGGAAGCACGGAAAGTCTATCCATCAGTTTGAGGAGGACGTTTCATGAGCACAGCCTATCAAGAAGACATCAGCACCAACGTTCTGCGCCGCATGAAAGAGGGCGGCTTCGACTTCTCACGTTTTCACCCCATCGAGTTCTACGCCATTTTCCCGGATGAGGAACGGGCGCGCAGGGCTGCGGGTCGATTTCGTGGAGAGTCCCTGAACGCCCAGGTCAGCGCGCGCGATGATGGCGCCTGGTACCTGGAACTGAGCAAAATCATGTTCGCAACCTACGACGGCATAGGAGACTTCGAGCAAGATTTTGAAGCGGTGGTCGAACCGCTGGGCGGGATTATCGAAGGATGGGGCGTCAAGCAAGAGGTGCGTGGGTTACCCATGTAATTCAACGCATGTTGTATGAAAACCGCAGCGTATCGGCTGACCTTCGGGTCGGCCGATTTTGTGTCTGGCGTAGCAAAAATATTCGGAACTTGCGGTGCCATTTTCTGCACCAAAAAAAAGCACCCAAATAGGGTGGCTGAAAGGGAAGAGCGTTGCGCTGAAGCCTCAGGACGCGTCCTGTTCAGCAGATGGTGGTGATTATCCGCAAGGGTCGCCGCGCAGTGAAATCAACTCTGACTATGCTGTTGATAGCCAAAGCTCGCATTGCAATGAAGCGCGCGGCGCAAGGGTGGGCATTCTTCGCACCAGGACGGTGCGAGCAGATCCCGGTGGTAATTCAACTAACTGATTTTTAAGTGTTTATGCCGCTGGCACGGGCCTTGCGATGGTTCTTGCGTCCGGGTGACAAGGAGTACGGCATGATCCGCACTTATTACGATGAAATGTACGACGGGGCAGGCCAGGTTCGGCCTCACTACCGCGAGTTCGCCCGCTGGTTGGCCGACACCCCACCCGAACTGCTGGCACAGCGTCGGCGTGAGGCCGATTTACTGTTCCACCGCGCAGGCATCACCTTTACCCTCTACGGGGACGAGCAGGGCACCGAGCGCCTGATTCCCTTCGACACCATCCCGCGCAGCATTCCGGCGAGTGAGTGGCGGGTGGTCGAACGTGGCTGTATTCAACGGGTCAAGGCGCTGAACTTGTTTCTCGCCGACCTGTACCACGATCAACGCATCATCAAGGCCGGGATCATTCCTGCCGAACAGGTGTTGGCCAACGAGCAATACCAATTGGCAATGCAGGGCCTGAACCTGCACCGCGGCCTGTATTCCCACGTCTCTGGCGTCGATTTGGTACGTGATGGTGACGGCACCTACTACGTGCTCGAAGACAACCTGCGTACACCGAGCGGCGTCAGCTACATGCTTGAAGACCGCAAGATGATGATGCGGCTGTTCCCCGAACTGTTCGCCGCCCAGCGCATTGCGCCGATCGACCACTACCCCAACCTGCTGCTCGATACCCTGAAAAGCTCTAGCCCGCTGGATAACCCCAGCGTAGTGGTGCTGACGCCGGGGCGTTTCAACAGCGCGTTCTTCGAACACGCGTTTCTGGCCCGCGAAATGGGCGTGGAACTGGTGGAAGGCGCCGACCTGTTCGTGCGCGATGACCGCGTGTTCATGCGCACCACCGACGGCCCCAAAGCGGTGGACGTGATCTACCGTCGCCTCGACGATGCGTTCCTCGACCCGCTGGCGTTCAACCCGGATTCCATGCTCGGCGTGCCCGGCCTGCTCGCGGCGTATCGCTGCGGCAATGTGGTGCTGGCCAATGCGATTGGCACCGGGGTTGCGGATGACAAGTCGGTGTACCCGTTCGTCACCGAGATGATCCGTTTTTACCTGGACGAAGAGCCGATCCTGAAGAACGTTCCGACGTTTCAATGCCGTAAGCCCGACGAATTGTCCCACGTGCTGGCCAACCTGCCAGACCTGGTGGTCAAGGAAACCCAAGGCTCCGGCGGCTACGGCATGCTGGTGGGGCCTGCGTCTTCAAAGGCCGAAATCGAAGCCTTCCGTGCCCGCATCAAGGCCAAGCCGCATGCCTATATCGCGCAGCCGACCCTGTGTTTATCCACCTGCCCAACCTTTGTCGAAAACGGCATTGCGCCGCGCCACATCGACCTGCGCCCGTTCGTCTTGTCCGGCAAGGAAACCCGTGTGGTGCCTGGCGGCTTGACCCGCGTGGCCCTGCGCGAAGGTTCGCTGGTGGTCAACTCGTCCCAGGGCGGCGGCACCAAAGACACCTGGGTGGTCGAGGACTGATGACATGTTGAGTAGAACTGCCTCGGATTTGTATTGGATGTCGCGCTACCTGGAGCGCGCGGAAAACCTCGCGCGCATGCTCGATGTCAGCTATTCGCTGTCGCTGATGCCCCAGGATGGGCGCGGTGATGGCCTGCATGAATTGGCCATGCCGCTGTTGATCACCGGCACGCTGGAGGATTACCACGCGCGTCACGGTGAACTGCATGCCGAACGCCTGCTGCACTTTTTTGCGCTGGACGCGGCCAACCCGGCCAGCATCTACAGTTGCCTCGGCGCCGCGCGGGCCAGCGCGCATGCGGTGCGTGGGCGAATCACCGCCGACATGTGGGAAAACATCAACGCCACCTGGCTGGATATTCGCGAGATCGCCCAGCAAGGGCTTAGCCGTTATGGCATGAGCCGCTTCTGTGAGTGGGTCAAGGAGCGTTCGCACCTGTTCCGGGGCGCCACCTACGGCACCATCATGCGTAACGATGCCTTCCGTTTTATCCGTTTGGGCACGTTTATCGAGCGCGCCGACAACACCCTGCGCCTGCTCGACGCGCGCTACGAAATGGCTGGCGACCAAGCCGCAGCCGTCACCGATGGCACCGCCCACGCCTACTACCAGTGGAGCGCGTTGCTGCGCGCGTTGTCCTCGTTCGAGGCCTACACCGAGATTTATCGCGACGCCCCCGGCGCCCGGCAAGTGGCGGAACTGCTGCTGTTGCGCGCCGATGTGCCGCGCTCGCTGCGCGCGTGCAGCGAGGAGATTGACCAGATCCTCGCCAGCCTGCCCGGCCTCAACGGCCGCCCGGCCCAGCGCCTGGCCGCCGAGATGGACGCCCGCCTGCGCTTTACCGCCATCGACGAAATCCTCGAGGAAGGCCTGCACGCCTGGCTGACCGACTTCATCCCCCTGGTCCGCCAGTTGGGCGACGCCATCTACAGCTCCTACCTGGAGGCCGCATGAGACTCTCCATCAGCCACGAAACCACCTACCACTACGAAGACAAGGTGCGCGCGAGCATTCAATACCTGCGCCTCACGCCCCACGACAGCGAGCGCCAGCAAGTCATCAGTTGGCAGCTCGACCTGCCGCGCCCGGTGCGCGCGCAGGTGACCCGTTCGGCAACATCCTGCATGTGCTGACCCTGGACGAACCCCACGATGCGATCATCATCGGCGCGCGTGGCCAAGTGGATATTGATGAGTTGCGCGAGGCCGAACACGAAAGCCAGTCGGCGTTCCCGTTCCTGCGCAGCACCCGCCTGACCGAGCCCGACGAGGCCCTGCGACGCTTCGCCGCGCAGCACTGCCATCAACGTCGCGACCGCACCGCGTTGATCGACTTGATGCATGCGCTCAACCAATCGATGGTCTACACGCCCGGCGCCACTGAAGTCGACACCTGCGCCGCCAAGGCCTTCGCCGGGCGTGCAGGTGTGTGCCAGGACCACACCCATGCGTTCCTGGCGTGCGCGCGCAGCCTGGGCATTCCTGCGCGGTATGTGTCGGGGTATTTGTACACCGAAGACAGCACCCATCTGGCCAGCCACGCCTGGGCGGAAGCCTGGTTGGATGACGCCTGGTACAGCTTTGACGTGACCAACCAACTGGCCCGGCCGGAACGGCATTTGAAACTGGCGGTGGGCCTGGATTATTTGGATGCGTGCCCGGTACGCGGCATGCGCCGTGGCGGCGGGCATGAACAGATGCACGCCAAGGTGTTCGTAGCGCCGACGCCGGTGGTATCAGTGCAGCAGCAGTAGGGCACGGGTGCCGTGGGCAGCCGGCTTGTTGTGAAGACCTGACGTGGTGTGAGGCTCAGGCTTTTTGTGGCGAGCGAGCAAGCCCGCTCGCCACAAACTAGAACCTCTCAAGGCTGTTGCTTGCGCCCCGCCATATGCTTCAAATACCCCAGCAACAAATCCAGCTCGCCGTCAGGCAGCACGCTGGCTGCAAACGCCGGCATTTTCGCCTGTGGCCACTGCCGCAGGCTTTGCGGGTCGCGGATATAGCGCTTGAGAAAGTCGCCACTGAAATACTCCGTGGGGTTATAGGGAATATTCAGGTCTGGCCCCACGTGCGCATCACCCGCACCATTCAGGCGGTGGCACGCCAGGCAGTTTTTCTGAAACACCAAAAACCCTTGGTTGATCGGATCATTCGCGGCCAACGTCGGGTCCGGCAGCAACGCCGGAAAGCGCTCCGCCACCGTCTTCAACTGCTTGATCCCCACGATCTGGAACGGCCACTGTTCCGGGCCGATCCTGCCAGCCTGCGGATCGGTCCACACCAGATAGAACGGCCCGGCACTCGGCTTGCCCTCCGCCAGCGCCGGCCAAGGGTTTGCCGGGTCTTCCACCGCCAACCAGGCACGCGCGCCGTGCGTTCGCAGCAGCGGCGCAGCCGTCAGCTCTGCCGCAAAACCGTCGAGTGCCACGGCCTGCAGATGATTGGCAGGCGTCAGGCCCGGTAACAGCGCCGCCAACGGCACTGCGCGATACGTCATGTTGCGCTTGTAGGAAACGTCATCGGTGATCTGCACCGTTTGCACATCCGGGTGCGTGAGCAGGTCAGCGGTCTGCCAGGTCTTGCTGGTGTGGTCCAGCTCAACGGTCAGTTGCGCGGCCCAGGCCGGCAGGGCCAGCAGGGCGGCGAACAAGGCGAGGATCAGTTTCAAGAGGGCGGCCCTTTCGACGTGGCGATGAGGCGAATGCCCGCCGAAATCTATACGTAAAAAGGCAGCCCCTGCAACAGGACCGCTATTCGCAATGTCCCGGCAGGTGCTGCCAAAAGCTGCAGTCCCGGTGCACGGTGTGCACGGAATGTGAGGGTCGGGCCGTTAACCAATGATTTTGGTTAAGTTGGGCAAGATCAGAATCAGTGTGGTGGCGAAGAGAATAAGTCCCGCCTGACGTACTTTCGAATGTTTGAACATGGCTGACTGCCTTTTGTTGTTATTCCTGAGCGTCAAACGCGTGTCGGAGAATTCCAGTATCGCGACGTGACGTTGCACTTTTCTTACAGCTACTCCGGCAAAACCCGGCAGCAACTTCCTTACTGATTGAACCTTAGAGCCCTCGTTCTCCGCGCCTTAGATCCATTTCGTATCAACGGGTAAGTTTTTTCGCTAAAAAATGCATGAGGCCTATCGCCACATTCCCGCCAATGCCTCGGCTAGACAGCTAAAACGATTAATCAGCGGTTTCCGGTGGCTGCCTACCGTTCGTCCGAGTGATCAGGTCAACAGCAACCAGCGCCTTCGCCAATGAAACCGTGTCAATCGGGCCATGGCGCCGTTTGCAAAGTGCATCCGCCGGGGTTGCGTTGGCAGGGTATTTCGAGGCAGGCTCTGAGCTGTTGATTATTCCAACCACTGTGTCAGGTATTTTATGTCGCTACGCGTCTGTATCCTGGAAACCGATATCCTGCGTCCAGGCTTGATCGATCAGTACCAAGGGTATGGGCAGATGTTCAAGCGCCTGTTCTCCAAGCAGCCGATTGCCGCCGAATTTGTCATCTACAACGTGGTGCAGGGCGAATACCCGTCGGATGATGAAGTGTTTGATGCGTACCTGATCACCGGCAGCAAGGCCGATTCTTTCGGCACCGACCCGTGGATCCAGACCCTCAAGACCTACGTGCTCGACCGCTATGCACGCGGTGACAAGTTGCTGGGCATCTGTTTCGGCCACCAATTATTGGCGCTGCTGCTGGGCGGTAAAACCGAACGCGCGAGCAAGGGCTGGGGCATGGGCATTCACGACTATAAGCTCAACGCCAAGGCGCCCTGGATGAGCCCGGTAGTGGAGGAACTGACCCTGCTGATCAGCCACCAAGACCAAGTGACCAGCCTGCCGGAAAATGCCACGGTGATCGCTTCCAGCGATTTTTGCCCATTTGCCGCTTACCACATCGAAGACCAAGTGCTGTGCTTTCAGGGCCACCCGGAATTCATCCACGACTATTCGCGCGAACTGCTTGAGATTCTTCAGACAACGCTGGGCGAAAAGGTCTACACCAATGGTGTTGCCAGCCTGGCGCGCGACCACCACGGGGCCACCGTGGCGGAATGGATGATGCGCTTTGTCGCGCACACGCCACGCGCGGCTAAAGCCAGCCCGAACGCTTGAAGCTGGCCCACAAACTGGTGCAGCCCACGCCAATAAACCCGAGCACTGCAAAATAGCCGTAGTGCCATTGCAGCTCGGGCATGTTCTGAAAATTCATCCCGTAAATACCCGCCACCGCCGTGGGGAACGCCAGAATCGCCGCCCACGCGGCGAACTTGCGTTGCACCACGCTCTGCCGCGAAGCCTCCAGTAACACGCCGATCTCGATGGTTTCGCTGGCAATATCGCGCAACGTGGCCAGGTCTTCCATCTGCCGCGTGACGTGGATCTGCACATCGCGAAAATACGGGCGCATGTTCTTGTCGATAAACGGGAAGCTCAGTTTCTGCAGTTCCTCGCTGATCTCCACCATCGGCGCCACATACCGGCGCAAGCGCAGCACGTCGCGGCGCAGGCCGTGGAGGTTCTGAATGTCGCGCTCGTTCAACGAATTGCACAGCACGTTGCGCTCCAGCTCATCAATCTCGGCGTGGATCGCCTCGCTGACCGGCTGGTAGTTCTCGGTGACAAAATCCAGCAGCGCATACAGTACGAAATCTTCCCCATGTTCCAGCAACAGCGGCCGCGCCTCACAACGTTGGCGCACATAGCCGTAGGACGCTGAGTGGCCGTTGCGGGCGGTGATGATGTAGCCCTTGCCGGCAAAAATATGCGTTTCGATAAACACCAGTTTGCCGTTGTCGCGCACCGGTGAATAAGTGACGATAAACAGCGCATCGCCGAAGGTTTCAAGCTTCGGGCGGCTGTGCTTTTCCAGCGCGTCTTCGATGGCCAATTCATGCAGGTTGAACTGGCGTTGCAGGTTATTCAGCTCCTGCTCGTTGGGCTCTTCAAGGCCGATCCACACAAAGTGATCGGGTTTGGCGGCCCAGGCTGCGCCTTCGTCGAGGGTAATATCAGTAACTTTCTTACCGGCGCTGTACACGGCGGCCGCAACAACTCTACCCATGGTGCTGATCGCTTCTGATTGGGAGGACAAATGTTGGGCAGCTTAGCCTGAATGGCGTTCCATTGGTGCGTGTAGGTGGGCGCTTTTTGTGGCGAGCCAATCAGTCGGTTTTCAGCTCGCGGTCCAGCGCTGCGATAGCGTCATTCATCTGCTCCTGGCAACTCTGCATCAAGCGTGGGACGTCATCCGACGTCAGCCCGGCAGTAGGAATTGGCGGCAACGAGCGTATGAGTACATCACCACTGTTCCAGCGATTAAGCCGCATGTGCGTCACATAATTGCTCACGCACACCTGCACGATTGGCACGCCGGCCGTAATCGCCATATGAAACGCGCCTTTCTTGAACGGCAACAGGCCCTTGCCCACATTACGCGTGCCTTCCGGGAACACCCAGATCGAGGTGTCCTCATGCTGCAAGGTATGGGTGGTGGTGAGCATCGCGCGGCGTGCCTTGTGCGCGTTGCCGCGGTCGATCAACACATTGCCCGCCAGCCAGAACAACTGGCCAAACAACGGCACCCATTTCAGGCTTTTTTTGGCGATACACACGGTGCGATGAGGCACCACGGTGCCGAGCACAAACAGGTCGTAGTTGGACTGATGGTTGGCGATGATCACACACGGGCCGGGCTTGTTACGCAGGGAGTCGACATCAGCCTTGACGTTTAAACGCAACATCCACATCGCAGGAATTGCGTACAAGCGAGCGCACAGGCGGCTGTTGTCCGGGTTGAACGGCCGGCAGATCCCTAACAGCACGCCCAGCACACCGGCAAGCATAAAGTGCAGGCTCATCAACAACATACGTAACAAAAAAAGCATCGATACGGCCCATCGGGACAAAAGTTGGCGCAGTGTACGGATGTGCACTGTATTCGGCAATTGCCCCTACAGACGTAGGAGATAGGCGATGTTTAAGCACATGTTTCAACGTATGCAAACACCACCCGGCCAGAGCGGCTAAAGAGGTTTCGGATTTTTTTGTAAGAAAAAGCCCAACTCAAGGTTGGGCTATGGCGCAGCGCATGCAACGGTGTCAGCTCAGGATATGGCCCTGGTCCTGAATGATTGCATCATCCAACGCTTCCAACAGCGCCTTACGCACCTTCAATTTGGTGTGCTTGTGAGCGTTCATGTTGATCTTTTTCAACTGCCGCGCTGCTTCCAGCGCCGCTGCGTGTAGCGCCTCCGGTGCCACCACCTTATCGAGGAAGCCAGCACCCAACGCGCCCTGCGGGTCAAACATCTCGGCATTGATCACCGACCGATGAAACGCCGACTTGCGCAAGCGATCACGTGCCAACTCGATACCGGCATGGTGCATGGTCATGCCAATCGCCACTTCATTCAGGCCAATGCTGAACGGGCCTTCCACACCAATCCGATAATCCGCCGACAGCAACAGGAACGCGCCCTTGGCCACCGCATGCCCAGGGCACGCCACAATCACCGGAAACGGGTGCGACAACAAACGACGCGCCAACGTCGAGCCCGACGTCACCAGCCCGATTGCCTCTTTAGGGCCTGCCGTCATCACCTTCAAATCATAACCACCCGACAAAATGCCCGGCGTCCCGGTGATGATCACCACCGCCCGATCCTGCTCGGCCCGATCCAGCGCCGCATTAAACTCGCTGACCACCGCCGGAGAAATGGCATTCACCTTGCCGTTGCTCAAGGTCAGGGTCGCGATACCGTCTTCGAGGTGGTAAGCAATCAACTCACTCATGACGCGGTTCCTTGTAAGGCTTGTTATAAAGAGGCTGTTTATAGCCATGCATACACAGACGTTACCCACCACGCCCGCCCCGGTAAAGCGCCGTGACTGACTGCCCAGTCAGGCTTTCGCCGCATCCCCAAGGGTAGACGGCCCGGAGCAGGGCGCAGCCGCCGCCCCTAACGCCTAGCGCCGATGCCCGAGAATGGCACAATCGCCACCCCTCGCTGAGCGGGTAGCTGCATTACCGTCTAAGCGCATGAAAATTCTCAAAAAAACCTTTGCCATCAGAAAGGCTTTCGACTACATTAGCGCGCCTCGACAGACTGAACTGGTTTGACGAGATACGGTGAAGTGTCCGAGTGGCTTAAGGAGCACGCCTGGAAAGTGTGTATACAAGAAATTGTATCGAGAGTTCGAATCTCTCCTTCACCGCCAAATTTATACCTAAAGGCCCCATAAATGGGGCCTTTTTGCATTCTACGGTTTTTGTTCCCCCATTTGTCCCCCCACTCGGATTTTGGAAAGATGTCCTTGTCGTCAGGTAGTTCGCGATAGGGCGCTTTTCTTTCTTGGCAATCTACGCTGGCGCTTGTGTTCAAATCGGGATCCGAGCTGCGCTGGTGGGCGTTGGCGTCGCTGCCACTGAAGGGCTCGGCTAGCTCGGCGCTCTTTCCATGCTGCGAGAGAGTTGCTCATTGAGAAATGCCGTTGGACTTTTGCCTGTAACCTTTTTTAGTGTTTTTGCGTAAAGCGCTTCGCTTTGGCTCTTCTGCTCCTCTGAGAGGCTGTCGATTGAGAGCTCTACGGCTTCCATCATGACGATGCGCTGCGTGAGTTCCGTGACGCACTTCTGGAGTGCTAGGTATAGGGAGTCCAGCCTCTTTTTCAGTTGCAGCTCCTTTTCTGCGGCCCTTTTGGCGGCATTTTTAGCAACGGTTTTCTGCTGGGCGGCCTGCTCGTATTCATCAGAGAGCAGGCTCTCAAGAAAATTGGTAATGCTGCTTTTGTTCTGCTTCGCCAGCTTGTTCAGTTTTTGCTTCGCCTGTTCTGAGAGCACGAAACTGCAGGCTTTTTTCTTTGCGTTCTTGTCCGCTTTTCTTCGCTGAGCCTGGGTCCAGGCCAGCTTCATTGTCAGTAAGAGCGCAGAGTCTTTTGTCCTTTCTTGACTTAGCCAGGCATCGAAATTGGTGGCTGAGATGGGCGCGCCTTCGTGTGTCTCTCCCTTGGTACGAAGGTGCTTCGTAGCCCATTTCAACTGATCTATATCCTTCATATTGAGCCAGTCACTGCCTGCCATCGTGCTCTCCATAGTATTTTTACCTAGATTTATCTCACTGTACCTTGGCTGAGATACTAAGTGTAATACTCAATAATTACTTAGTAATCGGTGTTTATTAAAACAGGGTGTATTTTCTGTGCCAAAATAAAGATGTGGCTTAACTGGATTAGGAAATTAATGTGAGCGAGATGCTGCTTTCAGTGCTGCTCAGTAAGGCGAAAGGGATCAGTCCTGAAGCAAAGTATGTATTGGTACGCTTGGTTGAGTGCGGTTTGGTTGCAGGGCCCATTTGCTCGGGTGTTAAAGAGCTAGCAGGGCGATTTGGAATTTCAGATAGCCAGATGGGCGCAGCACTGAATTCGTTGACCGCTGCTAAGGTCCTGATTCGTCGGGACTTGGTGAGCGGGCAAGGGCGCCCCAAAAGACAATATGAGTTGGCGCCAGGCGACGTTGAGCAGGTTGGTCTGAATGACGTGTCTAAGGTGGTCCATGCCAGAGTAATCCATCACCTTTTAAAGCATGAGAGCAAGGCGCTTCAGTTGTCAGATGTTGCCATGCAGCAAAAGGGGCCGCTCGAAGGCGCCCCCCTTGCTCATGTCCGAGCAAGCCGGAAGCAGGGCCGACTGAGTGTCGTAAATCGTTTGCTGCTTGCAGTGCTGTTATGCCGCGCTGATCGATTTGGTGTTGTGCGGGATTTAGGTCGTGCAGAGCTCTCGCGGTTAACTGGGCTAAGTCAGGAGCGTTTGAAGAACCGAATTCGGACCTTGCTCGATAGTGGTTTGATCCGGGCATACACACCGGGTGCAACAGGATCAGTCATCTTCAAAAAGACCAAAAGCGTTTACTACCTCAATCTGCACCATCCAGAGTTGAATTGTGGGCAGCGCTTGCCGATTTTATTGGTGTCGGTTGATCGCGTGCCGACTGAGGACAACGATGTTGACGTAGTAGATGGCATCTTCAAGTCAGGCCGGGAGTTGCGTAGCCAATTGACTGGCGAAGTTCGTAAGTTTTTTAAAGATAGCCACGAGCAAGGGCTGGCCCCTTTCATGAGGGGAAGGCTTGATTTGTATGCGGGATACCTGCTTTCTCATCATTGGAGTGTGCTTGGTGAGGGTGAGGGTGAGGCAGAGCTGGCTCAGTTGATCAAGCTCGATTTGCTTGGCGCTCCTGATGCGGAGGACTCCCAACGGCTTGCCACCTATTTGTGTGACCAAGCTGGAAACGTGGCGAGAGGTGTTAGAGGTGGCTGGTTTCAGGGCAAATCGGCATTGATCGATGGCATGGATTTCGAGGAATTGGATTACGTGCTTCTCCCTATGCGAGAGGTTGCGTATAAGTCGCGCAATGATCGGTTCTATCCTTCGCGAGCCGTTCTGGCGTTACCTCCGGATGACGTAGTGTGCGCGGGAAAATTGCATGTTGTGGAGTTTGGGCTTGGTAATCAGCTGAAAGTGCAGGTTTTTAGTAGCTTGGAGACGGTTTCTAATGCAGAGCAATATTTGTATGGCTTACTGACTCCGCCAGAAGGTGAATTGTCTGTTTGAGGTGCTGGGGCCGGGGGCTGGCAAAAACTGTACGGAGGCTAACCGTAGTTTTTTACCCGTCCTGCCAATCCTCTGAACGAACAGAGGAGTCCCGTTCATGAGGATCATTCGCCTGAAAGACGTCATCGACTCAACTGGTCTGGGTCGGTCTACCATCTATAAGTACATCGCAGACGGAGCCTTCCCTAAGCCTGTTTCGCTGGGAGAGCGCAGCGTTGGTTGGGTTGAAGGTGAGATACACGATTGGATTTTGGCCAGGATTGAGGCGCGCGACCTGGCCGAATGAGTTGCGTGAAAGAGTTGCCATACCGGCATAAACGCCATGACTGGCAGCGAGCCAGTCATCGTTTATGCGATGGTGAGCAGGCGGTTCTCAGCTAACTCCCACATATGGCCTTTTGGTCGATCTCCTGCTTGGCTTGGCAATAGTTTGCCGATTGGTTCATATGGAGCGGGTACGAGCACCAAGTACAGAGCTGTATCTAGTTATATAGATAAATAGATAGCTTCCAGATAATCAATAAACAGACATCAGTAAGCAACCGAACAGAAAGCAATCAACCTTTGGCCCAGTGATCACGGCTTCCTAGGAATAGCTCACCGGTTAAAAAATGCATGGACGGTATCTGGTATGGGAACAACCACCAGGTACACAACCATGACCAATAGCAATGCCCACCCCCCTCTCTCGCAATCCGATATTGCCATCCAGATTGAGCGGCTCGTTAAGGCCATCGAACAACACGACACGCCAGCATTCCGGCTGTCAGGTACACGCTCAGGTCATAAGCAAATTGAGCCGACCAGGCTCTCCAAGTACTTCAAGTGCGTCCAGCAAATGATTGACTTGTTCGATGATCGCTGCAAATACCGTTACAGCGAACACCTGCAAGCGTTCCAGGACGCCTGTCAAGATATTGGTCTGGAGCGGAGCCCTACAGGTCCTGTCTGCTTGAATGAGGAGGGTACGATCTACCTCGACCATCACCGCAGTATGAACGTTCTTGTCATCCGGATCCGTCAGTTGACTCGTGAACAATGGTATCGACGTGAGAAAGGGGACCGTCGTTATCTGGCCAGGCAGCAAGCGGACCGGGTCTGTGAATACTCCGACGCTATGATTGATCGCTACTCGCGGACTCTGATCATTAGGGTCAATCTGTATTACTACCAGAAGGTTCAGGCTAGGCAGCGTGTCGAACAAGTATTCGGCGATCTAGACCGGTTTATTGCTGAGCGTGAGCGTAACCCGATTTTCGACCACCTCATTGGCTATATCTGTGTGGTAGAGCAGGGCGTTGATCGTGGCTATCACCTCCATGCGGCCTTCTTCTTCAACGGCAATGAAGTGCGCGGAGATGTTTACAAGGCTGAGCAAATTGGTGAGCTGTGGAAAGATATTACTCGGGGGCAGGGCTACTTCAACAGCTGTAACCACGAAAAGGAAAAGTACAAAGACGACGACAGACTGGGTATAGGCATGATCCTTCGTAGTGCCCTGAAGGTCCGCAGTCATGTCCACTATGCGATGCGCTACCTGGTCAAGGACGATCAGCAGTTGCGGCTGAAGCCTGTCGGCGCTCGATGCTTGCGGATAGGGCAGATAGCTACCCCTCGAGTGTGAACTTGATGTCGGAAGTTTCTATGTGAATTGCAGCAAACACCTTACTGCTGTCCCAGTGCTCGCTAGGCAATGCCATACGTCGAAACGGAACCTATTATTTTTGGGTTGTAGTCCTCATATGAGTTTTCATATGGAGAACGTTGATGTCCAACAATATCTGCGCTTGCTGTGGCTTGTCGTTTGAAAAACGTCCCCAAGTACCCAACCAAACCTACTGTTCGCTACCAGCCTGTCAGCGAGTACGACGCCAGCGCTGGCAACGCGACAAGATGCAAAGCGATCCTGATTATCGGGATAACCAGAGCCGCAATCAGCGTGCGTGGCTGGATCGCCATCCGGAATATTGGCGTAATTATCGGGACGCTCACCCCGAATACGTCAAGCGAAACAAATCACGCCAGCGATCCAAGCACGATCTGCAGCAGGAAGTCGATCTTGCAAAGATGGACGTGTCACAGGTGACGGTGCTGCGACCTGGGCTCTATCGGATTGAGTTAGTTCCCAGCGGTGAGGCGGTCTGCTGCGAGGCGTTGATCGTCGAGATCACGCCATTGTGCATCGGTTGCCCGTGCAAAAAGGACGGGTGCAAAGATAGGACGTGATGGTCATTCCGCTGGTTAGGCGTTAATTACGAACCCAAATGAGTTCTCGATCATCCTGCGTGGCAGCAATCTCAACGACGTGCGCTTTGGTTGGTTTTTCTCTGGACGAGGCCCGTGCGAAGATGTGAAAGGAAGACCCGAGAGCAAGCACACCAATAACGGCGAGCGATTGGGTCCTATGCAATCAGATGAGTCTTCACCAGATATGTCGGATCAGCCGGTAGCACTACGTGCCGCCGAATACGTCAGGATGTCGACTGAGCACCAGCAGTACTCGACCGAAAATCAGTCAGACAAGATTCGCGAGTACGCCGAGCGGCACGGCATGCAGATCGTCCGTACCTATGCCGACCAAGGTAAAAGCGGGCTGCGCATAGATGGCCGACAGTCCTTGCAGCAGTTGATCAAGGACGTAGAGTCTGGGACGGCGGACTTCCAGATCATTCTGGTCTATGACGTCAGTCGCTGGGGGCGATTTCAGGATGCCGATGAAAGCGCCTATTACGAGTACATCTGCCGCCGTGCGGGCATTCAGCTTGCCTACTGTGCCGAGCAGTTTGAAAACGACGGTTCTCCAGGCTCGACCATTGTCAAAGGCGTCAAGCGTGCGATGGCGGGTGAGTACAGCCGGGAACTGTCGGCCAAGGTGTTCGCGGGCCAGTGCCGATTGATTGAGCTGGGCTATCGCCAGGGGGGAAGTGCGGGATACGGCCTGCGGCGTGTCCTGATCGATCAGGCGGGTTCAATCAAAAGCGAGCTGGCGCGGGGCGAGCACAAGAGTCTGCAAACCGACCGTGTGATTTTGATGCCCGGGCCTCAAGCCGAAGTACAGGTGGTGAACCAAATCTATCACTGGTTCATCGATGAAGGTTTACCCGAATCTGAAATCGCCTCCCGCCTCAACAGCCGTGGGATTCACACCGATCTGGATCGGCACTGGACACGGGCCACTGTGCGTGAGGTGCTGAGCAATGAAAAATACATCGGTAATAATGTCTACAACGGGATTTCCTTCAAGCTCAAAAAACACCGGGTCAGTAACCAGCCGGACATGTGGATCAAGAAGGAAGGTGCATTCGAGGCCATCGTATCACCGGAGGCGTTCTATACCGCCCAAGGTATCCTGCGCGCCCGGGCGCATCGGTTCAGCAATGAAGAACTGATCGAGAAACTGCGCAACCTATACCAACATCGCGGCTTCCTTTCGGGCCTTATCATCGACGAGACGGAGGGGATGCCGTCGGCCTCGGCCTATATCCACCGTTTTGGTAGTTTGATCAGTGCCTACCAGGTCGTAGGATTCACGCCGGATCGAGACTATCGCTTCCTCGAGATCAATCGTTTTTTGCGACGGTTGCATCCGGAAATTGTCAGTCAGACCGAACATGTGATTTCTGATATCGGTGGGTTGATCGAGCGCGATCCCGCCACTGACTTAATGACGGTCAATCGGGAGTTCAGCATCTCGCTGGTCCTGTCACGATGCCAGTCGCTGGACAGCGGACGCAGGCGGTGGAAGGTTCGCTTCGACACTAGCCTGGCCCCAGACATCACGGTCGCCGTCCGTCTGGACGAAGCCAATCAGGCGCCGCTCGACTATTACCTGCTGCCACGGTTGGACTTCGGCCAGCAGGGTTTCAACCTCGCCGATCACAACAGCATTGAATTTGAGAGTTATCGCTTCGACAGTCTGCATTATCTCTACGGCATGGCAGGGCGCGCACGTATCAGGAGGGCGGCATGAGTAAGGAGCATCTTTCCAGCGAACTGAAAATAATCCCGCTCGAATGCATCGAGATACTGAATACGCGAGAGCGAAACGGACGGGTGTTCGACGAAATCGTCGGCAACATCAAAAACATAGGTCTTAAGAAGCCGATCACGGTGACCCCTCGACCCGATGCAGACGGATCAGAGCGCTACCTGCTGATTTGCGGTGAGGGACGGCTCAAAGCCTACAAGACGTTGGGTGAAAGCAGTATTCCGGCTATGGTAGTGAGTGTTAGCGACGAGGACGCCTTTCTTATGAGTCTGGCGGAGAATATTGCACGCCGCCAATGCCGTCCTCTTGAGTTGCTGGCAGGTATCGAGCAGTTACGTGAGCAAGGCTATGACAAAAAGACCATTGCCCAGAAAACCGGCCTTAGCGTCGACTATGTCTACGGCATTCTTCAGTTACTCAAAAGTGGTGAGGAGCGCCTGTTGGTTGCGGTTGAAAGCGGGCGTATTCCGCTGAATGCCGCTCTCGCTATCGCGGGAGCAGGCAGTGATACGGAAGTACAGACTGCTCTGCAAGATGCTTACGAATCGGGGAAGTTGCGTGGCAAGCAACTAATCCACGCACGTCGGGTCATTGAGCGCCGCCGGTCACTGGGGCGATCCATTGCTCGTGGCACACCGCGTAAGGCGGGTGTGCTCACCTCATCCAGCCTTATCCGTAGCTATCAGAAAGAGGTCGAGCGACAAAAACTGATGGTCAAAAAGGCTGAGTTCGCGCAACAGCGGTTGCTCTTTGTGATCGAGGCCTTGCGCCAGTTGCTGTCCGATGACAACTTCACCAACCTGCTGCGTGCTGAAGGATTGGATACGCTGCCGAAATACGTCGCCGAGCGGGTCTGGGCTGGAGCCCATACGACATGAGCCAGTTGCCCCTTGGCTTTATTCCGGAACCACTATCAGTTTCGTTGGATCTGATCCTGCCCTCGCGCAAAGTTCCTGAAGGGCTCCACGGTAGTAAAAAATTCAAACAGATTCAGTCATCAATTGATGCTGTCGGGCTAATCGAGCCGCTGACGGTCAGCAAGGTCGACAATCAATCTGGGCGGTATACGTTGCTGGATGGGCACATCCGTTTATTGGCGCTCAAGCAATTGGGTTTCACTGATGCGCCATGTCTGGTCGCTACGGACGATGAAACCTACACCTATAACAACCGGATCAATCGCCTTTCCACCATTCAAGAGCACTTCATGATCCGGCGTGCGGTCGAGCGCGGCGTGGCACCGGCCAGGCTGGCCAAAGCGTTGAGCGTCGACATCAGTCACATCATCAAAAAGATGAATCTTCTTGATGGCGTATGCGTTGAAGCGGCCGAGTTGCTTAAAGATCAGCACTTCTCTGCTGAAATTGGTGCGGTGTTGCGCAAACTCAAACCGACCCGACAGGTAGAATGCGTGGAGCTGATGGTGGCCATCAACAATATTACCGTTCCCTACGCTCAGGCTTTGATGGCCGCCACACCAAGCAACCTACTAATGGGCGATGCTAAACCCCGCAAGCTTGGTGGTGCCACTCCCGAGCAGATGGCTAAAATGGAGCGTGAAATGGGAAATCTGCAAGGACAGTTCAAGCTGGTTGAGCAATCGTACGGTCAAGACGTGCTAAATCTCGTGCTAGCCAAGGGCTATCTTGCTAAGTTGCTGGACAATGAGGCGGTCATCCGTTTCCTCACCAAAAATCAGCCTGAATTGCTAATTGAGTTCGAAAACATTGTGGTAACGGTATCGCTGGACAAGTGAATTGAATCGCCCCTGCTTTCGTAGACGCCTCGAACGGCTGCAACGGGTCCAGAGTTTGTAAAAACGCTTCGCCAAAATTGAAGTTCGCGCGTCTACGTTAAATCTGACATTTATCGGCACGTCAGCAGATGTGGATATCACGCAAATGCGCGATTACCAATCCGGTTTTTAATCCCCGTCGCGCTCGAAAACGTTTTTACACAGCCTCGGTCGAAAGCTGCCTATCACGAGATCTCACACCAATATCTCACTCCGATGATGGATTGGATCGGCCTGAATCGCCGCCCAAGGCATGCCAGTGAAGCGACGATTCAATGCAGCGCCGGTAGTGGGTATCAATCTGCCGCGGAGCAAGGCGAACATACCGCTCGGCTTTCTCGCGCTGTTCGCCGGTGAGCTTTACCAAGTACTCCACGACCTGCTCAGCAGACGGTGTGATTTCTGCACCGTTGAATTTGGGGGGTAGGCCGGTCCAGACCACGTGGGCCACGTCGTGAGTGTTAGCCCATTCGGATAAATCTGGAATCAGCCTCGGAGATGGCTGGCCGGCAGACCATCTGCAAACGTGCTTTTCTACATTTTTCCCCGGAATGTTTTCGCGGCTGCGTAAAGCCTCAACGGCAGAAGCGAGATCCACTGAGTCCATTACTGCCCATAGGGAGGGAACCAGCCGTCCGGTTTCGACTAGCACAAGCGTAATTCGACCATCTTGCGATTGCCTGGCGAATTCAGCTGGTATCAGTGGTCCATCCTCAATCCACTGCCCCTGAATCGGAAATTTCTTTGGCTCCCAAATCAGGGAGCCCCAACCAAGAGAAGCGATGCGAGCCAATGTGCCTCCGTTGAACCCGGGTGTTAGTTGGTAATGAGGTCTAGCGTAAATCGGTGCTCCTGACTGCCATTGGAGACGCGGTAGACATTGGCGGCCATCGAAATCGTATAAGCTAGTACCCGTTAGCTCTAATAGATCCCGAGTTCGTATATGTCCATGACCAAAGCCAATTGCCGCTTCTAGCCACCGATCGTTTTGGGTCGTTATCAGCCCTTTGTGACAGTCAACAATCGGCCGAATCAGCCGTCCGCGAAGCAGCTCGAGTCGGTATTTCGCTTTTCGTTATAACACTCGCTGCTCCCCTGAACACAGAAACGACAGCTGGCTAAAGGAAGAAGACGCCACTCTTTAGGGTCTCGTCGAACGCGTTGTACGAGTTGCTCCGGTGAAGCAGGCGCACTTGCCAGAGATAGAACGATCGAACCACCTGCCCTTCGGCGGCCGGTAACTCGCGGTAGCTCGTTCCGCGAGAAACTAAGGCCGCACCGCAGGCTCCATTCAGCGACCCCGGACGCACTGGCCCCCAGCCCGTATTCCAATGAGCGTAGTCCGCCACTACCTGTTCATCGACAAGGACCTCAAGCGTGGTGCCCACTTGACGTACCTCTGCTTGAGCAGTCCTTAGGAGCGTCGGCACGAACAGTCGAGATGGATAGAGGTTCAGCTGCAGGTATCCCATGCGGCCATAGTCCATCCGTCCGGCCAAAGGCAACGATGCAGACGGGACGTCCAGTAACTGATCGATAGGTATTGCCCCCAACCAAGTCATCTCGTCGAGCGGCGCTGTGGGCACGCTTGGCAGCATTGGCATGTCGCGCCAGAAGGAGTCAATATGTGAAGCAAGATCCTGGTCAGCCACTTCACTGTTGCCGAACTGCAGCCATCGCACAAGCGATACTTCCACGCAGCGTCCCATCGTCATCTCGACGGGAGTGCTGAGCGCGATCAGCTCATCGCCGGGGCGCTCGGCCGCGACGCGAAGGACGACTTCTCGCATGATTCCCTCGATCGCGTTCGCGCTCCCGTTGAAGTCCTCCCGGACCGGCACCCATGCCGGGCGTGAAGGCCTCAGCGCAGCCAGCGTTGGATGAATGGGCAGCGCCTTTAGTGCGTAATGGCGCACAACCCCAGAGGGCAGCCCCCACAACCGTTCCGCTACCGCCAAGGTGCGCAAGTAGGCGGAGATCGCACGAAGGGCGGCCCGAGCGGAGTATGTGCCTACGAAGCCTTTCCCCAGCGGCCGCGCAAAGTGCCCGAAGTCGCCCTGCAGGGAAGCCTCGGGATAGGCCGCCTGGTTTTCAGTCCACTCGAACGCCATCTGGCGAATAAGCGGGAGTTTTGTTCGAAGCTCCAGCCTGCTCAGCGTGGTCCGGAACATCCTGGCCAGGTCCACCCCCTGCACACCTTCGAAATCACCGGGAATCTCGAAGTGCTTTGGCGCCGCTTTGAGGTCGGTATCTAGCGCCTGCTCCTCGAAGCCGAGAGCCTCGAGGAGCAGGTTGGATAGGAGTGACGGTTTCGGCGTGCGGTTCGGCAAATCGGGATTGGGAACGTAGCCGTACTCACTTGCAGCCATCCAGAAGATGCAGAGTGCCTCGACGACTTCCGCCTCGAGCTTGCGCGAATGCAGCAGCTTCAGCAGCGCTGACTCGGTCTCTGTCGTCGTCGCAGGGTCGCTCAACAGTTTTGCCAACTCCTGCAATGTCCACCATCGGCAGGATGGCGTCGGCCATCCTAGGCGAGAGATGAGAATTCGAAGCTCGTCCATCACTCCTCCCGCGCGTCCGCAGCAACCAGTTCTGTTCCCCACCGCGGGTTAGCTAGCGGGAGGGTTCGAGTGTCTTCAAGCACACAGTCGACCATAACCTGAGCGAACTCAACCGCCGCATCTATGCGTCCCTGCTTCACGTAGAAATAGACCATTGCCTCACCCGGCGCCAATCGCGGCCGCTCCGGTTCGCCGAACATGGCATAGGCTGTCTTGGTTACGAAGTCATCGCAATATTTCAGGTAGTACTGGGCCACGAGGTCGAGCCGCGCGAGCGTCTTCTCTTCGCGCTCCATATAGCCGATCCAGGCGCCGCTGTAGATCTGCGCGCTGACGAGGTACTTCCAAGCAGCCTTCAGACCGCTCTGCCTACGTCGGGTGTGAAAGGCATGGCCAGACAGGTGGAGCAGATCACGGCCTCGACCTCGGTCGGACAAAAGCGAGTCATCCAGTGCATGGAGAATCCGCTTCCCCTGTCCCTGGCCTTCCCAGTACTGATACCAAGCCAGAAGCGCCGCCTCGTCGTCGTAGCCGCCACCCGATAAGCGATCGAGCAAGGCCATTAGCTGCTCGGGCTCGAAGGTTGAGACGTCACCATCGAAGGGCTTTCGATCCGTGTTTGAGTTCGCGTGCTCCTCGCGACTCAGCACGCCGATGTCCCACCCTCCGTGAGCGTTGAGTAACCCCAGTCGCTCGGCGGCACCCTCGACTCCTTCCTTGACTAGACGCTGCAGCACATCCCTAACTTCCGGGGGCAGGCCCGTGCGCATTAGCGCATCAAGCTGCCAGCCGGCCTTCACTCCCTGCTCGACGTACACACTCAGGCTGTTCTCAGCCTGAGACCACTGCCCGGCGTCGACATGCTCCTCGTACTTGGCCACCAATGCGGCGGGAGCCAGCTTGGCCAGCAGCGCGTCCGCCGCAGTCAGCGCGTGTCGGGTGCCACTGCCGTCCGTGTAGTCCAGCACGGAGTGGACTTGAGAGGCGACCTGCGCTAACAGTCGACGTGCATTTTTCGGCGCAGCTTCGACCAAGAAACCGATCGCGTCGAGGGTCTTGTTCAGCGTCGGATCTTTACGATGCGAGAAGCCTGTCGCAAGCTCCCAGGTCTGTCGGCAAAGTTCGCGCGCCGTTGTTTCCAAACAATGGGCCACCGAAATTCCGCACAACTGCAGCGGCGTTTGCAGATGCACGCTGGTCTCCTGCCGCACCTCAGCATCGAACTGCTCGCGCTGGGAGAGCACGAATTTCGCAGCGGCCTCATCAGACATCTTCGTCAGCAGCCCTCCGGCGTACTGCTCGCGGAAAGACGCCGCGTCGAACCACTTGAACGACTCTGCGGCAGCGAGCGTCGCCTCGGTGAGATTAGCCTCGACGGCATGGCCCAACAGAATGCTGCCCAGACGGACGTCGCAGGCAACCTGGTGCAGGGCAGCCCGAAAATCCTCTGCTGCAGATTGCCAGTCGTAGCTCTGTCGGAAATGCCTAAACTCCACCGGGTCTAATAGCTCAAAGACCGCGTGAAAGTCTACGAAATCCCCCCGCCACCAGTGATGAGCCACTTGGCCGGCGACGCCCGAGAGCACGTTCAGGAAGTCAGTGACATTCTCTCGGTCGGCATATACCGGTGCGCGTGCAAAGCTGAACTCGGTCTGCCCTTCCGCGGACATGCACATGCTCAAGTGCACAGCGCTGAAGAACCAGTGGTGCACCAGCTTCGCAAGGTCCTGCTTGCGCTCACGGTAGTTGAGTCCCAGCCAGTCGATCGGGATTGAAGCGTTTAAGGTCGTCACGGCATGCACGTGGGCCGCCTCGATGGCTGCTACAAAGGGCGTTCTGGCGAGTGCTTTGAAGTCACCGCGTTCGACGATGCTTACATTGACCTGAGCCGCGGCCCGGAGGCAGGCATCGCTGACAATGCACTTACGCCGGCTATCGCCGAGCGACGCTGCAAGCGACATCAACTCGTCCAGTTGCCCCTCCGCGGCCATCAGCCGTACGCGCGGTAACCAGCCCTCTGGGTTAGCACGTGTCACGAACTGCTTGAGCCCCTCCGGCGTGACCCCTACCGCGCCTAGGCGCGCAAAAGCACCCGCCAGGAACCTGAAAGCATCCAAGCCGTTGCCCGTGGAGTACTCTCTCGAGAAGCGACTCGCGCCCCGGAAGCGTCGCAGCGTCTCCTCGCCACAGGTCTCGGCCACGATATGGTCTCCGCGCGCTCGCAGCGCTAGCCCCAGCGCCGCCACAAGTTTGATATCCGTCTCGTGCCTGGAGGCAACGGCCTCTCGGATAACCCAATCGTCCGACGCCAGCGTCCACGTGTAAGAAACCAGCTGGCCATGTCCTCGTCCTGCATTTGGTACTGGCTGCCCTCAACCATGCGGGCCTTCAGGTGCTGGAGGCGATAGGCTTGTGCGAACTCAGCCCGGTCCAGCGCGGCAGCCACGGCGTCGGTGATCAATGTGTCAAACAGCGACTGCGGATAGCCCTCTTCCAGTCGCAGCAGCACCCAGTCTCGGGTCAAGCCCGCGATCAGATGGCTTGGATCGCCAAGCTGCGCCTGGACCGTCCAGAGCCAGTTCACCCGCAAAGCGTTGGGAGCCAACGTCTCCAGCCAGCGCGCAACCTCCGGCCTCAGTGCAGCGATGCGATCGGCGTAGCCATCGGTCGACCGCACGTACACCGCCAGGCTCTCGTGGAAGACCTTCAAACCGGCGGCCGACGAATGAAGCAGATGTTCCACCTTTTCGATCTCGGGCGCCGCCAGCCTCATCGCGGTCGCGATCTCGCCGAATGCAGTCCGTGGCCAGAAGAACGGGAAGGCGCAAACCAGTCGCAGCGCATCCTTTAGGCTGGGTGAAACCCGCTCCCACAGCGACCCGTAGTAGAACTTCACGCCCTGACTCAGATCTCCGGTGAGTTGCTCGACGTCCCATCGCGTGACCTTGCCACCGGCAAGCACAAGTGCAGAGGTCGCGTAGATGACGTGCAGTGGGTGACCGTTGGTCCTGGCGCGGAGCGCGGCCGCGGCGCTCTGCAACTCTTCCTCAGCAACAGCCTCGTGCGCTGCGGCAACCTCGGTCGTTTCAGCCGCCTCAGGCTCTGCGTGAACGTCCTTCTCATTAGGCTCCGCAGGCCCAAACCCCGTGCTCAACCGACCGGCGTGCACCGCCTGACGCAAGTACGAAAGGACGGCGTCGCCGGACATGGCGGGCAGCGTCTTCCAACTTGCCTTCGGCGCAGCGATCAACAAGTCTGCCGGAAGTTGTGCGTCGTCCACCGGCTGTGTACCCACGAGCAGTACCAAGTTCTCAGCACACGGCACCAACTGGGCAAACAAGTCCTCTAGCGGCTGTTTGTCCTCCCCGTTGGTGCGCCAGACGTGGTCGAGACCATCCAAAATCAGTACGAAGGGCTTGTCGAGCGCTTTGTAGTGCGCCGCAGTGGCGTCCAACTGCGCGCGCAGGCCACCGGGCGGGCGGAGGACGTCGGGATGGAATCGCTCGATCTGCGATCGGATCGACTCTTCGACGACGTAGCTGTGTAAGCGATCCCGACCGCGCTCCGTCGTGGACAGGAAGTAGTGGTGGCGGACCGTCGGAATGTCTTTGTCGGCGAATATGTCGCACAGCGCGCTGAGGTAGGTGCTCTTGCCGCGACCAGGCGGACCGGTCAGAACGATCGCCTTGCCGCCTGACCGCAGAGCATCCTTGACGAAAGCGCCGTGGAATTCTGCATCGGGCACCTGATAGCCCTTGGGGACCGCAAAGTCTTCCGGGAGAGGTGCCGGCGGTGTCGCCTGCAGGATCGCGCGAAGGTCTGGCAACGTGATCCAGCCGGACGGCGGTGGAGAGTACTTCTGCGTCGCCCAGTTCAGAGCGACGTTTTTGAGGACGGCGATGCCCTCCGGCGTGCCATGCGCACGCAGCCGCGCGTCAACCTCGTGCTCGAGCGTCTCGTAGCCCTTGTCGCTGTGCGTGATCTGTAGTCGACCGAGAAAGTCCTCACAATCCGCCTCGCCGCCGAGTTCGGCGATGAGCGCCGCGCGCCTCGGGTCAGGTACCTTGGCGAAATCAATCTTGCTACCGGCCAGGCAGGCTTCGATCTCAGCATCAGGCCGCCGGTTGGTCAACAGGGAGAGATCACCGATACGTGCTAGGTCCAGCGACCTGTACGCGTCAAACCACTTCTTCAGCATTGACCGGGACCGCTCCGTCTTGCCGGATTTCTCAAGCAGCCAATCCCAGGACAGCGGATGTGCATCAGGGTTTGGCGTGAACTTGACCTGCTTAAGGTCTTGCAGTCCGTCCGAGCGCTCGACCACGATGTCGTCCAAACCCTTTGGTGCTTCCGCCTCAACGTCACACTCGAACTTGACCTTCGCGTAGCGACTCGGCGCATCCAGCCAGTCGCACAACACCCGCAGCCCCTGCCGGTTCTGATAGATGTAGCCGGCAGAGGTGATTGCCGTGCTCTTGATGTTCTCAGTCATCGTTTGCCTTCCTTTTCGACGCGAAAACAGCGTCGGCACGCGCCGCGAAATCCGCGATGCGGTTGAACACGACGATGCGAAAATTATTGGTCACGACTGGAAAGCTTGTCGCGCGTGATGCGCACATAGGCTTCCGGCAGACTCCCGCGCAACTGTAGCTGCAATTCATTGCCGCCCCCACCATTGTCCCATTCCACAAAGGATCAGCAGCCCACTCGGCCAACGCCGTAATGCCGATGGTAAATGACGTACCGACTGACTCAACTACACCTCAAGTCTCCCCGACAGTTCTGTTACATCACTTTGCCTTTCCGCTATTTGGGCAAGCTCGGGTCGTTTTCTGCCTTATGCGATCGGCGGCATAGGGCAGGGGCTCGGCTGATGAATAAGGATATGCGGGACATAAGTTTAGGCTTATAACTGCCTTAGTCGCAGTATGGCGCCTGTAATGCCTAGAGCATTCGTGTTGAATCGTCCCAAGATTCGTAACACGATCGAATAGCCTCTTTTGGTCGATTGCCCCCCTTACGACGGACAGCACCGGCCAAAAGCGGACGTTTGGAGTGGAGAAAATAAATCCGTCCTCTTCATTCTTGGCACCTACGCTAGATTCACAGTAGTCCAAGATACTTGCGCATCTTTGACTGATGTATCTCTGGGAGGAACGCCGCATGCCGACACTAATAGGTCGATCCGAAACTGAGGTTCTTGCTGATCTTGTTGAGCTGACAGCCTCTCCAGGCTATGTCCATGGTATTGCTTTCATATGTCATCGGGACAACCTAGTCATGTACAACGACGAGTTGAATCCGGATGACATTGCTCCGCTTTTTAGCAATGACCGCTTATTAAGGACTGAAATCACAACTCTGCTCGGGTTGATGGTTCGTCAGGATCTGGACATGAGCGTGCCCACTGTAGAGGTCTTGGGCGAATTGGTAGCCCGCACCGATACACTCATGTTGGAGCTACACCAAGCTCTTTCCCGACCGATGATGTCAGCCCTGAAAGATCAGGCCATGAGCGGGAGCAACACGGGAGCAGCCTGGGACGGCATGTCCATGCGAGAGCCGATTTTTTATGGGACCGAGTCCGCCTACAGTTTCCAGTACCGTGATTTTCTTCCCGCGAAGTACGGTGAAGATGACCACTGGCTCGTTGAGAAAATGGGCTTTTCCATCGGCCAGGCACAGGTGGTTGCACACGCCATGTGCGCCCTTATGGACGAGAGGTCATGCGCCGCCTTCACCGGCTCCAATACGCCAGAGGTTGAGCCTCACATGTTGCTCGCAGCATTTGAGTATTCGGCGAAGCTTGTCTCGGATTTAAGCGGACTGGATGTAGCCATTGTCGAGGCCGTATTCCGCGCTTTGACGCTGACTGGTGACAATCTGCAATTTCAGACCATTGGCGATTTCAATGCCGTCGCGGCCACGCCGCTACTGCTGACCGGTCGCGGTACGGTGTTGCTCTTCCAGCATTACGCCATCTACGAGGCTCTCTACGAATCGCCATTTTTCTGGATGTGGGCCGACAAGCCGTACCGACCGAAAGCCATGGCAAATCGCGGCGCATTTGCGGAGCAGTTCGCAGCTCGGCGGCTTGCCGCAGTCTTTGGTGACGGCAATGTCCATACCAACGTAAATTTGTTTAAAGGCAAGGACATTGCTGGTGAGGCCGACGTGCTGGTCGTTTTCGGCGATCGGTTGATCATTGTTCAGGCGAAGTCAAAAAAACTGACCCTTGAGGCCCGGAAAGGCAATGATGGTCAACTCAAGTCAGACTTCGCCGCGGCAATTCAGCAGTCGTACGAGCAAGGATGGGAGTGTGCGAGCATTATTGTTGAGGGTGGGTATCGGCTGGAGGACGACCAAGGCAGGGAAGTAAAGCTACCTCATCCCGTGAAAGAAATTTACCTCTTCAACATTGTTTCCGAGCACTACCCGGCATTGGCATTCCAATCCAGCCAATACCTGTCGTATCAGACGACCGAGGTTGTTAAAGCGCCTTTCGTGATGGATGTCTTCCTCTTGGACGCCCTCGCTGAGATGCTCACGTCACCGCTTAGGTTCCTTAGCTACATCCGCCTTCGAATCGCCGCGGTGGGTAAGCTGAATCTCAGTCACGAGCTGACGGCTTTGGGGTTTCACTTGAAACGAAATATGTGGCTCGATGACGAAATCAATCACGTGATGATTGATGACTCATATTCGATCGATCTCGACACCGCCATGACTGTCCGGCGGGAGGGGCATCCGGGCCAGCGCACTCCCGAAGGCATACTGACCAGATTAGCTGGTACGAGGTATGAGCAGGTGATTTCCCAGATTGAAGCTGAGGCCAATCCAGCAACGCTCGAACTCGGATTTCAGCTTCTGGCCATGAATGAGGACGCCGCTTTTAATATCCATCGGGGCCTTGAGGCCATAACTCGCATGACGCGAAAGGATGGGCAGGGGCACGATTTTACAATCGGAGCCGAGCAAGGAAGGGCCGGCATTTGCTTCCACTCTAATGTAGTCCCCTCGGCGGCAGCCTTGCGCCGGCTGCAGTTCCATTGCCACAAGCGTAAGTACATCCTGCGATCAGATACGTGGTTCGGCTTGGCCGTCGGTGGAGATTGCGACATTCAGTTCGGCGTGAGTCTTAATTCCACATGGACCGAATCTGAGCAGATGAACGAGCTGACTAGGGATGCCCAGGCCCCAGCACCAATATCATCGTTGTCGTCCCTCATTCGCCAAAGCCATGGCCAGAAAGTGGGACGCAACGACCCTTGCTCCTGCCGAAGCGGTAAAAAATACAAAAAGTGTTGCATGCTGTAACGCTATTTGATGCTGCTTGAACCTAGACGAGCCGAGACACCTCATCCTTGCGGCTCGTCGGCCTGTTGTCTCAATTGGCCTCGACACTCTGCGGATTGAGCAATCGTTGTAAAATAACAGCTATTCGGCCAAAAGCGGACGGTGAAAAATCTAGTCTTGAGGATCAGCATTTGACGTCCCACGTTTACATTCTGCGAGACCTAAAACACCCTAGGTTCAAGATTGGCAAAGCGAACAAAATCCTCGCTAGAGCGCGGAGTTTTCGGTGGGAGTTGATTGATTTTCATCAGTCACTTGGCCTTCGCCTAGCATCTGAAACCGATGCCTATACCTTAGAAAAAATCTTACACCGTACCTTCCGCCTCGCTAGCGTTGACCCAATCGAGGTGGTCGCAAGTGGAGGAAGCGCAGATGGCGCAAGCGAATGGTTCAGTACCAGTTGCTTACCGCGTTTGCTGCAATATTTGAAAGACAACCAGGACCTGCATCCACACGTAACGATCAGTGGAGGGGAGCTAGTCGCGTTGCTCGAGAGGCCGATTCAGCGTTCACAAGTTGGTATTGCTCGCGAGAAATTTAAAAAGGAAAAGGAGGCACGTCGTAACGAGCGAGTGTCGGAACTCATTGCGTTCCGACACTCGCAGCTGGAAGGCCTCCGAGCCAGCCTGAAGGTAGTTCATCCGAAGATAGCCCAAGAACTGGAGCGCCAAAAACAGAACGGCAACATCGTCGGAATCTGCGATACAAGCATGGGATCGTACCTAGTGATTGCCGAAACAGTACCAGTGCCGTCAGGCGATTTATTGTGGGGACTGAAGCCACTATCAACGCATTACGATTACCCACGTGGTGGCGGTTCGATAATGAGTAGCTTCAGCCAAATGACCTGGGCGGAGGGAACCATCTCCAAAGTCGAATTGCCCCGTGCCCACTTGCGTGACGATTCAGTCTCTGAAACGGATGAAGTTATCTATGAGGTTTTCCGTGAGGAATTCGAATGGTTCAATAAGCTACAACGCATTCCTGAAGAATGGATCAGCGCGATTTTTCCCCACGGCCTTTTTTTGACCCCATCATCAGACGATCACCATAGCAAGCGTGCGATCGAAAATGTAATGGCAGCCTTATCGAAAGCCCGGTGCCGGTAGTGGAGTCAATTGGAGGTCACTCGATCTTGTATCTAGAACCTCAATCTGAATGTTTGAACAACGTGAGGAAATGGTCTGATGCACACGCGCAGCAGTATTCAAAAGCACATAGCTCAGGTTGGTGAGAAGGTCAGTAGGTGGCGCACCTGGGCAGAGGCAAAGGAGAGTCAGGCAACACCCTTACTGCAAGAAAGTCTTCCTTCTGGCTATTCGAATTGGTTTGCTGTCGTGAGAGGTCATTCCATCTGGTGGATCTACACCGATACATCAGACGGTGGTGTTTGGAGCAGCCAGGGGAGGGCAGTCACCGGCTTTAGAATCGCCTACGACGAATCCTTAGCGCAGAAGCTCTATGAACTAGTTTATGAGCACATAGTGAAGAGGTAATCTCACCAGATTTCGTTGTGATGTAGTCATCCAAACTCTTTATCCACTGGCCATTACTGAAGAAGGAAAAGGCCTTTCCCAAATCCAGGATTACTCGGTCGAGATTCTGTAGCGTGCCAGAGTAGGACCGCTATGAGGATATATCTCCAGCGTCGGCACCGAACTTCATCATGCGTATCGATGCGTCTAAATCGGATTTGATCCGTTTCTTGAACCGCTCCCTCGCAGTTACGCACTCACTCGCACGATTGATACCCCAGGAGCTGATGCTATATCCTCTAAATAATAACTGGCGTGAGGGGGGGTAATATGACGGTTTCATTGGTGACGGTTCGCAGGAGGGGATGGGGGCGTTTAGATGGTGGTGAGCGTCGGGAGGAGATTAAGTCTGGAGATATGGAATTATTGATGCAAGCCATCAGCGTAATTGGGCCTTGGCACTATATGCATGGCGACGTAAAAGTTATTGTTGAGTGCGATTTTTTTTCCTTTTGTAGATGCGTACAAAATCAATATTGAATCGCTCAACGTTGCGGAGCTAATTCATACATTATCCATAGAGCAAATAGAGTTTGCCTTGTTTCCAGAGTTGGAATTTGTGGTGTAGGTAACTTTGGAGAGTGATGAGGAGCTCGGTCGGCAACAGTGGTATGTAAGCCATTTTGTTGAGCAGTTCCTGTACGATATTTTTTTATCCTAAACATTGCTCGCCCAGGTGTATGCGATTTTCTTGGTATACGTATCGATTCGGGAAGAGGGCTAATTACTGAGTTACGACTTTCAGCAGATTGTTTTGAGTCAGGGTTTAGAAACTTGTTGGCAGGGGACTCGCTCTTCGCGCCTAGAATATTACCTTTGTCATCGGTTGTTTGTTGGTATAAGAAACTCAATATGGGGGTCGGGCAAAGAGCCGAGTCTGGCGTAGAAAAAGCAATTTTTTCAGTTTTGCATATTTGCTGTGGCGCAGACGCAGATGTCGTTTGGGTTATTTGGGCATTTCATGCATTAGAGGCCATTTATGGTACAAAGGTAGGAGAAGGATTCACTAATCTAGTTGAGCGGATCTCAACACTCTTAAAGCTAGATGCTCAGGGCAAAAGGATTTTAAAGAAGCACTTGCGTGAAATGTACGACTGCCGAAGTTCTTTTGTACACGGCGGGTACAGAGTGCACCATCCTATGAAAAATGAAATCATGGATCAAAGCTTAAATGAGGATTTCAAGAAGCTTCTTGAAGTATCGCAATTCGGCTTCAATTTAGTTGTATTGTCACTACAAGCTCTAGTGGAGAACGGTTGGTACGGACTGAAAATTGAAGAGCAAATGTCTGGCGTGTTGTCAGATGATTTTTCCGTGTAGAAAGTCTTGAAGTTCAACTTTACGCCATGCGTTGGATTTATCCCGCAAACTGACTGCGATCGCCGAATAAATCGCTTCTAGTTTCGTAGACACGTTTAAGCCTTAAAATGAGTTTCGTTAGGATGTGCCATGAGCAACCGCGTTGCCCCGAATAGTTCGAGATACAAGTTGTCATTAATTGAACGAAAAAAAAGTTATCTGTTGCTGATGTAGCGGCCTGTCTTAGCGTATCGGCGCTGGATAATAGATTGAAGGTGCCGCTATCGGGCTTACGGGAAGCGCGACAGTTTTAGGCGTTGAAGTTACGGTTGAAGGTCATCGTGGCCGAATCGTCCCAGATGCCATAAATCACACGGTAAGCGGCTGATACCTCTTTGCTTTGATAACTATGGAGGGAAGAGTTATGCGAGATTGTCGAAATAATGGTGGCTGATAAGTATTTTGTCAGTTATTTGAAGTGAATTAGACGATGCACGAGTGGAGTCATGATTAGCTGTTACTCAAAAATAAAACTCTGGAGCCTTATGCCTTCCTCAGTTTTGCTAAGGAAGGCGTAAGTTTGATTTATGTTGGTGGAGTTTCTATTTTTTGTAGGTGGCGGCGAGCGTTGTCGGATAAAATTTAGCTATTTCGTAGTCTGGATTGTAGGTTGCAATGTTGTGAGCTGCAATTGTAATTCCGGCTGCTACTCCTCCAACGATAGTAAGTGCACCGACTCCAAGGGCTGCTATGCGTCCTGCGGTATATACTCGGCATGTGAATCCTTGAGATTCAATTAGCTTTTCTAAGGTTTCTACCGTGTCACCAAAAAAATCAGATTCGATTTCTTTTATTTTGAAAGACTTTTTTTCTGAGATCATTGAGGAAATGTCCTCATTGGATATTTCGCTGGCTGAATAAACACTGATGTCCATATTGGTTCCAGTTGCTAGTGATATTAACGGGATTTAAAATAAATCTTTGTTCAGGCCCAAGAGCATCATGTTCTTGTCATAGCAAAGTGGTACTGAGTCGCAGTTTCCACCTTGTTTCTTTACATCCTTTTTATCCACCAACGGAAGATATTTAGGTAAATCCTGATCTTCTATATCTTGCCCATTGATCGAACAGTTAAAAACCGCTGTTGCCATGCATACAACGTCAAGTTTGCTTACGTCTACCGGGCTTGACGATGGTTTTTTCGTTGCTTGTGGTTCGTAACGATTTCCACCGTAGCCAGGACCGGTACCTTCCTTGTAAGCCACGACCGCTCCCGCCGTATCTGTGCCCAGATACCATCCGGTTGTGATCCCGTAGATCCCTTCAGGAGCATTGCCCATGAATTCACCACGGTGCGCGCAGGTCCCTGCGCTGTCGCAGTTGACGATTCGCCTTCCATCAACACGTTGCAAAGTTTTGTTGCCGTTTTGATCGACGTAGGCCCTATTTACTGAAGACGGAGAGTTGGGGATAGAGCAGTCGATGTGCTTGATCGCAAGGATGGGCATGGGGGTGGGGGTCGTATCGCATACACGTACGTTCGGGTCGGCGGCAGCTGTCAGGGACACACCTGCCTGTAAAGCGGCAAAAAGCATTGTATTGATCAGCGAGATTTTGACTTTCATCTGAGCGCTCGGTTTTGTCGGTGGTTGGATTGAGTTCGTATGATATTCGAATACTACCAAAACGGTAGTATTTGGAAAAAGCTGCGCATGCACGATGCCCCTTTGGAAATTGGGTGTGTGCATGTCAGTACTGGCAAAGCGGATAAAGCAGGCGCGTATTAGGGCGGGGTTGTCGCAAGAACGACTAGGACTTGATGCCGGCTTAGACGAGATGTCTGCAAGCACCCGTATGAACCGATACGAGTTGGGGAAGCGGGTTCCTGCCCCGGATTTGGTCGAGCGGCTGAGCGAGGTGCTCAGTGTTCCTGCGGCGTATTTTTACGCGGTCGAAGATGACGAAGCTGAGCTGCTTATCAAGTTTAGTAAGCTGGATGCAGATGAGCGCGTGCAGCTAATGCGATACCTGGACGAGCTGCTGGAATCTCAATAGCGACTCAGCAATGCGCCTTTGGCCTACCTTCAGCACGGGTTCAAAGATACTTCGACCCCGGCTTCTGTCGTGATCAACTCGAATAGCAAGGCTGCCAGCAGCACTGCAATCAGGATTGGCCAATAGCGAGCCATGAGAACTGCTAGTGCAACTGCCAACAGGCAGCTGGCCAGAATGCCGAAAAACATGAAAAGCAGACCGACAAAGCGTATGAAATTCATCGTATTTTCCTTCAGGCGGAAAAATGCCTGAGCGTTGATCGCTCAGGCATGTTGGTCGAAAACAACTTTATGCAACTAGTCGTAGAGCCGAGTCGAGTGCTCGTTGCTTGATTTGTGCTCCTTGCCCGAACCAAGCTGAGTCCATCCGGTACTCTGAACTCCTGGCACGACGCTCGTGATCGACATACTCAGTTACTGCGTTTAGCAGGCCCCACGCGGTGCCGCGAGCGGACTCCATGTCTGATCCGCGACCTTTGCCTTCGTACAAGTTTTGAACCTTCTCCAGCGCTCGTTTGTTGGGTAGTACGTCGGGAATGGGATCATGGGCGTAGGTCTCACATAGCACCTCCATAAAAAAGCTCATCGCCTCAGGCCACTGAACTTTGCGTTCGGAGAGCACGCGCATCCGGTACATGAATTCGTCCCATTGCGAGACGGCAATACCGAGTTGCTTTTTCACCGACTGAGGATTGAATCGCGTGTTATGTGGGACCTTGATTGCATGGGGAATACCATCCAAGGCAATGCTCAACGTGTTGTTGCAAACCACGCGAACGGTGGTCGGCGTGGCTGTGGTCGCGAGGGTGCCGTCACACGAGGTCGCCAGCAACAAGTAGCCATTAACCTGATCGTTGCCCTTCAAGGTGGCGTTTTGCCCGGTTCGCGCTAATGCCCAAAACTTACGCCCTCCCTTCAGAACACCTGCCGTTTCCAGCTCATAGCCGGACACTTCAGTCAGGTCACGGTAAAACTCCATAACCTCACGCGGCTGGACAATTTGGTAGCGGTTGGATACTACGGACAGCGGAGCCTTGGTGTCGGAACGGTACAGTACCTTTTGCTCTGGGAATGAGTGAACACTGCCCATATGGCCGATAGCATCGGCTTTGAAGTGGACCGGGCTTTCCTGAATCTGCCAGTCCATACCGGCTTCACGCTGCCAGATCTCGATAGGTTGTTTTTGAGTCAGTTGACTGCCGAGGCCATGCCACGGAGTTGCACCAACGTAAGCCATTTGTTCGATTTGATGAGCCATGATTATGATTCCTTAGGGTGCGAGCCGGCATAAAGGCCACGCATCGCGTGGCCCTGTCGTATAAAAAGAGAGAAGTGGGAAATGGTTTAAGCAGGGAGGTTGAAGCGATGCCCACAGATCAGGCAGAGGTTGTGGGCGAGTACATGACGGTCAAGCTTGTCGCCCAGTTGAGCGCCTAATGCACAGCCGCCAGCGCCGCCAACAAGCCCGCCGAGAATCGCGCCAGAAACGGCTCCGAGAGTGACGCCGAAGGGACCGGCAACTGCGCCGACGGTGGCACCCGCTTGACTGCCGGCTAATGCTGCACTGACACCGCGTGTTGCGCCGCCGAACGTACCGAGTGCAGCTGCAATTTTCATAGCCTGGTGGAGAGAGGCGATTTTGGGTGAGTTACACCTAGGGCACTGCAATGACATGGGGCGAACCTCTTTGGTAGTGATGTCATAGCTGTTATGTGTGTTTGAGAATTTTTAGAATCGGATGGAAATTCTTGCGTTGCTGTTCGCTCTGATCGGCCGCAATTGGTCAATAGCCGCTGTGTATGGTCAATATTGCTGATGGTCGGCCAATCGCCATTAGTGGTAGCGTTAGGGTATTAGCAGGCACCGTCCTCTCTTGGTTGGTTGACAGAGCTGAAGCGGATGTCCGATTTCTAGCAAATTTCCAGCGATACAGGGATGTCATGGTGCGTATTCCTAGCCCAACCAACAAAGGTGGGCCTGCGGCAAGGCAAGGCTTCAAGTATCAAGACCACGTAGCCGTCAGCTTCATTTTCAAAATGCTTTGCGATAGCAACTACTCTCAAGTGGAGTGCGAGACAGCGGACGATATCGTTGCTGTATTTCAGTGCGCAGGGCACACCGTAAATGAATATATCCAGGTCAAAACGACCGAGGATGACAAGAAATGGAACTGGCAAGAGGTGATCGCGCTGGACGGCGGTAAGGCCGATTCTTCCCTGCTACACAAATCGCTAAAATGCGACGTGCGACCAGGACTCGCCTGCTTCCGAATCGTGACCAAACGCGATGTCGCAACCATTCTTGAGGGCTTCAAAACCTCGTTGGAGAAGCGGGTTTTACCCGATAGCACCACGGTCCGAGGCTTGGCACTGTTCAACAAATTTAAGAAATTCATGTCTGCGCAGAAGCGGAATTTCTCCTACTGGGCAGAAAATTTTGTCTGGCAGGTATACGGTGATGTTGAGACGTTAGAGGCCGTCAATATTAAAGCTCTGTCGCAGCTTGCTGAGCATCTCGGAAATCGCCCCAATTTTACTCAGCTTCAGGCTATTTACGACGAGTTCCTGGAGCTGGCCGACAAGGCCGCCACAGCAAACGTGAAGACAGCTGCGGCGAAAAAGATAATTCATCGAGAGCCGGCACTAGCTCATCTGAAGCAGCTATTGGACGAGGCTGATGACAAGTCAACGACCACGTCCAAGCCCTACAAAAAACGCCCAGATCCGTTTTTGGTCGAGTTTCACGCCAGCACCGAAGAAGGCCTGTTGCGCTCCGTCTCTGGCTTTAACGTGAGCTATGCCCTGAAAAAATGGCGATACGACGGCTTTGCTAAACATCTCATCGAATGGCTGCCCGAATTCTCCCTCAAGGCCAGCGAGATCGTGAATATCCTTGCGCACAACGCCGAAATGATCCTGGCCCGCTCAATCAGTTCGTTTAGCGACACGGAACTGCCGCGCGACAGACTCATCGCAGAACTGATTCTCCATGCCATCCTGCGAAGCCGCCAAAACAGTGAGCCAGTTGCATGCAAGGTATTCTACAAATCCGCCGGCAAGCTTTCTGAGTTTGGTAACGCTCACATCGTGCAGCAGTCTGGGCAGGACGATCAGCTATGGCTAGGCCTTGCACGCCTAATTGAAGCGGGTGCTATGGATGCGACGCTGGAACAGATCTGCGAAGTCCTTGACGGCACAATCTCGGAAACAGTGTTGTCGGCAGAGCGCGAAATCATTATTTCCCTGCGCGAACCTCTGCACCATCAGCCCAAGGCAGAAGCCTTCAACCAGGCCCTACATCGTAATTCGTCAGTCGACGACATGCTGAACGTCCTCTGCTTTCCCATCCTATTGACCTACGATAGCGCGGCGCTCTCGTCCGGCTGGCTTGCTGACTATGTAAACACCCTCAAGACAGAGATTCAGGCCCACTACAGCACGTTTATCACTCAACTGCCGGAGAACATCAAGCAGGTAAAGGTAATGGTCTTTCTGGTGCCTATGGAGAGCATCGTGCAGCTAACACAGGCCTTCAATGCGCGCTGCAAAACGCTGGAAGACTTACAGGCACTTAGCTGATACCCGTCCTTCGGTTGACGTAGCTGAAGATATAGGAAGGTGAGGGCATCCGAGGGCTGGCCAAGCCTGCCTCGGAGATTTCAAGGAACGATGCGGTCATGAATTACGAAACGATCAAAAAAAAGTTGGCTCAGCTCAGTGATGAGGGTGCATCGACGATCGATGTGCTGCTCGCCATCAACACCATCGTCAACAGGAGCAACTCAGAGTGGGAGGGTCGTGACTTAGTGATCCGAGCACTCGACAGATTCAGCCTGTTCGACTCAGTCGAACAGTCGCTGCTGCTCAACATGGTGCGGGCCGTCGGCCTCTTCCCTTACATCACTCCTCACCTAAGCAACATGGCCCTGTCTGACCGACTGGCGTACGAAGCTCACAGGGTTGAGGGTGTCGAACAAGGTATGGTTTTCCATCACCTACAGGCCCACGTTTTCAGCCTGATCATGCAAAGCCGAAACGTAGTGCTGAGCGCATCCACTAGCGTAGGAAAGAGCCTCGTCATCGACGCTGTACTGGCGCAACGACGATTCAAGAAGGTGGTTGTGATTGTTCCAACCATTGCATTGATCGACGAAACCCGTCGACGCTTGGTCAAGCGTTTTAAAGACTTCAACCTGATCACCCATCCCAGCCAGGAAGCTGTGTCCGATACAACCAACGTCTACCTGCTCACCCAGGAGCGGGTCATACAGCGTCCTGACCTAGCTGATGTGGAGTTCTTTGTCCTGGACGAGTTTTACAAAATCGACCTGGCGAACGACAAAGATGAAAGTACCAGAGCCGTCGACCTGAGCTTAGCGTTCCACAAACTCGCCAAGACCGGCGCTCAGTTCTACATGCTCGGGCCACATATACAGAAGATCTCAGGCCTGGATGGTTACGAGTACCACTTCATCCCCTCCGACTACAGCACAGTTGCAGTCGATATACAGAATTTCAATCTGGGTATGCGCTCCGAAGAGCGGAAGGAAAAATTGCTGGAGCTTGTCAAGACCTTGGAGTCACCTACCCTGATCTACTGTCAGGCACCACCGAGCGCGAACAGGGTTGCCGAGTATCTGATCAAGGAAGCTGGGCTGGCCCCCGTGGTTGAAACACAAGAAATAGCCGCTTGGATCTCCAAGCATTACCACCCTGAATGGAACGTTGCCAAGGCGATATCGCTGGGCATCGGGATTCACCATGGTGGGGTGCCACGTGCACTGCAGCAATACATAGTCAAACTGTTCAATGAAGGGGTAATCAAGCGGATCATTTGCACCTCGACGATGATCGAGGGCGTTAACACCTCGGCAGAGAACGTGATCATCTATGACCGTCGACTGAACACATCGACTTTCGACTACTTCACGTACAAGAACATTTCCGGTCGTGCTGGTCGCATGAACAAATACTTCATCGGCAAAGTGTTCATGCTCGAAGCGCCGCCACTGGAGCAAGGCCTCACAGTCGAATACCCCATAGGCCATCAGAACGAGAGTTCTCCAATGGGGCTCCTAATGCAGTTGGAGAACGAGTACCTCACTGACGTTTCGCGAGGGCGGCTGCAGGAAGCGTATGCCAATCCTGTGCTGTCACCAGCAACCCTGATCGAAAATAGGCACATCCCCATTGATCGGCAGGTTGAGGTCGCGGAGACGATTATTCGAGACTTGCCGCACAGTCGTAGCCTGCTTGCATGGAAAGGCATCCCTGAACAGGCTAACCAGTTCAACTACTTGTGTGAGCTGGTATACAGTCTGGAAGGCGGAAACCTGATGGACTACGGGATATCCTCCAGCTCGCAGCTGGCTTGGCATATCAATGAGCTCCGCACACAGAAAAGCCTACCCGCTTACCTTAGGGACGCGGTAGCAAGCCGGCGAGAGGATGACACGGCCAGTGAGGCCATAAATCTACGTCTGAAGTTCATCAGAAACATGGTTTGCTTTCGCTTGCCACGGGACATTATGGCCATCAACAAGATTCAGGCCGACGTGCTGACTAGAAACGGGGTCGAACCGGGTGACTTCAGCTTCTTTGCTGAACAGCTTGAAAACCTGTTCCTCGACCCCCTACTCACCGCCCTGGACGAGTATGGCATTCCCACTCAAATTTCCACCCAGATCAAAAACTTGATCCTACCGTCGGAGAATCTGAACGATTTGCTGGGAAAACTCCGGGCATTGGCCCCCCGAGTAGAGCGACTTCAGCTGAGCAGCTTTGAAAAAAGCTTAATGCATTGGGCGGTAGCCGAAATGTAGTGAGCTTTCACGTTGGCTGAAAATTTGCAATCCACTTGACCACCTGCTTGCGTTTGTACTGACCAGCGATTGCATCGGATTTGACCAAAACGTTTCATGGACATGACCGACAGAGAATGGCCAATAGCTAGCAGCCGTAACGGGTGCAATCAATTAGAAGCTGCTGGTTAGGAATTGAAGATGCAGGCCACAAGCCACAGCAAAAAACAGCTAGTCGCCTGCAAATGCTTTTGAATTGGCTGCCAACGGTGCTGCGCTGGGCGCCACGCTATGCTTGCCGGCTACGTCAGCAACCTTAGTCCGTTCCTCAACGGAGTTGCGATCGGTCGGAGAACACGCGAACCTGCATGTCATCTATCCAAATAATCCGGATTTCATATGCAATCTGAGCCTATCAAAAAGCGCATTATCAAGAGTCTCATTGATGAAATCGTCTCCATCGATGCATCATCGCTTGAGCTGTTTGGGCACCGCCTCATAGAGCTCATCGAAGATAAACGACTTGTTCATCATGGATTGAACGCCGACTATCGCCCAGTGGGATACACCGTCGACACGTTCTCCCACAGCGGTGATGTCATTGGCGAATATAGCGCCGAGAAGGGCTACTTCGTAAATGCCGGGGGGGAACATGATCCCCCCGTCTTCAAGAAGGTCGCTAAGGACATCGATCATGCTCTATCACATGGAAATCCTAAGAAGATTTATCTCATCGCTAGCCAAGAGGAACCGGAATCCTTTCGCGCAAAATTTCTAAAAAGTGACCACGGCCAGAAATACGCAGGCATCGTTAACATTCTCGACGCGCGCGAATTGGCGAAGCTCGTATACGAGTTTTCCGTGGCAAATCCTAGTGACGGCGCCTTCTTTGGAGATTTCTTTCCTGACTTCGCAAAGAATTTAGAGAATTACGAGTACTACGGGCGCATCCCGAGCAGGTGCGAAAATCATCAATCCGATGATTCAGTTTTGAACGTAGTGCGTAAGCAGCTGGAATCAGGATTAGGTATATGCGTTCTGCACGGCCTGAGTGGCACGGGTAAAACCCAAGCGGCTATTGACTACGTCCGACAGCACGTGGAGCAGATTGGAAACTACATTTGGATTTATGGCGAGGACCTGAAGAAGAGTGCTTCATTTAGTTCAATAAAGCGCTCCCGTGGTGGTACTCCCTTTAACGTTGCCGGAGCCTTTAACTCCTACCCCACATTACTCGTGATCGACAACTTGGATTGGGTCGTCGATGAATCGACATTCGAGGAGCTACAACCAGGTTTGGCTTCAGGTGGCCTTGTTCTTGTGACATCGACTCTAAATTCGCCTGGGAGTAAGTATTACGTGCCTGCACCGGCGCTCTCATTCGAGACTGCGGTCAAAGTGTTGGGTGAAGACGCTCGAAAGCTCAGTGAGCTTGCACGCAGATATGTCGAGGTTTGCAGGTTTTCCCCACTTATCCTCGCGGCAACGCGAAGCGTGTGTAAGGTGAACGGTATAGACAAGGAGTCCTTCTACAGGGAGGTGTTAGAAAAGCCAGATCTGCTGTCAAGCCAAGACGGAACGTTCATTATGCGTGAAGTTCTAAGCAGGCTGGACACGCACTCGTTAGAAGCTCTTGTTAAGATTGCCAACTCCATGTCAGGAACGCACGACGCGCGGTTTCTCGGAACGTTTATCAGGCAGACTGCATCGATTAACCTTCAGCGTCTTTCGATTCTCCAATCGGCGACGACTCCTGGGCTATTGAAAGTTCATGATTTGATTTGTGATGCTGTAAGGACAGTGCCAGATGCTCAGCCTGTCTCTGATGCCATTGAAAAGTATGTCGCTGAGGGGGCTGGTGAGATGCTGTCTAGTGCCATCCGCCAGATTCACCTGTGTGAGTTGCAATTGATGGAGATCCATCACTTACGCGGCGCTAGGGCTCCAGACTGGCTAATGTATGCCCTCATGCAGGCCGGTGGTGATGCTCGTTCAGAGATCGCTGCAAATCTATACGAATTGCCAATCACGAAGAAGTCCTCACTGGCGGAAGTTCTCTGCATCGTAGATGCGAAGGAGGATTTCGCTTACACAATCGATGACAACGCGGCGCGCCAAACCTACTACAAGGAGTGCGCGCACGAATATCAGTCGGTTATTGATGTTGGAGTGCGTGATGAGCTGAAGATCGAGTTGCTTCATCATCGTGGTAAAGCCATGCGTCGCTCTGGCATGGTTGTCGAGGCGCTCAACTCATTTCAAGAGATTCTGGCTCACCGGCCGGAATGGCATGCTGCTCATGGCCAAATCGCTCATTTGGGCACTCAAAGAGAAGCTGACGCTCGAATGAAAGGAGCCGGCGAGGCTTCAATGGTTTGGCTGGTTGAAAGACTTCTCAGCGGCTCGTCAGCCGTCCCACTTCGTGTCTCACTCGCTGCGGTTGCTCGTTTGCGTTCGTATCCCAAAGTGCTGGCTGAGGTGTCGGCTGATCCTAGCAAAGTCAAGCAGGTGTCGGACGTGATTGCGATCGCGGCATTGGACGGGCTAGATCAGTTCTACGAAGCGTTCTTGGCATTCACCTCAAAGTTTGGATATGAGCATAGTGACGCAACTATCTCACTTGCAGATGCCATGCCAGAACTTTTGACTGTGCCGCCCGAGTCAATTGATCCCAAGCAATGGACGAGCGCGTGTGAGGCGCTTTCAAACACTGCGCAGTCTGCCAAGAGCGCCGGCAAGGCAAAGTTAGCTAGCCGACTAAATGCGTCAGCAATGATTTTCGCGGACGCATTGGTCGACGCGGGAAGCTTGAACGCATTCTCGGTGAGAGCTGTTATGAAAGCATTCCTAGCTGCCGACGTGCCTGCTAGGGCCCTAGAAGTTTGCGAAAAATTCGCGCCCGAAACGAAGGATCACTGGCTTCTCTATCGCAAGAGTCAAGCGTTGCTCGAACTAACAGAAGCGAACTTGGCATTAGATGTCGCGCGTGAGGCGCTTGAATCTGCCAAACGAGATGAAAAGGCGGCAGGCCGAATCGCAAGCTATTACGAACTCATGAGCAAATGTGCTGAGGCCATCCCGGACATTTCCGCCGCTGTTGCACATTGCAAAGAGGCGATTGAATCTGGTGCTGGTGACAAATACATGCAGCAACTCCAAGGGCGCCTTTCTAGGCTCACGGGTAACTGAATCAACACTATGGTTAGGGTTTTATTTGAGAATACTGCACGCGGTATAGCAGCTGACTATTCGGGGATCCGAGGGAAGAATTCCTTTTCAAAAATCGAAGCTGCTAAGCGGCCTAGCTGCGAGTAGCTTAGCGCAAAGGGGCTGCCCTGGATCGAACGCTGTCGTTCATAGCTGTTGCTTTAGACCCAAAATGCCCCTTCAGCCCTTGGCCAATTTTACTCAAGCAGTCCAATCCTGCAATGCAGCTTCAACTTAGATTTTTGCCGGGACATGGAATTAATATAAATGAGCAACATTGGCTAGACGCTTTGATTTCGCAGTCGGCATCTTGCCTGCACCTCGCGGTTGAACCAGCCAAACCTTGATCGAATGGTTCATTCGTCGTCGTCATCGTCCTCTTCATTTTCTGGATAGAAATCATTTTCTCCAGATCTATTGGTTATGAAGCATACGAAATTGTACGCTGCTAAAGTATAATCGAATACCCGTAGTGGAATAGCGTCGATTCTCTTGTTGACGTGTGTTTTGAAGTAGTCGAATGGTAAGAGATCATCATCAACAAGATAGGAGTGCTTGATTTTATTATTCAGTACTCTCAATTCGTCAATGGTGGTATAGGAGATGGCATTTTTCAGAATGATATTCCGATCTGTGTAGTATTTTTCAATATCTTTCCATATGTGTGGCGCACGTTTCCCAGAGGCGTGATTTGAAATAACTGCCAGGCAGCGAGTTGAAATTTGCTCTATTGTGGCCCATAAGTTAATAACCAAACTCTCGTTAGCAATGCACTCCACCTGACGAAGCTGGGCTGCGGCGTTGAAATTCCGGAACGCCATTCGGGCTGATGAGATTTTCTCTTGATCGTCTCCCATGTGGTCGAACATTAAATTGTAGTGCTTGTTGAAGGCTTCAAACAATGGCGCAACTACTTGGTTGCTTTGCGTATGAGTAAACATCGCAAATTGATGAAACATCACAATGTCGTCGATACGTTGGGTAGCCTGTAGTTTTAGCGAGCTACGCTCAACTCCCAGAGTGCCAGAAGGAAACCTAAAGGTTTCTCGCAGAAACGGTTTTAAACTCTCATCGTCGCGACTAAGAATTTCCATTGCATTTAAAGTCAGGGGGTGCTTCATGATATCTCTTTGTCGTGAGGGCTATTGGGCTAATGAGTGAGTGCGATGTAGTCTCACGGTTCAGCCGGTTCGATTTGCACAAGTGTTTCGTTTTGTTTTCGCGATCAGAATAACTAGGGATCCTCTGAAAAAGCCTACACTCGAAAATTTCGAGTCAGGAAATACGCGATCTGCTGGCCTGCGAATCTGAAAAATTTGGGGCTTTTCAGAGGATCCCTAGAGAGTCGCTGATTTATTCGCCTTTTTGCAACCAAGGTGCCCTGCAAGCCTTGATTTATAAGGGAGGCAATCGCTGGAATTTGAATTAATCAGCGGTTCCCTAGGCAGCTGTATTCGTTGGCTGGGCAGGGTAAGGTGCCCATTCCAACGTGGCGCATTTCCGCAATTCAACTCGTACGCACGGCGGTTAGGGAAACGGTTTTAAACATCCCAGTCCCTCGCACTCTAATTGTGCTCGCAGATATTTTTGATGATGGCTCAATGCCATTGAAGCACATGCAAAGACATGATCAAAGCTTTGGCGAGCCAACGCATTTTAGATAAATCTCAACTGACTGCTATGGGTCGTTTTACGCCGGTCGTGACTGCAGTGGTCGCTGGTCTAAGACGAATGCAAATGACTGGAGCGGCTTTGCAAGTGGGCGGTCAAATCCGTGCAACTACGCGTGTTGGCTGCAAAATCGATTGGGCGACAAAAGGTGTCGCTGATACCTGACGCCTTTCGAGAACCATCTGCTTCAGCGCCATGTTTACTAAAGAATGGCAGACCCATTTACATTGCGTGTCACAAAGTCGGCCCAATCAGCCATCAATACACGGCGTTTTTCCAATAAGTCACTTCGCCAATAGGCCGCCTCAGCACCGCTGGCGACAACGTGAGCCAAAGCCATCTCGCAGACTTCACGCGCATGTGGTGTACATTCAGCAGCCCAGTCCCTGAATGTGCTGCGAAACCCATGAGCAGTAATGACTTTGTCATTGCTATTGCGCCAGCCCTTGCCACCATCATCCAGGTCCTTTTGGTCCATGCGACGCAAAGTCATTAACATGGCCATATTGCTAATGGGGCGACCTTTACGAGCCCCTGGAAACAGCAACGAGCTACCTTTGATTCGTGGGAGATCTTCGAGCAGTGCGATAAGCGCATCAGATAACGGCACGGTATGAATTTTCCCCGCTTTCATTCGCACCGCTGGAATCGTCCATAGCTTGGCTTTCAAATCAACCTCACTCCAGTCGGCTTCAAGAACCTCGCTGGTTCGGCAGGCAGTGAGGATCGTCATTTTGAGTGCGTAGGCGGATTGTCCTTCGACACTATCAAGTGCCGGTATGAAACGAGCCAACTCCGAGTAAGGCAATGCCGGGTGGTTTTGGGTACGTTTAGCCTTGGAGCTCGGTGGTAACAGCTTGTCTAGGTGTCCACGCCAGCGTGCTGGGTTTTCACCGTCTCGCAGTCCACGTGCTTTGGCGGCATCGAGGACTAGTTCGATCCTGTTACGAACCCGGCTAGCTGTTTCGGCTTTGCTGCCCCAGATGGGCTTTAGAATGTCGAGGATGTGCTCGGTGGTGATCTGATTGGTGGCGAGTTCGCCGATGACGGGCGCGGCGTAAGTAGCCAGTGTGTTCGTCCATTGCTGGGCGTGTTTGACGTTTTTCCAGCCAGCACGGTGAGCTTCTATGTAATCGGCTGAAACGTCCCGGAACGTGATGGCTTTATTTTTACGTTGCAGCTCAGCGGTCACCTGTGCCGTTCGTTCATCGTCACGAGCCTGTAAGGGGTCAATACCATCGCGCAGTAAACGACGCTTATCGCTACTGTTTTGCCGAGCTTCCTTAAGGCCGATTGCAGGATAGGTGCCTAACCCCATCTCCCTCCGCTTTCCGGAGAGCTGGAAGCGCAGTACCCAATACTTCTTCCCATTGGGCTTGATCAGGAGACGTAGGCCATCTCCGTCCTCGTAGGTGCCTGGGGTTGTCAGATTTTCAATTTGCTTAGCGGTCAGCTTTCCCATGGGAATATCCTTTATCTGGTTTGTTCCCCCATTTGTTCCCCCACAAAGGCTAGGAAGGTGACGAATGTTGGTAGATGTCTTAAGACGATGATAGGCTTAAAAGTGCCTTAATATAAAGGGTTAGGAGGCTTGTTGAGTTTGTGGTGGATTCTAATTTGGCGGACTCCTTCACCGCCATATTTAGAAAAGCCCGTGAATTCAGTTAATTAGAGTTCACGGGCTTTTTCGTTTGTACTACTTGATTGTACTACTCTCGCTCTCCGGCACGTCCCTTCTAACGCTAGGCTGTCACGTTCTGTGTCTTACATGCTCTAGAGTCTGACTATCAGAAATCTGATGGCGATGAAGGTTTGTTGCCAAGGCCGAATTCAACCCAGAAACCAGACTCACGACGACGTGCTGAACAGCTTGCGCATTCCGCCGCAGCTTATGGGCACCGTGCCGCAGAGCGCGGGTGGGTTTGGATCGGTCAGAGAGGCGGCGCAGATCTATGCGACCAATGAGCTGGAGCCGATTCAGGCCTGCATGGCGCAGGTGAATCACTGGCTCGAGGAGGAGGTCTGCTCATGTGGCGTAAAGCCCGGCTGCGCTCATAGGACTATATTTCCCTCCTCGGGTAAAACAGCTTAGGTATATAGCTCTATCTCTATAGTGGCTACTAGTAAGTCTTTAGTGCGTATCTTTGCAGAGAAGGTATATCGGGAAAGAGCGGCGGATGCGGAAGTACTTTCGACATCAAAAAAAAGTGGTTCGACTGATGAAGTCAATTTCAACGCGATTAAGTCAATATGAGCAATGTTGTAGCTGGCTTTTTTGTTTAGCATGTGATGGAGTAGGCGGGTAGTCACTTGACCTACTGCCCCAGCGATTATAGCAACTGGCCAAGTAGGGAACTCCGAAAAATGCCCGGGAAAACAGTCGGGTAATAACGGTTTACTTTTTGCCGTCAGCGTCCAACCATCAGGGTCGTAAAAATCCAGTTCAATTGGTTTCGAGTACGGAGAGATTTGCGACAGAGGCATTCGGGCAGTTTTATACCCACTGAATGCTTTGGCAAACACTGCCTCTGAAAGAATCTGATACTCACAGTTCAGGTGGGCAAATGGTTGACCATCAGAGGCAGTAGCGCTGATTACGAGTACTCGTTTGCTTTGAGTAATAACTTCCGCGGACGCTTGAAATTTTCTTTCGTTGTTAGGGCTTCGAAATATCCTAAGCGTGGCTTTGGACGCCAAGTAATAATTTTTCCCTTCGGTCTTATCCACCACGGCGGCGCAAGAGCCCAGAATCGCTAAGTGCCTTCCTATTTCGGCATACGATAAGCCGCCTCGCTCATACCCTATATTTTGCTCCGATACAAAATCACCACTGATCGTTTGCCTTTGCCCCTCCAATCTTTCAAAAGCGAAATACGGTGCTTGAACCGCAATGTGATCGCAAATGTCTGGAATGTTTAAAGTTTTCATTGTCGATTCCTTATTAAGATTTCCAACCAAGCCTAAATTGGCGGGGGGCGGGACTTTGCTTTGTAATAGTGAACCACCCAGACTTAATGCTTTAGCCAGGTCGAGTTGAATCGTCGCAGGTATACGATACGGAGTTTATGATATGAATCAGGTCAGCAACGTATCGATGGCCTGGTATTGCCCTAATGCTTGGCAGCTGTCAATCGTTAATCGGTGCGAATAGCTTGGGGCTATGCGGATCTTGAGCGCTGCGCAATAAAAGGCCGTTGAAATGCCGGCCAAAAATAAGCCTGGGTTAACGTGATGAAAGTTAAGCGATTAATGGAGGGGCAGGGTCATTGATGTCATCCTTTTCATGTGGGAAAACTCCGGCGTTCATATCGTAGAAAATTGATCCTAGCGCAATAATTCGGATTGGCAAGATAAAAGCACATATGATTTTTAGCGATTATTAAGAACGTAAAAAGTTTGAAAATAAAAGGCGATATATTCCTGGAAATAAAGTTACGGTGGTGGGGCGAGGGTTTGGAATGAGGAAATACGTGCGCCGGGATGCTACCGGTGGCTTGTTGATTTTGTGAGGGAACTGGCGCTTTTTGCCGTATTCATGACACTAGCTCTCATTTATCCGTATTAATCCATGGGACCAACGTGGGACAGGCCTCAAAAATTTCACCGGGCTACAGCCCTTGTATTCCGGGGGGGTAGAGAGAAAAATTGACGAGCGGGTGCTTTCGAGTCTCTCCTTCACCGCCACATTATGTAAACACAAACCCCTGATTCTCCTAGAGAAAGTCGGGGGTTTGTGGTTTTTTGCGTTCGAAAAACGGCCATACGGGGCAGATCGGTGGTTTTCTGGTTTATAAATTTGAGCCCGCACCTCATTGATCACAGTGCCTACGGTCAGCGTTCGCCGGGCTTTATTCACGCAGAGGCGATTATGGAAACAGGCTCTCACGCTCACGCGAGGGCTTTTTCCATGAGCCGTATCTACACCTACGGCGCAAAATGTCAAATTCGTCGACGTTTGGATTTTGGTTCCCACTGTTGAGTGTCCAAGTGTGCGGCGATAGCTTTACATCCTCCTCTCGATCTTAGTTTTTTGAATTGGAATAAACGTTATTCCAAATGCGTATTGCTGACTGTTAGTTTTGACAGTGATATGTTTTTTTTAAGGTGGATAAGTTGTATCTCCGATTTTATTTTTTTGGAGGCGTTATGAAAATTTGGGCATGCGCGAATTTTTTTAGAGCCATTCAGGGTGCGCCGGTTTTCAAGGTTTCAAAGGTAATGCAGTCAGATGCGCAACCTGCGGATAGTGAATTCACCAAGGACTTACGGCTTCCACTATTCGCCGCCGCACTATTTGTACTCGCAATAAACTCTGGCATTCCCCGTCAAGCCTATGGTGCAGTGTTCCTACAAACGAATGAGGATATTAAAGATGAGCACTATAATTTGTGCAAGAACCAGCTTGGGCCCCAGTTGACGAGGAAACAGGCTGCTAATCTAGATGCAAATTGCAAGGATATAGTAAAGTCTCTACGGGAACTCCAACGCGAGAAGGACGAAGCGGACCTGGCCGGGCAGGTGCAGTCGCGGTGATATAAGACCCACAAAATTGAGCTACCCTTAACCAGTGAAAATAAGCAGCACTGCCCCTATAAGATTACTTGTAGAGACAGTGGTGGCTTATTTACGGAAGGTCTGGAGTATCCCCCGATTCTCCGTCTGCTTTTTTAGTCTCTACGGCCAATGCGAAAGCCACCTATGTGCAGTGCTCGGAGAGTGGTACTCGTGCAATTCACGGCACACCCCGCGAGGTGACAACGGCTAAAAGCGTAGAGGCCCGGACTAGAGTCGTCAAAAAAGAAAAGCGCGGATTTTGGTGTGTTTTCAAAAACTGAGTGTCACATAACGGCAGTGAGAAACGAGCGAGCTGATGAGCATGGCGAATAGGGCTGTAGTACCTGCGGTGCAAGGGCTTCAGTAATTTAGAGAGTCAGATTTTCGAGCTTCATACGGTTTTGTGAGAAAAATTAACTGATGAGAACACCCCGCCAGCCCAGATCGACCAAGCAGTAAAGTAATCAGATGGGGATCTAGTTTGATGCTATACCTATCAATGCTAGTTATCGGTTTCTAAGCCGGACGATACAATCTAATGAGGAAAGAGCCATGACATCGGGAAAAATAGGTTTAGATTTAGATTTAGATTTAGATGGAATAGATCCTAAAGATATTGAGCTTGTAATGTCGCAGACGGGTGCGTCTCTAGAAAAAGTCATAGCGGCGCTGCGACGTAATCAAAACGATATAGTTAATGCTATTCTGGAGCTGACTCTGTAATTTTGGCTTAAGTATGTCTCTTATCTTTACAAACTGTTGTTTGTGCAATCCTCCGCTCCATCCGTCTGTTTTTAAGTCTCTATGCCTAAAGGCGAAATGGCGGAAGCAACCTATGGGCAGCGCTTGAAAAATAGTACTTATACGCTTTGGAATAGAAGGGTTGACGTGACAATCCTGCAGGGGCTACGGGCAGTATTAGTGGCTCGTCGTCCTGGGCAGGGAACGGTTAAAGAAATGTCGGCTGAACACAGGTAGGAAGAAAATAAAAGTGATTTTCAGGTGGGGGTCGAAAGCTGGTAATAAAGGTCAGGAATGCAAAATAAGGGTTATAAATACGCTAGGCCCCTTGTAAACACTGGGCTTGGTTTCCGACCGTTTCGCGGTGAGGAAAGGTATGCGATAAAGTTAGGAATTAAAGTACATATAAATCAATGGCTTGATTTTTTTTGCTCTGACCTGTATTGAAAAGCTCTACGGCTGGCTCCCGTAGATTCGGCCAAATCAGACAGTGATTTTTAAGAATTTTCTTAAAGGATCTCACCACTGACCTTGCTACGCTTGAAAGTGAAAGCCATGTTGGAAACGCGGCTATTCATAGACTTTAATCACGCGTGAAAGGAACCACGACCTTGCCTATGATCGACAGTAAACCGCTCAAACCCGCCAGTGATGCCTATCAGTTAGCCCGCCACGCCTGGGATGACTCCATATCAGCGCTGGCCAAGGCTAATGCCGTCGAGACGCCGCCGCTGGAGATGCAACGGTTGCACGACGATGCGCGGCAAACGCTGGAGGCGGTATTTGCAGCAGGTGCTGAACTGGCTGAGGAAGTGGCAAATGCCATCGGCCGAGCCGAGCGCGCCGCGAGGGAGTGACCTGCAGCATTTCCAATCGCTGGTCGCCCGCGCCACGAATCATATTGGGCAAACGGGCAGGTTCATTTACAGCGCATCACCCCCCAATATCGTATAAACGAACCCCTGGTTTCGTGAGAAATCAGGGGTTTTGTATTTATGGATTTTGAAAGTTTGCGGTTTTTAGATCACTCGCGGGGCATATCCATCCGCCGCGCAATGACATCGAGCAAGTCGCACCCGTCGCGCAGGGGGACTGAGCAGAGCAACGCGAAATCGCTGAGTACAACGGCATCAGTACTTATTTCACTGCGCAGTGCAAGGTTCTCAAGGACTTGGGTGACCGCCCGAAGCCTGCAAGTAGCTGCGTCGAGGAGTATTTCCAGTGGCACGGTGGTGTCGATAAAAAGGGCAGGGGTGGCGCTGTCGTTGCTGGTCAGGGCGATGTATTGATTCATATGTGGAGCTCCGGCTGTCGAAGGATAGCAACCACACATTTGTCGCCAAACAAAAGGTGGCAGCTGTACGCAGGTTGGCGAACCGGGACAATCGGAAAACCGGCAGACCCGAAGGTCTCCCGCGCACAGCTACCGTTGAGCAGCTTATTGCGTGCAGAAGCATCCCGCAAACATGCGTAGACGTTTCTGTCGATTGTCGTCGAGTCGCCAAACCCGATCGCCTTGTGGGCGACCGCGTGACTATAGGCTCGGCAATTTTGAAGCGACAGGCCGACGCTTCCGAATGGAGTGTAGGACGTTGCCCAAATCTGCTTGTTTGACGCGTTCCCAGCCTCAATGACGATGCCGATGATGCACATCCGGAAAATGCGCATGGCTATGCCGTATCACGCTGTGTACATGCACATGGCTATGCGGCTCTGCCGAATCCCACTCAAACCCATGCTCATGTTGATGGTGTTCATCGTGCACATGCCGATGCGCGTGCTCCGTCGCCTCGTGTTGATGCTCATGCGCGTGGCGTTCCGTCAGGTGCAGCCACACGCCCACGGCCATCAACGCCGAAGCAATCCAGAACGCGACGGTCACCGACTCGCCGAACGCCAGCAACGCCACCGCCGCACCGAGGAACGGTGCTGTCGAGAAGTACGCCCCCGTGCGCGCACTGCCCAGCCCGCGTAACGCCAACACAAACATGACCAGGCTGATGCCATACCCCAGAAACCCGACCAACAGGATAGGCGCCCACTGCGCCACTCCTGGAATCTGCGCGCCGAGGTACAGCGCCAAACTGCAATTGACCAACCCTGCAATCAAGCCTTTGGCGCCAGCGATAAACAGCGCGTCGCCGGCGGACACTTTGCGCGTGAGGTTGTTATCAATCCCCCAGCACACACAGGCCAGCGCGACGGCAAACGGCCCGGTCCAATCTTGGTCGGTTCCGCCGCCGTCGGACCACGACAACACCACGCCGCCGAGCACGATGGCGAGCATCCCGAGGACGATTCGCCGGTCGGCGTTTTCTTTAAACACCAGCCAGGCGATTACGGCGGTCAGTACCGATTCAAGGTTGAGCATCAGGGAGGCGGTCGCGCCAGCGGTGCGGGTCAGGCCGAACATCAACGCGACCGGCCCGAGGATGCCGCCGAACGCGATGGCACCGAGCAGCCAGGGCCATTCAGAAGGTGTCAGTCCGGTTGGTTTCCAGCCGCGATCACGCAAAAGGCGTACGCAGGCGAGGCCGATGCCGCTGCCGAGGTAGAGCAGGCCGGCGAGTAGCACGGGCGAGAGGCTCAGGCCGAGGCTTTTGGCGAGCGGGGTGCTGGCGCCGAACAGGGCGGCGGCGGCGAGTGCGTAAAGAATACTGAGGTTCATGGGCCGTCCTCGAAAGTCTGGCCCATGATACGTCGCTTGCCAGGGTCAGCGCCCTGGCAAGCTCACACTTATTGCGCGGTTTTCAGCTTGATCACGTCACCCGAGATCTTGGTGGTGTAACCGCTCAGCACCCAAGCCCAGAACCAGTTTTCCTGTACTTGGGTGTTGATCAGCGCGTCGCCGCCTTTGGCCTTGATGGCTGCAGTCTGGGCGCGTACGAAACGGCTGTTCTGGCCGATCGGGATAATCCCGAACAGCATGATGCCGGTGGCGCTGGCTTCACTGTGGCCCAGAACGGTGTATTGGCTGCTGTCGTACTGCGGGGATTTGATGGCGGTGCCGGTGCAGCCTGCGAGGGTGAAACCAAGAACGGCTGCTGCAACCACTTTACTGACGTACTTCACGGGGTAACTCCATGGGCAAAAATCGAGACTCAATTCTCGAAAGCGCGCCACTCTAATCGCCGCGCTGGCGGATTGAAATCACTTCCCCGCAATTTTCATCTTCAGGCTTGCACGTACACCCACGCGGTCAGCCCCGACGCCAGCGCCACCGACACGCGTTTGTAGTCCGAGACTTCGTAGGCATCCGCCGCCACAAGCTCCTCTTGATTGATCTGAAAGACCTTGCCTTCAACGCTGGCCGCCGGTTCGGTGGTGGGCGCGACGATAGGGTGGTGGGTTTTGCCGCTGGTGGCGAGCACCTCGGGGTCGGTGATTTCTACCCAGCTTTGCGAATAGCCGAGCATCGCGTCGTGTTGGCCGACCAGTTCGCGGCCGAAGTTGGCGAGTTGTACGGCTTTGTCTTGCAAGGTGCCGTAGGAAAACAACAGCACAGGAAATTGGGTGGAATGTTCCATAGGTAGTCCTTAAAAGGTCAGGCGAGTAAGTCTTCGTAGAAGGCGCCGTAGGGTTTGCTCGGGTGGGCGATCTGGATTTCCAGGATCCACAGCCCGGCATTCGGGCAGTGCTCAAACTGGCCGAGGTCGCCGCCGCGATGGATGGCGTGCGGGAAGTCGCTGACGCGGTGGCCTTTGATGTCGAGGTTCAGTTGCCAGCCCATGGCGTGCGCCTGCTCTTCGGCATAGCGGTAGAGTTCGAGGCCAGCGAGCTGGTGGTTTTTCCAGCGCGATTGTACGCGGTCGAAGAGTGCTTTGGCGGCGCTGGCGCAGGCGATCATTTGCGCGTCGTTGCCGGTGCTGAACGTGGCCCCGGCGTCACCTTCGTGGCCTTGCCACACGGCGCCCATGTCGATGAAAAAAATATCGTTTTCGCCGAGCACCGGGTCGCCTTCGGAGCGTTGCTTGAAGGTCTTGAGGGTATTGGCGCCGAATCGCACCAGCAATGGGTGCCAGATGCGCTGCATGTCGAGGTCGGCAAGCACGTGCTTGCCCAGCTCGCGCGCTTCGGATTCAAGCATGCCGGGGCGGATGCGCTGGGCGAGCTGTTCGATGGCTTGCCAGGTCATCGCTTGGGCGTAACGCATGGAGTCGATGGAGTAGGCGGCGCCCACGGCTTCTTTGGGTTGTGCAATCACCGGTATGTCCTCAAATCAGGCTGTGCTGGTCGTTATACCTTTTACTATATAGCGATGCGATGGCAGAGCCCAACTTGAAGATAACAGCGGTCAAGGTAATAGCGCCCTTGTGGTCTTTGCTGTTGTGGCGAGCAAGCCCGCTCGCCACGGGGGCGGGTTATGCGCTTAGAGGTGCAGCCATGCCAGGCTGCCGAGCACCACTGCAACGCCGCCGGCGGTGTATGACATGCGCTTCAACCATTCCTTGCGCGTCAGCAAGGTGATTGCCGCCAACGAAATCGCGATCTGAATCGCGGTCATCGCCTGCGCCCAGCGGTGGTGCTGGTGCAGCGCTTCTTCGGATTTCTCATCCCAGGCCTTTGAGGTGGCCTCAAGCTTCTCGGCTTGCTGGCGCACCTGTTCTTTCTGGCTCTTGTAGCGCTCAATCTCGTCCTTGTAATGCGCAGCATCAACCCCCGGAATATGCGTGGCCAACTCCGCCAGGTTTTGTCGGCTGGATTTGGCCTGGTAGTAGTTCCACTGGTTGGCGGCTTCGGTCTTGATGATGGCGGCGTTGTTTTTGTCCATCGCCGCTTCGCTTTCGGTGGAGCCGGCCTGGTAGCTAAGCATCGCGCCGAGGGTGGCCATCAGCGCGGTCATCACGGCAATGCGGCTGGCGAAATTGTCGCCCCGGCCGTGGGCATGTTCGGTGGTGTGTTCGATGTGTTTTTCGTGGGGGCTGGGGACTTCGAAGGCTTCGGACATGGGCGCGTCTACGAACGGAATGAGGGAGACTGATTCTTCACCAGCCAAGCTGTCTCAAACCTGTCCAGGCCTAGGCTTTTTTGATCAGTCGCGCATACACGGCGATGTTGATCACCACCACCACCGTTCCCAGCATCAATTGAATGTTCGGCGTCAGCCCGGCGGGATAAATCAGCGCGAGAAGGTAGTGCTCGATAAACCCGCCGCCATAGCCGTCTTGCCCGGCGAGGTGGCGAAAGAGGTTTTCCCAGCGGGTCAGCGGGCAGGGCAGGTGGAGCATTTCGACCGCAATGCCCCACGCCACCGCCGGTAGGTGCAGCCACAGCACTGGGCGCCACTTGAGCGCAAGCAAGCCGCCGAACAGCACGAACAGAATAAAACTCAAATGAAACAGCACCAGGCTGTCGGCGGCTAGACGGTAGAGCATCACAGGGCACTTCAAAAGGGCAGGCGCACAGTCTAAAGGGTTGCTTGCCGGTCAGCGTGGCCGTTATTGTGCTGAATCCTTTTTGTCTTCCGCTCAAGGTTTTGTTGTGATGAATGCACCGCGTACTGCAGTCGGTCCGATCAAGGCCGTGATTTTCGATATGGACGGGTTGTTGCTGGACACCGAAGGCATCTACACCGAAGTCACACAGATCATCGCCGAACGTTATGGTCGTACGTATGACTGGGGGATCAAGCAGCACATCATCGGCCGTGGCGCCCAGGACTTGGCCGAGTACGTGGTCAAGGCCCTGGATTTGCCGATCACGCCGGCTGAATTCCTCGAAATTCGTGAGCCGTTGATGAGCGAGCGGTTCCCCAAGGCGTTGGGCATGCCTGGCGCCGAAGCGCTGGTGCGCCACTTGAAGGCGCATAACATCCCCATCGCCGTGGGCACCAGCTCGTCGCGCAATTCGTTCGGCCACAAAACCACGTTACACCGCGAGTGGTTTAGCCTGTTCGGCACCATCGTCACCGCTGACGACCCGGAAGTCGGCGCCGCCAAACCCTCGCCGGACATCTTCCTGACCGCCGCGCGCCGCCTGGGCGTAGCGCCGCAGGATTGCCTGGTGTTCGAGGATTCGCCGTTCGGTGTAACCGCCGCGAAGGCCGCCAACATGACCGCCATCGCCGTGCCGGATGAAGCCATGGCCGACAGCAAGTATCACCACGCCGACCAGATCATCCGCAAACTCGCGGACTTTGATCTCGCAGCCTACGGCCTGCCGCCCCTGCGCTAAGGTGGAAGGGGGCTCGCGCCCCCTGTTGCCGTGCCGCCGGAAACCTGGGCGCTGAAACCGCCATCAATGGTCAGGCTGGCCCCGGTGATGTAACCAGCTTGCGGCCCTGTGGGAGCCGGGCTTGCTCGCGATGGCCGCGCCTCGGTTCAGCGCGGCCAACCGATGATCTTTTTCGGGCGTGGCGTGGCATAGGTCCTGATCTTCGACGTCGACAACCCCAACCGCACCAGCGATTCGGCAATGGTCACCGCCGCCGTCACGCCATCCACTACCGGCACGCCGGTGCGCTGGCGAATCTGTTCATCCAGCCCGGCCATGCCGCCGCAGCCCAGGCAGATTACCTCGGCCTTGTCCTCACGGATGGCCAGTTCCGCCTGGCGCACGATGGCTTCCATCGCGGCCAGCGGGTCTTCTTCCAGTTCCAGCACCGCCATGCCGCTGGCACGCACCGAGGCGCAGCGCTGGTACAGGCCGGCAAGTTTCAGGCGGTCCTCGATCAGCGGCACGGTGCGGTCCAGGGTGGTGACCACCGAATAGGCATGCCCCAGAAACATGGCGGTGCTGGCGGCGGCCTCGGTGATGTCCACCACCGGCACGTTCAGCAATTCCTGCAAACCTTCACGGCCGTGTTCGCCGTAACCTGCCTGAATCACCGCATCAAACGGCTGGTCGTAGGCCATCACCCGGTCCATCACCGCGATGGCCGCCAGGTAGCTTTCAAAATTGCCCTCTACCGATTCGGCGCCGAAGTACGGCGTGAGCCCGACAATTTCGGTGCCTGGCGAGGCCACGGCCCGGGCTTGCTGGGCGATGGTTTCGGTGATGGATTCAGTGGTGTTGACGTTGACCACGAGGATGCGCATGAACTGCCCCTGGTTAATTACTGGCGTTAGCTCACGCCTTGCTGATGATATTCCCGGCGTGCAACCCGCACTCCTTTTGCGTGGCTTCTTCCCACCACCAGCGGCCTTCGCGCTCGTGCTGGTTCGGCAGCACCGGGCGGGTGCAGGGCTCGCAGCCAATGCTGATAAAACCGCGCTCATGCAGGCTGTTATACGGCAGCTCCAGCATGCGGATGTAACCCCAGACTTCCTCGCTGGTCATCTGCGCCAGCGGGTTGAATTTGTACAGGGTGCGTTCCGCGGTCGAGAACGCCCTGTCGATTTCCAGCGCCGCCACCTGGCTGCGGGTGCCGGGGCTCTGGTCGCGGCGTTGGCCGGTGGCCCAGGCGCTCACGCCAGAGAGTTTGCGCCGCAGCGGCTCGATCTTGCGCACGCCGCAGCATTCGCCGTGGCCATCTTTATAGAAGCTGAACAGGCCCTTTTGCTTGACGAACGGTTCCAGTTTGCTTTGGTCCGGCGAAATCAATTCGATGTCGATCTTGTAGAACTCGCGCACCTGCTCGATAAACCGGTAGGTTTCCGGGTGCAGGCGGCCAGTGTCGAGGCTGAAGACTTTGACCTGCTTGTTCAGCTTCCAGGCCATGTCTACCAGCACCACGTCTTCGGCACCGCTGAAGGAAATCCACAGGTCATCGCCGAACTGGCTGAACGCCAGTTTGAGAATGTCCTGAGCGGATTTGTTGGCATAAGTCGCGGCGAGTTCAGCGACGTCGAAGGCTTGGTTCATCAGCACGGTTCCTGCAGGTCAGTGGCGCTTGGCGCTCTATAGGGGAACGATGGTATCAAAAACCGCCTTGCGTTGCGGTGGCGAGCTTGAATCGGCCGTTGGCCTGCAGGGGATGGAGTGGGGCTGAGGGTCTCATCGCGAGCAAGCCCCACATTTGAATGTGTCAAGCCTCTGCGAGCAGGCGCTCGTAAGGGATGCGCAGGCCGGCGTGCAGGCGTTTGATCATCGACACGCTCAGCTTGCGCTTGTGGTTCAGCACTTCGGAAACGCGCCCGCTCGTGCCTATAAACGGCTCCAGGTCACGCGCGGTAAGGCCTAATTGCTCCATGCGAAATTTAATCGCTTCCACCGGGTCCGACGCCGGCATTGGAAAGTGTTCCGCCTCGTACTTCTCAATGAGCACGGCAAGAATTTCCAGCTCGTCGCCCTCGGGTGAGCCGACGGCGGCTTCCCATAGCTGCTCCACGCGCGCCAGGGCAGCGGCCAGATCTTCTTGGGAATGAATCGGTTTGATGTTCATTACACGCTCTCCGCGTTGATCTGATCGTACTGGGCATGGGTGCCTACAAAACGTATGAACCCAAGTTGTCGCTGATAATCGATCGCTATGATGACTCGATACTTGTTGCCGCCCACGTTGAATACAACCCTGCCGCTTTTAAGAATGCTCGCGGTTCTGAGCGCGGCCTTGAGTGCTTGCGGTGTCGGGTAAAGGGCCTTTTCCAGGTGACGATACAGCTCAGCCAGCGGCGTTTTCGCATCCGCATAAGCGGGGTGGCTTTCCCAGAAAATTCGTAGGGTAGATAAAGCGATTATGCGCATCGCTGGTACCTCCCAATATGGGAGATAGTAGGTGTGGTTCGGAGGATATGCAATCCCGGAAATAATTTCTGACGAGTAGGCAGTCGCTTCATGTGATCCTTCACAGACGGCGGATGAACTGCCGGACGCTATCCCCCGGCTGATACTGCGTCCACCGCCGTTCTGATTCAGGCTTTTGCCAGTGTTCGGCTCAAGGTTGCACTGCCAATAAGCGCGGGGCGCTACAGGCTTTCCAACGTGTGTAACAACACGCGTACCTTGGTCAGCGACTCTTGATATTCCGCTTCCCACTGTGAGTCGGCCACAATCCCGCCGCCGCCCCAGCAACACACCTGCCCATCTTTGGCCAGCAGGCTGCGAATCGCGATGGAACTGTCCATCTCGCCGCGCACGTCCAGGTACACCAGCGAACCGCAGTACAACCCGCGTCGGGTCGGCTCCAGCTCGTCGATGATGTGCATCGCGCGAATCTTCGGGGCGCCCGTGATGGAGCCGCCGGGGAAGCTGCCGGCGATCAGGTCGAGCGCGTCTTTGTGGTCGGCCAACTCGCCGGTCACGCTGCTCACCAAGTGGTGCACGTTGGGGTAGCTTTCGAGGCTGAACAACTCCGGCACCTTCACCGAGCCCGTGCGGCAGGTGCGGCCGAGGTCGTTGCGCAGCAGGTCGACGATCATCAGGTTTTCTGCGCGATCCTTGGGGCTGGCCAGCAGTTCGGCGGCGTTGGCGGCGTCTTCTTCGGGCGTCAAGCCGCGCGGGCGAGTGCCTTTGATCGGCCGGGTTTCGACGTGGCGTTCGCTGATCTTGACGAAACGCTCTGGCGACAGGCTCAGCACCGCGCCGTCATCCGGCAGGCTTTGGAAGCCGGAAAACGGCGTAGGGCAGGCTTCACGCAGGGCGCAATAGGCGACCCATGGATCGCCGCTGTACGGCGCGCGAAAGCGCTGCGCGAAGTTGACTTGGTAACAATCGCCCGCCTGGATGTAGTTCTGGATGCGCACGATGGCTTGGCGGTAAGCCTCGGCAGTCAGGTCCGGGGCCATTGGGCCTTGCAGTTTAAACGTCGCGTGTGTGGCGACAACGCGCTGGCTGAACAACGCGATCAACCGTTGCCGTTGGCTGTCAGCCAGCGAGGGGTGAAACACCAGTTGGCTGGTCTGCGCCTGGTGATCGCTGACCAGCGCCCAAGCGTACAACCCAAAGCGCGCATCCGGCAGGTGCAAATCGTCTACGGCCGGGTGTGGCATTTGCTCCAGGTGCCGGCCAAAGTCGTAGCTCAGGTAGCCGATCAAGCCGCCGGCAAACGGAAGCTCGTAACCGGTGGGCAGCGCCGCTTCACCCAACTGCGTCAGGTTTTTGCGCAGTCGTTGCAGGAAATCACTTCCGCTTTCGTCAGGCGATACCGTCAACGTCGTTTCTGGCCACGCGCTCAGCAGGTCGTAACGCCCGCGCTCGGCAACCGGGCGGCCGCTGTCGAGCAGCACGGCGCCTGGGGCATGGCGAATCGTCGCAAAGTACTCTGCGGGGTTGGCCCGGTAGGGCAGCGGGTATACGGAACAGGTCGACATGCGGGGTGGATCAGCCGTTTACGTGGGGGAGGCGATTGTAGTCCCCCGAAGGGTTTGGTCCTAGAGCCCGCTCCCACATTGGATGGGTGTTCAGCCTTCAACCGGCGGGATGTGCCCGAACATCTCTTGCACAAAATTCACCCGTTCTTGCGCGGTCTCCGTCACGCCGGCGGCTTTCAATGCCTCCAGGCGCGCTTCCACCGCATGCGTGCGCAAGGTCAGGCCACAGTCGTTGGCGATTTGGATATTCAGCCCCGGCCGCGCATTCAGCTCAAGAATCAGCGGGCCTTTTTCCTGGTCCAACACCATGTCCACGCCGATATAACCGAGCCCGCACAGCTCGTAGCAACTGGCGGCGAGCTTCATGAAACCGTCCCAGTTGGGCAATTGCACGCCGTCCACCGCGTTGGTGGTGTCGGGGTGTTTGGTAATGATGCTGTTCAACCAGGTGCCGCGCAGGGTCAGGCCGGTGGCCAGGTCGACGCCCACGCCAATCGCGCCCTGGTGCAGGTTGGCCTTGCCGCCGGACTGGCGGGTCGGCAAGCGCAGCATGGCCATCACCGGGTAGCCCATCAGCACGATGATGCGGATGTCCGGCACGCCTTCGTAACTGATGCTCTTGAAGATCTGGTCGGGCACCACGCGGTATTCGATCAGCGCGCGGTCACGGTGGCCGCCCAACGAATACAAGCCGGTGAGGATGCTGGAAATCTGATGCTGGATTTCCTCGTGGGTCAGCAGTTTGCCCGACACCGTGCGATAGCGCCCCTCAAAACGGTCGGCGATCACCAGAATGCCGTCACCGCCAGCGCCTTGCGCCGGCTTGATCACGAAGTCGGTGCGGCCTTTGAGGATGTCTTCGAGCTTGTCGATTTCTTTTTCGGTAGAAATGATTCCGTACATTTCCGGCACATGGATGCCGGCCGCGATCGCCCGTTCCTTGGTGATGATCTTGTCATCCACAATCGGGTACAGGCTGCGCTTGTTGTACTTGAGCACATAATCGGCGTTACGCCGGTTGATGCCCATGATCCCCCGCGCTTCGAGGGCCTTCCAGGTCTTCCAGAAGCCGAACATTACTGGTCAGCCTTCAAGAAGGCTTTGAACCGCACCAGCTCGGTCAGGCGGTAGCCGCGATAACGCCCCATGGCCAGCATGAAACCCACCAGGATCAGCAGGATCGCCGGGAAGGTGAACACAAAGTAGATCAGTTCCGGCACGCTCATGATGATGTGCGCGAGCGATGCGGCGAACAGCGTACCAATCGCCACTTTCAGCGCATGGTTGGCGCCGCGCTCTTCCCAAGTGATCGACAGGCGTTCGATGGTCATGGTCAAAATCACCATCGGGAACAGCGCCACCGACAGCCCGCGCTCCAGGCCCAGCTTGTGGCTGAACAGGCTGATGGCCGCAATCAGCACCACCACGAAGGTCAGTACCACCGACAGCCTTGGCAACATCTGTAGCTTCAAGTGTTCCAGGTACGACCTGAGCGACAAGCCAAGCGCGGTAATAATCGTAAACAGCACTATCCCGAAGCCCAATTGCGTCTCGCGAAACGCCAGGGCAATCAGCACCGGAGTAAAGGTGCCCAGCGTCTGCAGGCCGATCAGGTTGCGCAGGATCAGAATCACCAGCACGCCAATCGGGATCATCACCATGATCATGAAGGTCTGCTGGGTTTGCAGCGGCAGGCCGTACAGCGAGTATTCGAGGAAGTTGGCGTCGGTGTTTTCGTCGGTCAGCTTGGCCAGGCGAATCGCGTTCATTTCGCTGTTGTTGAGGCTGAAGGTCACCATGGCTTTCTTGCCGCCGTCGACCGTGATCAGGTTTTCATCGCCGGTCCACCACAACAGGCGGTCTGACGGCAGGCCTTGCTCGCCGGTCTCCGGGTTGAAATACAGCCAGTCACTGCCATTAAAGCTGCGCAACCACAGTTCCGGGGTTTGCGGCTGGTCGGCGACCAAACGAATGGTGTGGACCTTTTCGACCGGCACATGCGCGATGGACAGCAGCAGCTCGACGATCTTGGCCTTGTGCGGTGTCGACGGGTCGCCCGCCAGCAGCAGTTTCACGTTGTCGTCGCTGAGGTTGTTGGTGCGCTTGATGGCTTCGGTGATAAAGGTTTCGACGTCGGCCGAGTGCTGGCGGATCGGCGCCAACAGGGCTTCGGCGGCGATTTTTTCGGGGCCTTCCACTGCGATGCTGTCACGGAAGGTCGGGCCTTTGATCTTGATCTTTTCGCCGCTGTAACGCTTGGTCAGCACCAGCCGGTAATACAGCGTCTGGTTGCCCTTGGCGCGGCGTGCCGACCAGGTGACCTTGCGGTTACCGTCGGTGCGGTTGACGCTCACGCCGTAATTGTTAGAGATGAAACTTTCATTGAGGCTAACGAAGTCGCGGCTCAGCGGCGGCACGAACATCGTGATTTTTACCGGGTCTTTGGGGTTGGCGACGAACTCGACCTTGGCGTCGATGTTCCACAGGTCGTCGGTGGCGTCCTCGGTGACGGGGATCCCCAGCACGAAAATCTGGTAGGCGGTGACCGAAATACCCAGCACCACCAAAATGGTGATGAGGATTTTCAGGTGCAGGGTCAGAGAGCGCATTCAGTTTACTCGGCGGTATGAGCGTCGGCGGCGCAGGCGGGTTTGCCCGCTGCGTATTTAAGACTGGGGTCAACCAGCGCATCAAAGCGTTTCAAGGCTTCGGAGCCGATCAGCAGCGGATATTGGAATGCGCTGCGGTCAGTCAAGTTCACTTCGATGCTGCGTAAAGCGCTGCCCATGCAAATGTCCAGGGCGATCACTGGGCGGGCGGTGTAGTTCTTGTCCTCATCGGGGTCGTAATCACCGGCGCGGCGCTTGATTTTGCTCACGCGTGCCAGGGGGCGTTCGATGGGGTGGGAATGGGCGGTGTCGATGGCCAGGTAAAAGCGTACCCAGGATTCGCCGTTGCGCTTGAACCGCTTGATGTCGCGGGCGCTTAACGACGCGGTTTTGGCGCCAGTGTCGAGTTTGGCCGCCACTTCCAGGTCGATGCCTGCCAGTTTGGCGTATTCGTTCAGGCCATACACGGTCTTCTCGGCGCCAACGCAGAGTGCCGGTAGCAGCGCCGGTATGGACAGTAGGCAAAACAGGGGGAAGGGCTTGAGTCTCATAGATCCCGGGGCAGTGCAGTGCGATGTTCCATTCATGGCGACTGGCATTGCTGCGCAATCTCTGGTGCGCCGGTTCATCAAATGATGTCAGGCAAAAGCGGCGGGCATTCTAACATGATGCTTTTTCGGCGCCAGCGCTGGCAGGCGGCCATGCCCGATTAAGTGCAGAAAGGGTTATTAGACGATTGTCGACAATGTGGATTTATTCTTTGACTATCGTGGGCTGATTGGCTAGTTTTTGTCGCGTTGCTTTTAAAGGTGTCGACAATATGCGGGTTCAGCTGCAAACCCCAGTGGTGGCGCAAGACGATTCGCAGACCATGTCAGAGAATGTCTTCCGGCGTATCCAGGCTGCCATCGTCAAGGGTGAGATCGCGCCCGGCAGCAAAATCTCCGAGCCGGAGCTGGCGCGCACCTACGGCATCAGTCGCGGCCCGTTGCGTGAGGCGATCCACCGCCTGGAAGGCCAGCGCCTGCTAGTGCGCGTGCCGCATGTGGGCGCACGCGTGGTGTCGCTGAGCCACGCCGAGCTTGTGGAGCTCTATGAAATTCGTGAATCCCTCGAAGGCATGGCCTGTCGCTTGGCCGCCGAGCGCATGACCGACGCCGAAATCGAAGAGCTGCGCCAAGTGCTGCACACCCATGAGCGCGACGAAGCTTTTCAGGCCGGCCTCGGCTACTACCAGCAAGAAGGCGATTTCGACTTCCATTACCGGATCATTCAGGGCGCCGGCAACCGCACGCTCACCCAAATGCTCTGCGGCGACCTGTACCAATTGGTGCGCATGTACCGCATCCAGTTTTCCGCCACACCTAATCGTCCCCGCCAGGCCTTTGCCGAGCATCACCGCATCCTTGACGCGATTGCCGACCGCGACGGTGAACTGGCCGAATTGTTGATGCGCCGCCATATCGGCGCTTCCAAACGCAATATCGCCCGTCATTTCCCAGGCGGCGCGCCTTCAACACGAGGTGAGTCATGAGTTCCAACAATAACAGCACTCCCGGCCAGCGTTTTCGTGACGCGGTCGCCAGCGAGCAACCGTTGCAAGTGGTCGGCGCGATCAACGCCAACCACGCGCTGCTGGCCAAGCGTGCCGGTTTCAAGGCGATCTACCTGTCGGGCGGCGGGGTGGCTGCCGGTTCCCTCGGCGTTCCGGATTTGGGCATCACCGGCCTGGATGACGTGCTGACCGACGTGCGCCGCATCACCGATGTGTGCGACCTGCCGCTGCTGGTGGACGTGGACACGGGCTTTGGCTCGTCGGCGTTCAACGTCGCGCGCACCGTCAAGTCGATGATCAAGTTCGGCGCCGCCGCTATCCACATCGAAGACCAGGTGGGCGCCAAGCGCTGCGGTCACCGCCCGAACAAAGAAATTGTGTCGCAACAGGAAATGGTCGACCGCATCAAGGCCGCTGTTGATGCACGCACCGATGACAGCTTTGTGATCATGGCGCGCACCGACGCACTGGCGGTCGAAGGGCTGGAGTCGGCGCTGGAACGTGCCGCCGCGTGCATCGAGGCTGGCGCCGATATGGTGTTTCCGGAAGCCATCACTGAGCTGGACATGTACAAACTGTTTGCCTCCCGCGTCAACGCGCCGATCCTGGCCAACATCACCGAGTTCGGCTCGACGCCGCTGTACACCGTTGACCAGTTGAAAGCGGCTGATGTTTCTATCGTGCTGTACCCGCTCTCGGCCTTCCGCGCCATGAACAAGGCCGCCGAGAATGTGTACACCGCGATTCGCCGCGACGGCACCCAACAGAACGTGATCGACACCATGCAAACGCGCATGGAGCTTTACGATCGTATCGACTACCACACCTTCGAGCAAAAGCTCGACGCGCTGTTCGCCGCGAAGAAGTAAACCTGCTCCCACACGCGGCTCCCTGAATAACCACAAAATTGGAGAAGAATGATGGCTGAAGCAAAAGTATTGAGTGGTGCCGGCCTGCGTGGTCAGGTGGCCGGGCAAACCGCGCTGTCTACCGTGGGCCAGGCGGGTGCCGGGCTGACCTACCGTGGCTATGACGTGCGCGAACTGGCTGCCGACGCACAGTTTGAAGAAGTCGCCTACCTGCTGCTCTACGGCGAACTGCCGAACAAGGCCGAACTGGCCGCCTACAGCAAAAAGCTCGGCGCATTGCGCGACCTGCCCCAAGCGCTGAAAGAGGTGCTGGAACGCATCCCTGCCGACGCCCACCCGATGGACGTGATGCGCACCGGTTGCTCGTTCCTGGGCAATATTGAGCCCGAGAAAGACTTCAGCCTGCAGCACGAGGTGACCGACCGCTTGCTCGCGGCCTTCCCGGCGATCATGTGCTACTGGTACCGCTTCAGCCACGACGGCAAACGCATTGATTGCGTGACCGACGAGCCAAGCCTCGGTGGCCACTTCCTGCACCTGTTGCACGGCAAAAAGCCGAGCGAGCTGCATGAAAAGGTCATGAACGTGTCGCTGATTCTTTACGCCGAACACGAATTCAACGCCTCGACCTTTACCGCCCGCGTGTGTGCTTCCACGCTGTCCGATTTGTACTCTTGCGTCACCGCTGCCATCGGTTCGCTGCGCGGCCCGCTGCACGGCGGCGCCAACGAAGCGGCGATGGCGATGATCGAGAAGTTTGATTCGCCGCAAGCCGCGGTCAAAGGCACCCTCGGCATGCTTGAGCGCAAAGACAAGATCATGGGCTTCGGCCATGCGATCTATAAAGACAACGACCCGCGTAATGAAGTGATCAAGGGCTGGGCCAAAAAGCTCGCTGACGAGGTGGGCGACAGCGTGTTGTTCCCGGTGTCCGAAGCCATCGACAAGACCATGTGGGAGCAGAAAAAGCTGTTCCCCAACGCTGACTTCTACCATGCCTCGGCGTACCACTTCATGGGCATCCCGACGCCGTTGTTCACGCCGATTTTTGTGTGCTCGCGCCTCACCGGCTGGGCTGCGCATGTGTTTGAGCAGCGCGCGAATAACCGCATCATCCGCCCAAGCGCCGAGTACATCGGCGTCGAGCAGCGCAAGTTCGTGCCAATCGAACGTCGCTGAAGACCGGCGATTCCAGGGTTGTAAACCCGGTCAACTGTGGGAGGGGGCTTGCTCCCACATTGGGATCGGTTTTCAACCTTGGATCAGTCGGCTCCCTGTACTTACCGTGACCGAGTCCTGACGATGAACACTGAATTTCGCAAACCGCTGCCCGGCAGCCGCCTGGATTTCTTCGACGCCCGTGCGGCAGTCGAGGCAATCAGCCCCGGCGCCTATGCCACCTTGCCTTACACCTCCCGCGTACTCGCGGAAAACCTCGTGCGCCGTTGCGACCCCGCCAGCCTCAACGCGTCGCTGAGCCAATTGATCGAGCGCAAGCGTGACCTCGACTTTCCGTGGTTCCCGGCGCGCGTGGTGTGCCACGACATCCTCGGCCAAACCGCGCTGGTTGACCTCGCCGGCCTGCGCGATGCCATCGCGTTGCAAGGTGGCGACCCGGCGCAGGTCAACCCGGTGGTGCCGACCCAACTGATCGTCGACCACTCGCTGGCCGTCGAAGCCGGTGGTTTTGACCCGGACGCCTTCGAGAAAAACCGTGCCATCGAAGACCGCCGCAACGAAGACCGTTTTCACTTTATCGAGTGGACCAAAAAGGCCTTCAAGAACGTCGACGTGATCCCGCCCGGCAACGGCATCATGCACCAGATCAACCTGGAGAAAATGTCCCCGGTGATTCAGGTGCGCGACGGCGTCGCCTTCCCGGATACCTGCGTCGGCACCGACAGCCACACGCCGCATGTGGACGCGTTGGGCGTGATCGCCATCGGCGTCGGCGGCCTTGAAGCTGAAAGCGTGATGCTCGGCCGCGCCTCGTGGATGCGCCTGCCGGAAATTGTCGGCGTCGAGCTGACGGGCAAGCTGCAACCGGGCATCACTGCCACCGACATGGTGCTGGCGCTGACCGAGTTCCTGCGTCAACAAAAAGTGGTGGGCGCGTGGCTGGAATTCTTCGGCGAAGGCGCGTCCAGGCTGACGCTGGGTGACCGTGCGACCATCTCCAACATGGCCCCGGAATACGGCGCCACGGCAGCGATGTTTTACATCGACCAGCAGACCATCACTTACCTCAAACTCACCGGTCGCGAAGACGAACAAGTCACCCTGGTCGAGCAATACGCACGCCACACCGGCCTGTGGGCGGACGACCTGAATGGCGCGCAGTACGAGCGCGGCCTGCGTTTCGACCTGTCCAGCGTCGTGCGCAACATGGCAGGCCCGAGCAACCCGCATGCGCGCGTGGCCACCAGCGATCTGGCGGCCAAAGGCATTTCCGGCCAGTGGGATGACGTGCCGGGGCAAATGCCCGATGGCGCAGTGATTATCGCGGCGATCACCAGTTGCACCAACACCAGCAACCCGCGCAACGTAATCGCCGCCGGCCTGTTGGCGCGCAACGCGAACCGGCTTGGGCTGGCGCGCAAACCGTGGGTCAAATCGTCGTTGGCGCCGGGTTCGAAAACCGTGGCCATGTACCTCGACGAAGCCGGGTTGACCACCGAGCTTGAGCAGTTGGGTTTTGGCGTGGTGGCGTTTGCCTGCACCACCTGCAACGGCATGTCCGGCGCACTCGACCCGGTGATCCAGCAAGAGATCATCGACCGCGACCTGTACGCCACCGCCGTGCTCTCGGGTAACCGCAACTTCGACGGCCGTATCCACCCGTATGCCAAGCAGGCGTTCCTCGCTTCGCCGCCACTGGTGGTGGCTTACGCGATTGCCGGCACCATCCGTTTCGACATCGAAAAAGACGTGCTGGGCCTGGACGCCAACGGAAAGGAAATCCGCCTGAAGGACATCTGGCCGAGCGACGAAGAGATCGACGCAGTGGTCAAGGCTTCGGTCAAGCCGGAGCAGTTTCGCAAGGTCTACATTCCGATGTTCGCGATCCACCCAGACACCGGCCCCAAAGTCGCGCCGCTGTACGACTGGCGCCCGCAAAGCACGTATATCCGCCGCCCGCCTTACTGGGAAGGCGCGCTGGCCGGTGCCCGGCCGCTCAAGGGCATGCGCCCGCTGGCGGTGCTGCCGGACAACATCACCACGGATCACTTGTCGCCGTCCAACGCGATCATGCTCGACAGCGCCGCCGGCGAATACCTGGCGAAGATGGGCTTGCCGGAAGTCGACTTCAACTCTTACGCAACTCACCGCGGTGACCACCTGACCGCGCAACGCGCAACCTTTGCCAACCCGAAACTGTTCAACGAAATGGTGGTTGAAAATGGCAAGGTCAAGCAGGGTTCACTGGCGCGTATCGAACCCGAAGGCCGGGTCACGCGGATGTGGGAAGCCATCGAAACCTACATGCAGCGCAAGCAGCCGCTGATCATCATTGCCGGCGCCGACTACGGCCAGGGCTCGTCGCGCGACTGGGCGGCCAAGGGCGTTCGCCTGGCCGGTGTGGAAGCGATTGCCGCCGAAGGCTTCGAGCGCATCCACCGCACCAACCTGGTGGGCATGGGCGTGTTGCCGCTGGAGTTTCTGCCGGGCACCGACCGTCACACCTTGCAGATTGATGGCAGTGAAACCTATGACGTGATCGGTGAACGCACGCCGGGTGCGACGCTGACGCTGGTGATCAACCGCAAGCACGGCGAGCGTGTCGACGTGCCGGTGACGTGCCGCCTGGACACCGCCGAAGAAGTGTCGATCTACGAGGCGGGTGGCGTGTTGCAACGTTTCGCCCAAGACTTCCTGGAATCGGCGGCAACCGCCTGAAGAGGATGACCATGGCACACGTAGCGCAAATCAAGATCCCCGCCACCTATATGCGTGGCGGCACCAGCAAGGGCGTGTTTTTCCGCCTGCAAGACTTGCCCGAATCGGCGCAGGTGCCAGGCGCCGCACGCGACGCCTTGCTGCTGCGCGTGATCGGCAGCCCAGACCCGTACGACAAGCAAATCGACGGCATGGGCGGCGCCACGTCCAGCACCAGCAAAAGCGTGATCGTGGCCAAAAGCACGCGCGCCGATCACGACGTGGACTACTTGTTTGGTCAGGTGTCGATCGACAAGCCGTTTGTGGACTGGAGCGGCAACTGCGGCAACCTGTCGGCGGCGGTCGGCTCGTTCGCCATCAGCGCCGGGTTGGTCGACCCGCGCGCGTGCCGCACAACGGCGTGGCGGTGGTGCGCGTGTGGCAGGCGAACATCGGCAAGACGATTATTGCCCACGTGCCGATCACCGACGGCGCGGTGCAGGAAACCGGCGACTTCGAACTCGACGGCGTGACCTTTGCGGCCGCCGAAGTGCAGCTGGAGTTCATCGACCCGGCCGCCGAAGAAGAGGGCGGCGGTGGTTCGATGTTCCCCACCGGCAACCTGATCGACGACCTCGAAGTGCCGGGTATCGGCACCTTCAAGGCGACGCTGATCAACGCGGGCATCCCGACGATTTTCATCAATGCCGAAGACCTCGGCTACACCGGCACCGAGCTGCAAGGCGCGATCAACAGTGATCCAAAAGCCCTGGCGATGTTTGAGACGGTGCGCGCCTATGGCGCATTGCGCATGGGCTTGATCAAGCATCTTGATGAAGCCGCCCAGCGCCAGCACACACCAAAGGTCGCGTTTGTGGCCAAGCCTTTGGACTACGTGGCATCGAGTGGCAAGGCGATCAAGGCCGGTGATATTGATGTGTTGGTGCGCGCGCTGTCGATGGGCAAGCTGCACCACGCGATGATGGGCACGGCGGCCGTGGCGATTGGCACGGCGGCGGCGATTTCCGGCACCTTGGTCAACCTCGCCGCTGGCGGTGTGGAACGCAGCGCGGTGCGTTTCGGGCATCCGTCCGGCACCTTGCGCGTGGGCGCTGAAGCCAGTCAGGTCGACGGCGAATGGGTGGTCAAGAAAGCCATCATGAGCCGCAGCGCGCGGGTGTTAATGGAAGGCTTTGTGCGTGTGCCCGGCGATTCATTCTAAAACCCACCGCCGCGCTGTTGTGGGAATGGGCTTGTGTGGGAGGGAGCCAGCCCCCTCCCACAAGTTTGAGTGGGGCCGGTAATACATAAGCAGGCGATCAGACCTGCCAACGCGTGATCAACCCTGAGCCTGAGGATTAAACCCAACCCTTTTGGAGTACTGCCATGAGCGCCAACGTCGACCAGAACAACCGACCCGACTACGACCAGGTTCTGCAGGACATCGCCGACTACGTCCTCAATTACCGCATCGAATCCCAGGCCGCATTGGACACTGCGCGCAACTGCCTGATGGACACCCTCGGCTGCGGCCTTCTGGCGTTGCGTTTTCCCGAGTGCACCAAGCACCTGGGGCCGATTGTAGAGGGCACGGTGGTGCCGTTCGGCGCGCGCGTGCCGGGCACCTCGTTGCGCCTGGACCCGGTAAAAGCTGCGTGGGACATCGGCTGCATCGTGCGCTGGCTTGACTACAACGACACCTGGCTCGCTGCCGAATGGGGCCACCCTTCGGATAACCTGGGCGGCATCCTCGCGGTGGCCGATCACCTGTCGCAGAAACGCGTGGCCAATGGCGATGCGCCGTTGACCATGCGCGCGGTGCTGGAAGCGATGATCATGGCCCATGAAATTCAGGGGGTGATTGCGCTGGAAAACTCGTTCAACCGCGTCGGCCTTGACCATGTGCTGCTGGTCAAAGTCGCTTCCACCGCCGTCACCGCCAAGCTGATGGGCGCCAACCGTGAGCAGTTGCTCGCGGCGTTGTCGCACGCGTTTGTCGATGGCCAGGCGCTGCGCACTTACCGCCATGCGCCGAACGCAGGTTCGCGCAAATCCTGGGCGGCGGGTGATGCATCGAGCCGTGGCGTGCGCCTGGCGGACATCGCGCTGCGCGGCGAGATGGGCATCCCAAGCGTGTTAAGCGCGCCACAATGGGGTTTTTATGACGTGCTGTTCAGCCACAGCAACAACGACCTGGCACTCAAGCCTGCGGACAAACGCGCGTTCAGCCTGTCCCAGCCGTACGGCACCTACGTGATGGAAAACGTGCTGTTCAAGATCAGCTTTCCCGCCGAATTCCACGCGCAAACCGCGTGCGAAGCGGCGGTGACCTTGCACCCGCTGGTCAAGCACCGCCTGGATGAAATCGAGCGCATCGTGATCACCACTCACGAGTCGGCGATTCGTATCATTTCCAAGGTTGGCCCACTGGCCAACGCCGCCGACCGCGATCATTGCCTGCAATACATGACCGCCGTGCCGCTGGCCTTCGGCAACCTGGTGGCGGAGCAGTACGAAGACGCGTTTCACGCCGCGCACCCGATCATTGATGTGTTGCGCGAGAAGATGGTTGTCGTTGAGGAGCCGCGCTACAGCCGTGAATACCTGGAAGCGGATAAGCGCTCGATCGCCAATGCGCTGCAGGTGTTTTTCAGCGACGGTACGAGCACCGAGCCAGTGGCAGTGGAATACCCGATTGGGCATCGGCGGCGGCGGGTGGACGGCATCCCGTTGCTGGAGGACAAGTTCAGGGCCAACCTGGCCACGCGGTTTACCGCCCAGCGCAGTGATGAGATTTTCGCGTTGTGCAAAGACCAGGCAACGCTTGAAGCGACTCCGGTGAACCGCTTCGTCGACCTGTTTGTGATCTGACAACCCCTAAAAAACTGATGTGGGTAGGAGGTTGTGTGGGAGGGAGCAAGCCCCTCCCACAAAAGCCTTATCTCACATTCGAATCGGGGTTGGCCTCAAGCAATCACATGCTGCCTTCAACATCATCCAAGCTGAACGTCTCGGTGTGGTCGTCATACGAGAAAATCTCCGCATAGCGCCCCCACGCCACCACGCTTTCGAGGGTTTTTTCGACGAACGCTTCGGTCATCGAGTCTTCCAGTTCCTGTTCGAAACGCACGCGTGGCGCGCGGTGCCCGCTGCGTTCGAGCAGTACCTGATGAATGCGCGCGGCCAATGGCACATGCTGGATCAGGTGCTCGGCGAACAGGGTTTTGCGCTCTTGGGTGCCGTAGTCGGCGAACAGTTTGCCGGCGTCGGTGAGGGTGATGTCGGCGCCCTTGAGTTCGGCGAAGCCCAGATGCTCAAGCATCTCCGCCACCGGAAACAGGTCGTCGACTTCCAGCAGGCGCCGTTCGGCCACAGTGGGTAAACCGGCGTGGCCGTTGTAGGGCTCGGCGGCGAGGGTTTCGATCAAACCGGCCATCAAGTTGGTCGAGACTTCCGGCAGCAGGCTGCCCATTTTCAGCTCGGGCAAACCCCGGCTCGCATCGGCGCTGCGCCGGTCGGTCATCAGCGCATAGATGTCGTCGACCATTTGCCGAAAGACCGGGTCGAGCCGGTTGCGCGGGTGTGCGAACGGCACTTTGATCTCGGCGACCACGCGGCCGGGGTTGGATGAGAGCACCAGAATGCGGTCGCACATCAGCACCGCTTCTTCGATGTTGTGGGTCACGATCAGGATCGACTTGATCGGCAGTTGTTTGCCGCTCCACAAGTCCAGCAAGTCGGTGCGCAGGGTTTCGGCGGTGAGCACGTCGAGGGCGGAGAAGGGTTCGTCCATCAGCAGCAATGTCGGGTTAACCACCAGGCCGCGGGCAAAGCCCACACGCTGCCGCATGCCGCCGGACAACTCGCGTGGGTAGGCGTTTTCAAAGCCGTCCAGGCCGATCAGGTCGATCGCCGCCAGGGCGCGCCGACGGGTTTCCTTGCGCTCGACTTGCAAGGCTTGCAGGCCAGCCTCTACGTTTTCGAGCACGGTCAGCCAGGGGAACAGCGCAAAGGTCTGGAACACCATGGCCACGCCTTCGGCTGGGCCGTTCAACGGCGCGCCGTTGTAAAGCACTTCGCCCGACGACGGCTGGATCAAGCCTGCAATGATGCGCAGCAGCGTGGATTTGCCGGACCCGGAGCGACCGAGCATGCCGACGATCTCGCCTTCGTGCAGGCTCAGGTCGACGCCGCTGAGTACTTGCAGTTCATCTTTGCCTTTGCCGAACACCCGGTTGACGTTTTTCAGCGAGTAGATTTCCGGCGTGGCGGCAGCGTGTGCGGTATAGGTATTCATCACGGCGAATCCCGTCAATTCAAACGAAGTTTGTTTTCAGCAATGGCGTACATCGGTCGCCATACCGCGCGGTTGAAGGCCACTACAAAGATCGACATCACCACCACGCCCAGCGCGATCTTCGGGAAGTCGCCGGCCGCGGTGGTCTGCGCGATGTAGGCGCCCAGCCCGTGGGCAACCACGTTGTCCTGGCCCCAAGACACGTACTCGGAGACGATACTGGCGTTCCACGCACCGCCCGAGGCGGTAATGGCGCCGGTCACGTAATACGGGAAAATCCCCGGCAGCATCACCTTGCGCCACCACAACCAGCCGCGAATGCGGAAGTTCGCGGCGGCTTCCTTGAAGTCATTCGGAAACGCGCTGGCCCCGGCGATCACGTTAAACAGGATGTACCACTGGGTGCCCAGCACGATCAGCGGGCTCAGCCAAATATCCGGGTTGAGGTTGTAATGCAGGATCACGATGACGAACACCGGGAACAGCAGGTTCGCCGGGAATGCCGCGAGGAACTGCGCCAGCGGCTGGATTTTTTCCGCAAGCTTTGGGCGCAGGCCGATCATCACGCCCAAAGGCACCCAGATCAGCGAGGCGATCAGAATCAACCCGACTACCCGCAGCAGTGTGATCAGGCCCAGCACACACACATGGCCGACTTCGGCGAGGGTCACCTCAGTGCCGACGTACTGCACGATGTGATACAGCGCATACGCGGCCAACAGCGCAATCAGCGTGCCCCACACCCAGTCGATCACTTTTGAGGCTGCCGGGGTTTCCACCGGCAACGCCTTGAGCGCGCCGCCGGCCAGGCTGAAGCGTTTGTTGCCGATGCGGCTGATGGTGCGCGTGACGGGGCGCAGCATGCGCTGCACCACGCGCGTGCGCTGAATCAGGTTGAGCAACCAGGATTGCGGCGCGGCGCCTTGCGAGGCGGTGGTTTCCATGCGGAACTTGTCGGCCCAAGCCACCAGCGGGCGGAACAGCAACTGGTCGTACATCAGGATCACCGCGATCATCGCGAGGATCACATAGCCCACGGCGTGCAGGTCTTTCTGGGCAATCGCCAGGGCCAGGTACGAACCCACGCCCGGCAGGGTGATGGTCTTGTCGCCGACGGTGATCGCTTCTGAGGCGACCACAAAAAACCAGCCGCCGGACATGCTCATCATCATGTTCCACACCAGCCCGGGCATGGCGAACGGCACGTCGAGCTTCCAGAATTTTTGCCAGCCGGACAGCCGCAAGTTGGTCGACACTTCCACCAGGTCATGCGGCAGCATGCGCAGCGACTGGTAGAAACTGAACGTCATGTTCCAGGCCTGGCTGGTAAAGATCGCAAAGATTGCGGCGAACTCGGCGCCCAGCACCCGCCCCGGAAACAACAACAGGAAGAAGGTCACCGTAAACGAGATGTACCCGAGTACCGGCACCGATTGCAGGATGTCGAGTACCGGCACCAGCAGTTTCTCGGCGCGCCGGCTTTTGGCGGCCAGGGTGCCGTACAACAGGGTAAAAATCAGCGCCGCGACCATTGCCGCGAGCATGCGCAAGGTGGTGCGCATCGCGTATTCCGGCAGGTTGGCCGGGTCGAGGGAGATGACTTCACTTTGCAAGGTGGCGATGGGGGCCCAGGTTTCGCGGGCAGTGATGGAAAAAAACAGTAGAAAGCCGATTACCAGAGGCAGGGCAACCAAGTCCCAGCGGTTGGGTAGCAAGCGCAGTGTGGACGCCGGTAAATAGTCACGGAACACTCTGTTCATAGGCAGTCAGTCCTGCAGCGTTCAGGTTAAAAAGGCGCGGTGAGAGTGAGCTTAGCTGCTGCACGAATGCCCAACCGAGAAGGACGGGCGCTGTTTTCGTCAGTCAGCGGCAACGAGGCGTTGCTGGCGGAATTGTACGTTTCTGAATGTTACAAGCACATAAATTTGCTGTCAGTTTCCTGTACGAAACCGTGGTTTGGGCACCGGCGGATTGTGAGCCTGGCGCAGGCAAGCTGATATTTTTTGCGTCCCTGGAACTGGTTGCCGGTACAGGCCAATAAAGTAGCTGAATGACGGGTACGCCAAGTCGTCCGAAAAACCTGCACGCGGACCACGCGTGGAACTCAAGAGGCACTTTATGACGAATGTCAGCACTCAACAGTATGCGCCCCAATACGGCTACGAAATGCCGCCAACACCGCCACCTGCTCGTTCCGGCGACACCCCCGGCGCACACGCCAACACGCCTGACAGCTCGGCAGATTCAACGCCGCCTCGCCCGCCGATGGGGCCAGAGCAGCGCGGTCAGTTTTCCAGCCACAGTAAAATCGTTAACCATCCGCAGTCGCAAGGGGCCGATGCAACAGGCCAGATGGCAGAGCTGACGACCAAAAATAAAGAGCTTCACGCCAAATACGATGCGTTGCTCAGCAAATTTGATCCGATGCTCAGGCAACTTAATCAGAAAATAATAGACCTGACTGAGCACATTGACGCGTCAGAAAAAAAACCTAAAGACGCGCCGGTTGCGCCTGGACCTCAGCCTGAGAACCGCCGTGGCGATGAGCAGACTGTAGCGCCTGCCGAAACCTCTCGCCAGCAGACTGCGCCGGGTACACCTCCCGCTCCAGACACCTCGAATACGCCGGTGACGGAGCCAGGCCAGTCTGGAAGTCTTGAAGCGTTGACCCGTGTAACCAGTGAATTCAGCAGCAAGCTCGACGAACTACTCACCAAGTTCAATTCGATCGTTGAAACACTGACTAACGCCATGAATAGTTTGGTGCAACGGGTCAACGCTATGAACATTCCTGACAGCCAGACGCCTCCCGAGCAGGCGGACAGCCCCCAGGGTACCGCGGCAGACGACGTATACCCGCAAACGCCGATTGCTCCACAAAACCAACCGCCGGCCCAAGCCGATGAGCCATCAGCGCCTGCTTCCGGCATGGCCGAACATCTCAGTCAAGAAAACGCAAAACTGGAAGCCCAGCTCACCAAGATGGATGGTTTGTTTCAGGACACAATTTCAAAACTTCAACAGCAGGTTGATAACCTGACGCGGCAACTTCAGCAACAGGGCTAGGACGCACGGAGTCGGCGAGTGTGGCGGTGAACCACACTGGTCCTTCGATTAAAGCTATGCCTCAAAGCGCAGGATCACCCGCCGGTTGTGCTTGCTCTTCTTCTCGATTTTTTCGCAGAACACTCGGCCGATTTCTTCGGTGTTGATCACGTGGGTGCCGCCGCAGGGCTGAATATCGACCCCGGCGATTTCGATCACCCGAACCGAGCCCCTGATCGCCGGCGGCGCGACCGCCTGCGTGCGGGTGATCTGCAGCAGTGTCGAGTACTCCGAGGCGGGCATCGACAGGGTTTTCACCGTGTGGGCCTGCTCGATCAGGGCGTTAAGGTCGTGGGTGATGCGGTCTTTGTCGAGGGTCATTTCCGGCAGGTCGAAATCCAGGCGGCCCTTGTCGGCGCTGATGCTGCAACCGGTAACGGGCGCATCAATGATCGAGCACAGCAGGTGCAGGCACGTGTGCATCTTCATATGTTGATAGCGCCGCGCCCAATCCAGGCTGGCATCCACTTGCACCCCGGCGGTCAACTGCTCGGGGCAGTGTTGCACTTGATGCCAGATGACCGAGCGCAACAACGGGTCGCGCACGGTGCCGATCACGTCCACGCGCGTGCCATCGGCCAGGGTCAGGTGCCCGGTGTCGCCAGGTTGCCCGCCGCCGGTGGGGTAGAACAGCGTGTGTTCCAGGGCGATGCCGTGTTCGCTGACGGCAATCACCCGCGCGTTAAAAGCGTTCTGGTAGGGCGCGCTGTCGAACAGCGCCAAGGTTTGCATGCTGTGCATGGGCACGTTCAACCTCCGACGATCAGTGGGCTGGCTTGCAACAGGTGGCGCACCATTGCACTCAAGCCAGGCGGGGAAAGCAGGGTGATTTCAAACTCCGGCCCGCTGACTTTCAGGTTAAGCGGCAGGCGCGGCAGGGGGGCGCAGAGGTCGAGGCGGCGCAGGCGAAATTGCAAGTGATGCCGCTCCTTCACCGTGGGTTCCAGCATCAGCCCCTGCAACGGGTGGAAGTCGGCGTCCAGCACCGTGACCTTATGGCTGGTGCTGACTTCGCCGACCACGTGCAAGCGCTCGTCCAGGGCGAACGCGCCGAGGTAATGGCCGCTGTCCGCTTCGGTGTTTTTTTGCAATTGAACCTGGTTGACTACCTTGACCTTGGTGCCCGCCGGCACATCCTGGGTGATCACACACGAGGGGCTGATAAACACGTTATCGCCGATCAACACATAACCCAGCACGCGGGCGCCGGCGCCAACCTCGACATTGTTGCCCAGGCGCGGGTGGCGCTTGCCATCCGGGTTGTTGGCAATGCCGCGGGCGCCCAACGTGACGCCGCAGAGGATGTAGCAGTCGTTGCCGATCTCGCAGGTTTCGCCGATGACGGTGCCGTAGCCGTGGTCCAGCACAAAGCGGCGACCGATGCGTGCTGCCGGGTGAATCTCTGCGCCGGAGAGGATCTTGCCCTGGTTGCTGAGCGTCAGGGCGATGCCTGAAAACACGCCGCTGGTGTGCTCTGGAAAATGCCATATAAGGTGTGCAAGCCGGTAATACAACACCGCTTTGAACGAGGCGTACGCCTCCAGAATCAACTCGCCGCGCCCGCGCGATGCCGGGTCGCGATAGGCATAAGCGATCAAGTCGTCGGCCACGGCCTGGGCGGCGTTTTGGATCAGCGGCGCCAGGTGCGGTTCCAGCTGCTTCATCTGCGCAGGCGTCAGGGTCTGGATGAGGTGGGTGAGCAACTCATCATGCAGTTGTTGCATGTCGATAAAACATCCCATGGAGGCACCCCCGCATTCTGGATGGTTGGCAAACCGGTTAGTCGAAATGGGGCAGGTAGCTGTCGGCATTGTCGTAGACCAGGGTCAGTACCACGGTGTTGCGCGGCAGTTCGGGGGCGAGCTGGGCGATGGCAACCATGTTTGCGGCCGAGGACAGCCCGAGGCTGATGGCGTCGGTGCGCATGATGTGTTTGATCATGTCGGTACACGCCTGGCGTGACACTTTGAGCATGCCGTCAATCACGCCCATGTTGAGAATGCTCGGGATCAGGCCAATCGACAGGCCCTGGATATGGTGCGGCGCGTGCTGGTTCTTCAGCAGGTCGCATTCCTCCGGTTCCACGCCCATCACGCGGATCGACGGCCAGGTGGCTTTGAGGGTTTCGCCGATGCCGGTGATATGGCCGCCGGTGCCGATGCCGCTGACGAAGTAATCCACGCGCCGCTCACCGAACGCGCGGATGATTTCCGGCGCGGTGCTGTCGCGGTGGGTTTGCGGGTTGGCGCCATTGCGCTGCTGGTTGAGCATCACGTAGCCGGGGTTTTCCAGCTGCAGCTCCATGCACTTTTCGCCGTGGGAGTTATTTCCGAGGCGGCTGTCCGACAGCACCACCTCGGCGCCGTACAGGCGCAGCAGCTTCTGCTTTTCGGGGCTGTAGTTGTCGGGGATCACCAGCACCACGTTGTAGCCCAGCACATTGGCGGCCATGACCAAACCGATACCGGTGTTGCCGCCGCTGGGTTCGATCAGGGTTTGCCCGCTATTCCGCAGCAACACGCCACGGCGTTCAGCGTCGAGGATCATGCCCAAGGCGATGCGCGCCTTGTGGCTGCCACCGGGGTTGAGCGATTCCAGCTTGGCGTAGACCTCGATGCCGAGGGCTTCGGAAAACTGCGCCAGGCGCACAATCGGCGTGTGGCCGATCACGTCGAGAATTGAGTCATGCAACATCAGTCAGCCCCCGCTCAGTACAACGGCATGTCGGGTTCGACGTCACGAACCCAGTGTTTCATGCCGCCCTGCAGGACCTTGGTATTGGCGAAACCGGCCGCCAGCAAGGTGCTGGCGGCTTGCTCGGCGCGGGTGCCGGCGTAGCAGATCAAGTAGTGCGTATTGTCGCGGTTGAGGCTGCCGAGCTGCGCATCCAGTTCAGCGAGAGGGATATTCACCACACCCGGCAATTTGCACACTTCGAGTTCGCTGGCGTCGCGCACATCCAGCAGCACGTCGGCGCTGCGCGGGTGTTCGAGGAGTTGCTTGAGTACCCGCGGCTTGATGTAGCGTTCTTCGGCCAGCGCGGGTGCGCCGGTGATGGCATCTGCGCAAGCCGCTGGCGCCACGGCGGCGCTGTGGCGCAGCCCCGAGCAGCAGGGGCAGTCGGCGCGGCGCTTGAAGCGCACCTCGCTGAACTTCATCGCCAGTGCATCGAAGCGCATCAAGCGGCCGGACAACGGCTCACCAATGCCGATCAGCAACTTGATGGCTTCGGTGGCCTGGATCATTCCGACCACGCCCGGCAGCACACCGATCACCCCGCCGGCGTTGCAGTTGGGGGCCAGTTCGGCTGGCGGCGCCGACGGGAACAAGCAGCGGTAGCACGGCCCGCCTTTATGGTTGAACACGCTGATCTGCCCGTCAAAGCGGTAGATGGCGCCGTACACCCAGGGTTTGCCGAGCTGCACGCAGGCGTCATTGACCACGTAGCGCGTGTCGAAATTGTCGGTGCCGTCGATCACCAGGTCATAGGCGCCCACCAGTTCCAGTGCGTTGTCGGCGGTGAGGGCAGTGTTGTGGGCGTTGATCTGGATATGCCGGTTGAGGTCTTGCAGGCGCTGCTTGGCGGACTCGACCTTGGGCATGCCAACGTGCTGTTGCCGTGGACGACCTGGCGTTGCAGGTTGCTGCTTTCCACCACATCAAAATCCACCAGGCCCAGCGTGCCGACACCGGCCGCCGCCAGGTACAGGCTGATCGGCGAGCCGAGGCCGCCCGTGCCGATGATCAATACTTTGGCTTTTTTAAGGTTCAACTGACCTTCGCGGCCCACGCCGGGCAGCGTGATGTGGCGCACGTAGCGCTGCACTTCTTCATTGCTCAGGGTCTCTGCGTCAATGCCGCCGGAAGTGGCGAGAAGCACTTCAATTCTGGCGTTTTCCGGCAAAGGTTCGTCGGCATCGATCAGCGCTTCCCCGACGGTAAACAGGAAGTGGTCCTTGAGCTGATTGTTGTGTGCGTGAAACAGGTGCTCGCGCAACTGCGGATGGCGGTTGCAGAGGTTTTCAATGACGTCGCGCAATGTCGATCCGGTGCCCTCAAGGGTCGATTCCGACAGCTTGGCCACGCGAACCAGAATGTCGGGGAAAGAGACAGCGTTCATGGACAGCTCCGTGTGCAGGTCGTTGAAAGGGTTAAGGGCGAAATGCTTGCCATCCCAGGCAAACAGCTTTGAACCCAGCGCCTGGCCCTGGCGAACGTCCACCACCAGGTAACTGACCGGGTAAATCGGCTCGCCGAGGAACAGCGCCTTGTCTTGGTCTTCATCACTGAAATAGGCGCCAACGTCCGGGTGGGAGTGGTAGATCACCACCACCGGGTTATCACTGCGAAACGCCTTGTTCATCAGCAGCGTGTCGGCGACGCAAAAGGTGTAGCCATTCGCCGCGCTGCGCGGGTACCTGTCGGGGTTCTTGTGGTGCAACTCATTCTGAATATTGTTGCCCAGGTACACGCTGCCGTCGGCGAACACAAAACCGCAGCATTCCTCCGGGTAGCTACGGCTGGCGTGGGCGTAGATCTGTTCCAGCGCGGCGGGGCGGAGCACGTGCATGCTTCCCTCGGGTTGATGAGGCATCAATTTTTCTTGGCCAGGAGTTTTTCGATGGGCAATTTGGTGATCGCAAAACCGGCCAGCAGAATCGCCGAGTACAGCATCAGGTCACGTGAAATCGCCACGCCTTCGTACCAGGCGCCGATGATCACCGCGAACACCGGGAAGATGATGAACACGAAGGACAAGATGATCGGGCTCAAGCGCTTGAGCAGCATGAAATACACGATGAACCCGCCCACCGACGCCACCAGGCCCAAGTAGAACAGCGCGCTCCAGGAGCGCAGGGTGATGGTTTCGAAGGTCGGTGTTTCAAACCACAGGCCCGCCATAAACAGCATCAACCCGGCGATCCCGATGGGCAAGGTGTTGTAGGTGATCACACTGATGGCGCTGCCTTTTTGCTTGGTAATCACGTAGCACAAGGCGTGCATGACCGCTGCGGTCAGAATCGCCAGCACCCCGAAAAACTCGGCGTGGTCCAGGTGCAGGCCCTGGCCCCGGATGATCATGTAGAGGCTGCCGAAACCGATGCCGATGCCGATTATTTGGGAAAAGTAGATGCGCTCGCGCAGAAACAGCGCGGAAAAAATCAGGATAAACACCGGCATGCAGCTGAACAGCAGCGCGGTGAGGCCAGATGAGACATGCATCTCGCCGTAGTTGAGCAGGTAATACGGAACGCTGAAGTAGGACAGGGTCACGAACACAAAGAACCAGCGGCTTTCACGTGGGAACAGGATTGGCTCGCGGCGCGCCAGGGCAAAACACAGGAACAGCGGAAACGCGATCAAGAAGCGCAAGCCCGCAGAGGTCAGCGGTGGCACGCTTTCGACGGCGATCTTGATGCCCAGCCACGTGGTGCCCCAACTCAGGCACACGATAAGAAACATCACGCTGGTGACCAGGCCGGCCAACCACTGTTTCTGAGTTTTTGTTTTTGTAGTGTTTTCCAGAACGGCGGACATTGGCATCGTTTATTACTTCCCTGAGCCGGAATTGAACTCTATATTGACTGTGTATTAAGTTGTTTCACTGCGTGATTGAACCCGAAAAAGCACACTATTAGGGCAAAAGATGGCTGTCAAAACAAATATTGACATGGTGTCAATTATGCGTGAGGGCTTGTCCAACGGGCAGGGCGTTAAGTACAAGCGCCTGTCCGATGTGATGGAGCGGGGCATCCTCGAAGGCCTGATTGAGCCGGGGCGAAAACTCCCGCCGCATCGGGTGCTTTCCGACAATTTAGGGGTGACCATCGGCACCATCAGCCGGGCCTACGGCGAGCTGGAGCGGCTGGGGTTGGTGGTGGCGCGCGTCGGTGACGGCACTTTCGTGCGCAAGCGCGGGATGGAGCGCCAGCGTGATGAAGGCTTTCGCAACGTCAGCGATGAGCCGCGCCAGTACTTCGATATGAGCCGTAACATGCATATTCCTGGGCAAGAAACGATGTTTCTGGCGCAGAGCTTCCAAACCTTGTCGAGCAACGCCAAATTCCTTCAGGACATCAGCGCCTATACCCCGGATGCGGGTTTGCCACGCTACCGTGAAGCCGGCGCGCAGTGGCTGGTACAGCGCGATTTTCATCCGATCCCCGAGCAGGTCATCTGCGTCAACGGCGGCCAGCATGGTTTGCTCTGCGCAATGATGGCGCTGTTGCGCGCGGGCGATACGGTGGTGACCGAACAGCTCACGTACCCCGGCCTGATCACCGCCGCGCGCATGCTCGGCGTGCGCTTGATTGGCCTGGAAATGGACGAAGAAGGCGTGTTGCCCAGCGCATTGGATGAGGTCTGTCGTAATCACCGGGTTTCAGCGATGTACTGCACGCCAACCATCCAGAACCCGACCACGGCGGTGCTGTCGATCCCGCGCCGCGAAGCGCTGGCGAAAGTCTGTCGCGAACACAACCTGCTGATTCTTGAAGACGAAGCCCACGGCGTATTGGTAGAAGACCGGCCGCCGCCGATGAGTTTTTTCGCGCCCGAGCGTACGATTTTGATCAGTAGCTTGAGCAAGGCGGTGTCCGCCGGGTTACGTGTGGGGTATGTGCATGCGCCACCCGCCTTGGTCAGCCGTGTTTCGGCGGCGTTGCGCTCGACCTGCTGGATGGCCACGCCGGTGACCCTGGAACTGGCGACGCAGTGGATCGAAAACGGCACCGCGCAATACCTGTTAAGCCAGCAGATCAGCGAGATCAGCCGGCGCAAAGCCCTCGTGCGGGACCTGTTGGCGGGCCTGCAATACCGTACTCATCTGAACAGCCCGCACTTTTGGATCGAAGTGCCGGAGCCGTGGCGTGCGTCGGAAATCGAGGCGGAGCTCAAACAGAATAATTACCTGATCGCCACCGCCGAGGCATTTGCCGTGGGACAAACGGCCGTGCCGCAGTTTATTCGGGCGAGTATTTGTAATACGTCGGGCGATGATCAATTGCTAAGGGCGGGGTTTGATGCACTGGCCACCGCGCTGGGGCAGGGCGGCGGCAGGTTCCACCTTTAAGACCGCATCATCGTTCTTCGCGAGCAAGCCCGCTCCCACAGGGGAATGAAGTGCCTTCCAAATGTGGGAGCGGGCTTGCTCGCGAAGGCGTCAGGTCAGGCAATGAAGATTATTTGAAGCGCCGCTCTACGCCTTTCTCGACCAAGATCTTCGCCGAAATCTCCTCCACCGAAAAATGCGTGGAATTGATGTGCGCAATATTCTCGCGCCGGAACAGATTTTCCACTTCACGCACTTCGAACTCGCACTGGGCGTAGCTCGAATAGCGGCTGTTGGGCTTGCGCTCGTTGCGAATCGCGGTAAGGCGGTCCGGGTCGATGGTCAGGCCGAACAGCTTGTGCTGGTGCGCGCGCAGGGCGGCGGGCAGCGTCAGGTGCTCCATGTCGTCCTCGGTCAGCGGGTAGTTGGCCGCACGGATGCCGAATTGCATGGCCATGTACAAGCAGGTCGGGGTCTTGCCGCAGCGCGACACGCCCACCAGGATCAAGTCGGCCTTGTCGTAGTAATGCGTGCGGGCGCCGTCGTCGTTGTCGAGGGCGAAATTCACCGCCTCGATGCGCTCCATATAATTGGAGTTATGCCCAATGGAATGGGACTTGCCCACCGAGTAGGAGGAGTGTTCGCTCAGCTCTTGTTCCAGCGGCGCCAGGAACGTCGAGAAGATGTCGATCATGAAACCGTTGGAGGTCGCCAGGATCTCTCGAATGTCTTGATTGACGATGGTGTCAAAAATGATTGGACGAAAGCCGTCTTTTTCGGCCGCCAGATTGATTTGTTGTACCATGGCCCGCGCTTTATCTACGCTGTCTATGTAGGGCCGCGTGAATTTGGCGAAGGTAATGTTTTCGAACTGCGCGAGCAGGCTTTGACCCAATGTTTCGGCTGTAATGCCAGTGCCGTCCGAGATAAAGAAAGCAGATCGTTTCATTTGAGCCCTGGGCCTTAAGCTGATGGCGAATCTTGGATATGATAGGCGCGATTTTGCCGTCCCGCAGTGGGCCGCATTCTCACTTATTTTCCAGGTCCAGGCCACAAGCGCTGGCGAATGCTCCTACTGAGCAACCGGCGTCCTGAGCTTTTCCAACACAGAAAGTGGAGAGATCACCTTGGTAGAGTACGTAGTTTCCCTCGATAAGCTCGGCGTCCATGATGTAGAGCATGTGGGGGGCAAGAACGCATCCCTCGGCGAGATGATCAGTAACCTTGCAGGCGCGGGTGTTTCAGTGCCCGGTGGTTTCGCCACCACTGCCCAGGCTTACCGCGATTTCCTCGAACTGAGCGGCCTCAACGACCAGATCCACGCTGCGCTGGACGCTTTGGATGTCGACGACGTCAACGCCCTGGCCAAGACCGGCAGCCAGATCCGCCAATGGATCATGGAAGCCGAGTTCCCCGAGAAGCTCAACGAAGAAATCCGCGCAGCCTTCGCCACGCTGTCGGCTGGCAACCCGGACATGGCCGTCGCTGTGCGCTCCTCGGCCACCGCCGAAGACCTGCCGGACGCCTCGTTTGCCGGCCAGCAAGAAACCTTTCTGAATATTCGCGGCGTTGAAAACGTGATTCGCGCGGCCAAGGAAGTGTTCGCCTCGCTGTTCAATGACCGTGCCATTTCCTACCGCGTACACCAGGGTTTCGACCACAAGCTGGTGGCCTTGTCTGCCGGTGTGCAGCGCATGGTGCGGTCGGAAACCGGCACTGCCGGCGTGATGTTCACCCTCGACACCGAATCCGGCTTTCGTGACGTGGTGTTTATCACTGGCGCCTACGGCCTCGGTGAAACCGTCGTACAAGGCGCGGTCAACCCGGACGAATTCTACGTACACAAACACACGCTTGAGGCCGGTCGCCCGGCGATCCTGCGCCGCAACCTGGGCAGCAAGGCGATCAAGATGATCTACGGCGACGAGGCCAAGGCCGGTCGCTCGGTAAAAACCGTTGACGTCGACAAGGCCGAACGCGCGCGCTTCTGCCTGACCGACGCTGAAGTCAGCGAGTTGGCCAAGCAAGCGATGATCATCGAAAAGCACTACAAGTGCCCGATGGACATCGAGTGGGCCAAAGACGGTGACGACGGCAAGCTGTACATCGTGCAGGCGCGCCCGGAAACCGTGAAAAGCCGCACGTCGGCCAACGTCATGGAACGCTACCTGCTCAAGGAAACCGGCACCGTGCTGGTCGAAGGCCGTGCCATCGGCCAGCGCATCGGCGCGGGCAAGGTGCGCATCATCAAGGACGTGTCCGAGATGGACAAAGTCCAGCCAGGCGACGTGTTGGTGTCCGACATGACCGACCCGGACTGGGAGCCGGTGATGAAGCGCGCCAGTGCCATCGTCACCAACCGCGGCGGGCGTACCTGCCACGCGGCGATCATTGCCCGTGAGTTGGGTATTCCAGCGGTCGTCGGTTGCGGCAACGCCACCCAGCTGTTGAAAGACGGCCAGGGCGTGACGGTTTCCTGCGCTGAAGGCGACACCGGCTTCATCTTTGAAGGCGAGCTGGGCTTCGACATCAAGCAAAACTCCATCGATGCCATGCCCGACCTGCCGTTCAAGATCATGATGAACGTCGGCAACCCGGACCGTGCTTTCGACTTCGCGCAGTTGCCGAACGCCGGTGTAGGCCTGGCCCGCCTGGAGTTCATCATCAACCGCATGATCGGCGTGCACCCCAAGGCCTTGCTCAACTACGACGGTCTGCCGCTGGAGATCAAGGAAAGCGTCGACAAACGCATCGCCGGTTACAACGACCCGGTGGGCTTTTATGTCGAGAAACTGGTGGAAGGCATCAGCACCCTGGCAGCGGCGTTTTACCCGAAAAAGGTCATCGTGCGGTTGTCGGACTTCAAGTCCAATGAATACGCCAACCTGATCGGCGGCAAGCTGTATGAGCCGGAAGAAGAAAACCCGATGCTGGGCTTCCGTGGCGCCTCGCGTTACATCAGTGAAGCGTTCCGCGACTGCTTTGAACTGGAGTGCCGCGCCCTCAAGCGCGTGCGCAACGAGATGGGCCTGACCAACGTTGAAATCATGGTGCCGTTCGTGCGCACTTTGGGCGAAGCGAGCCAGGTGGTCGACTTGCTGGCGGAGAACGGCCTTTCGCGTGGTGAAAACGGCTTGCGCGTGATCATGATGTGCGAGCTGCCTTCCAACGCGATTCTGGCCGAGGAATTCCTCGAATTCTTCGACGGTTTCTCTATCGGCTCAAACGACCTGACCCAGTTGACGCTGGGCCTGGACCGCGACTCCGGGATCATCGCCCACCTGTTTGATGAGCGTAACCCTGCGGTCAAGAAGCTGCTGTCCAACGCAATCCAGGCGTGTAACAAGGCCGGCAAGTACATCGGCATATGCGGCCAAGGCCCTTCCGACCACCCGGACCTGGCCCTGTGGCTGATGGAACAGGGCATCGAAAGCGTCTCGCTGAACCCCGATTCCGTGCTGGAAACCTGGTTCTTCCTGGCAGAAGGCCAAGCGCCCGCTTAAGGTCGACCCTTCAAAAGTGCCGGTCACCCGTCAAGGGCGACCGGCATTCTTATCTGTGCAGGGCGGAACTCCTTCCGGACGCCGCCCTTTTTTGTGCAAGAGCATTATGCAAAGCAGTAGCAACCTGTTTCCCGTCGCCCTGATCAGTGCTGAACGTCGCGGCGACCTGAGTGAAGATGTTTACCGGCTTAAACCCGGCAACAGCCCCGACGGCACCGTCGAGTTGGCCGTGACCCGTTTGGGTCTGGCCGATGTCCCGGAGAACCGGGGCACGCCGGTGATTTTATTGCACGGCAGCTTTTCCAATCGGCGTTTCTGGTACTCACCCAAGGGCATCGGCTGGGTGCCTATTTGGCACGCCAGGGGTTTGATGTGTGGATCCCGGAGATGCGCGGGCATGGCTTGTCCAAGCGCAATCAGCACTACGCCAAAAATCGCGTTGCAGACTATGCGCGCTACGATTTGCCTGCGATTGGCGCGTTTGTGCATGAGCAAAACGGGCAGATTGCGCATTGGGTCGGCCATTCGCTCGGCGCTACCACGCTGGCTGCGGCCCTGGGTGGTCAGCATTTGGGTGCGGCGGCGGCTGCGTCCGTGGCGTTGTTTGGCTGCCAGGTCAGCCGCAGCCATTGGCCGCTGAAAATTCCGCTGGTGGAGTGGAGCGGCCGTTTCCTCCTGAAACGTTTTGCCCAGCTGTCCGGGCCGACGCTCAAGCGCGGCCCCGAAGATGAACCGGCGGGCGTACTGATCGAAGCCATGCGCTGGAATGGCCTGTTCGGCCGCTTCGGCGACGCCGAACGCGATTGGTGGAAGGGCTTGGCCGACGTCGATGTGCCGTTGCTGGCCGTCAGCGCGGCGGGTGACCAGCAAGACCCGGATTGGGCGTGCCGCAAGTTGTTTGAACAAGTCGGCGCCGAGCATCGCCAATACCTGTGCCTGGGGCGCCGGCAGGGCTTTACCGGCGACTTCGGGCATGTCGAGATGCTGGTCAGTAAAGCCGCTCAGGCAGAAGTGTGGCCGTTGGTGGCGCAGTGGTTGAAAGATCCGCTGACACCTCTATTCGGAACGCAGCCGCAGGTGTTGGAAACGGCGTGACGCAGGGCTGTGCTCGGGGCGTTTCACTCGCGCGTGGTTGCGGCTAAACTATGACGCGTTAAACGCTTCTGGTCATATTCAGTCGCTCAGTGCCTATTGCGTTGCGCCGGGGTGGGTCCGATCATGGCCGCCGTCAAACGCGGAACACTTAAAGAATGCCTGTTGCGACGCGTTTTTCTAATGTACACCTTGGGATGTTGGACCTCTTCTTTGATAACAGGAGTTTCTCGATGAACCATTACGTGACGCCCGACCTGTGCGACGCCTACCCGGACCTGGTGCAGGTAGTCGAGCCGATGTTCAGTAATTTCGGTGGCCGAGACTCCTTCGGTGGCGAAATCGTCACCCTCAAATGCTTCGAAGACAACTCCCTGGTCAAGGAACAGGTTGATCAACCAGGCGCCGGCAAGGTGCTGGTGGTCGACGGTGGGGGTTCCCTGCGTCGCGCCTTGTTGGGCGATATGCTCGCCGAGAAAGCTGCCAAAAATGGCTGGGAAGGGCTGGTGATTTACGGCTGCATCCGTGATGTCGATGTCATCGCCCAAACTGACCTGGGTGTGCAGGCACTGGCGACTCACCCGATGAAAACCGACAAGCGCGGTATTGGCGACCTCAACGTGGCGGTGACTTTCGCGGGTGTGACGTTCCGCCCGGGCGAGTACCTCTACGCCGACAATAATGGCGTGATCGTCTCGCCAAGCCCGCTGAAAATGCCTGAATAAACACTGCAGTAGCCGATAGGGGTGAGGATGTTCGAGGAAGAAAACGCGCAATGGGGGCTGGTGCATGCCCTGGTGCTGGACGGTAAAGGCGGTGCGCGTTGGATTGCCCGGACTGAGCTCGACGACTTGCAATTGCAGCCGCAGGAAAGCCTGTGGCTGCATTGGGATCGCAGCCACCCGCAAACCCAGACCTGGCTGCGCAAATCCAGTGGCTTGAGCGAGTTCGCTTGTGACTTGTTGCTGGAGGAGAACACCCGCCCGCGCCTGTTGCCGCTTCCGGACGCCGAATTACTGCTGTTCCTGCGTGGGGTCAATCTCAACCCGGGCGCAGAACCTGAAGACATGGTGTCGGTGCGTATTTTTGCGGCGGCCAGCCGTGTGATTTCGCTGCGCCTGCGCCCGCTGCGCGCAACCGATGAGTTGCTGGTGCAGCTGGCGGACGGCAAAGGCCCAAAAACTGCGTCCGAACTCATCCTTTATATGGCGCAGTACCTGACCAATAAAGTGCAGGATCTGGTGACTGACCTGTCCGAAATCGTCGATTTCGAGGAGGAAAAACTTGATACCGACGAACGGTATACGCCGGAGCATGGCAGTGTTTTGCAGATCCGCCGGCGTGCCGCTGGCCTGAAGCGTTTCCTTGCGCCGCAGCGGGATATTTTCGCGCAACTGACGCGGATAAAATTACCGTGGTTCTGTGACGATGATGCCGATTATTGGAACGAGTTACACAACAGCCTGACCCGCTACCTGGAGGAGCTGGAATTGGCCCGGGAGCGCGTGGGGCTTGTGCTTGAGGCTGAAGATCGGCGCTTGAGCGTGCGTATGAATCGCACCATGTACCGCTTCGGGATCATCACCGGAATCTTCTTGCCGATGAGTTTTTTGACCGGCTTGCTGGGTATAAATGTGGGCGGCATTCCGTTCTCTGCAAGCCCTTATGGTTTTATGATTGCGTGCCTGATGATGGTGGCTGTAGCACTGGGGCAGTGGTGGCTGTTTCGACGATTGCGCTGGGTTTGAGCTGAATATGACCTGAACGTAGTAAAGGTCTTATGTGACCTCAGGAATTTTGCCCTCGTCTTTTAAAACACTTGCGAGAGGTCTTTATGCACGATCCGTTCGAACAGTCTTTACGTGACATGCTCAATGCTTCGCCGTCCAACCGTGACGACGACGCATGCCTGGGCCGCGTGTTGAAAACCGCCAACCGTCAGGTGGGGGCGGGTGACCTGTTCGGTCTGCTCGGTCGCTGGTTGCCGGCGTTGATGATGGCCCTGAACAATGGTTCGGCCCATGTATCCCCGGTTTCCCGTCGTAAACCTGTTGCTCGCACTGCTGATAAGGCTGATTGAATATGGAAATTAATCTCTGGACCCAGAGCCTGTTCACCGCGATGACTGCGCTGTGGACGAAGGTGGCGAATTTCATTCCCAACCTGTTTGGCGCACTGGTGCTGGTGTTGTTGGGTTTTGTGGTGGCCAAGCTGCTCGACACCTTGCTCTCCAAATTACTCGCAAAACTGGGCCTTGACCGATTGATGGGAGGCACCGGCCTGACTAAGCTGTTAGGCCGCGCCGGGCTGCAAGTGCCGATCTCTACCCTGGTCGGGAAGATCGTCTATTGGTTTGTTTTGCTTATTTTTCTGGTTTCTGCAGCTCAATCGCTTGGACTTGAGCGAGTTTCAGCTACGCTCGACATGCTTGCGCTGTATTTGCCGAAAGTTTTTGGCGGCGCGCTGGTGCTGTTGGTAGGCGTTTTGCTGGCGCAACTGGCGAATGGGCTGGTGCGCGGGGCTGCCGAAGGTGTGGGGCTCGACTATGCTGCGGGCCTGGGGCGAATTGCTCAGGGGCTGGTGATCATCATCAGTATTTCCGTCGCGATCAGCCAGTTGGAGGTCAAAACCGACCTGCTCAACCACGTGATCGTGATTGTTTTGATTACCGTTGGTCTGGCTGTTGCGCTGGCCATGGGTTTGGGGAGCCGGCAAATTGCCGGTCAGATCCTTGCGGGGATCTACGTGCGTGAGCTGTATCAGGTTGGGCAACAGATACGTGTGGGCGAGGTCGAAGGGCAAATTGAGGAGATCGGCACAGTCAAGACGACGGTGCTGACCGATGACGGGGACCTGGTGTCGCTGTCCAATCGGATTCTCCTGGAACAGCAGGTCAGTAGCCGCTAACCCGGCATCCTGCTAATGTACGCCGCCGCAAACCCGGCTGACCGGGTGTAGCGCACATTGACCTGACTGTCGGCACGATTTGTTTTGAATAAAGCCCAAACGCTGTCCACGCGCTATGACCCCCGTGAGCTCTCTGATGAGGAGCTGGTCGCGCGTGCACACACGGAGCTTTTTCACGTAACCCGTGCGTACGAAGAATTAATGCGCAGGTATCAACGCACTCTGTTCAACGTTTGTTCAAGATATTTGGGGAACGATAGAGATGCGGACGATGTCTGTCAGGAAGTGATGCTTAAGGTGTTGTATGGCTTGAAGAATTTCGAGGGTAAATCGAAGTTCAAGACCTGGCTGTACAGCATCACGTACAACGAATGCATCACACAGTATCGGAAGGAACGGCGAAAGCGTCGCTTGATGGACGCTTTGAGTCTGGACCCCCTTGAGGAAGCGTCTGAAGAAAAGGCGCCGGTACCCGAGGAAAAGGCCGGACTCGATCGCTGGCTGGTGCATGTGAATCCAATTGACCGGGAAATTCTGGTGCTGCGATTCGTCGCAGAGCTCGAGTTTCAGGAGATTGCTGACATCATGCATATGGGCTTGAGTGCTACAAAAATGCGTTACAAACGTGCTCTTGATAAATTACGTGAGAAATTTGCGGGCGAGACTGAAACTTAGTGCGTGGCAAATATCTCTTACGTGTAGGCAAGTTCTGTTAGACTTGTCGCCGAGTTGTCCCCCGGTTTGTGGGACTGCTTTACAATCACCAGATGGGGATTTAACGGATGAAACTGAAAAACACCTTGGGCTTGGCCATTGGTACTCTTATTGCCGCTACTTCTTTCGGCGCACTGGCACAAGGCCAAGGCGCAGTTGAAGGCGAGCTGTTCTACAAAAAGCAGTTCAACGATAGCGTTAAGCACATCGAAGACGGCTTCAACCCAGGCGCTCGTATTGGTTACTTCTTGACCGACGACCTGGAGCTGAACCTGTCGTACGACAAGACTAACCACACCCGTTCGAACGACGGTACTGGCAACCAGAAGATCAAAGGCGACACTGGCAGCCTGACTGCTCAGTACCACTTCGGTCAGGCTGGCGTTGACAGCCTGCGTCCGTACGTTGAAGGCGGTTTCGGCCACCAGAGCCGTACCAACGTTCAAGCTGACGGCCACAGCGGTCGCGACCAGTCCACCCTGGCTATCGCTGGCGCTGGTGTGAAGTACTACTTCACCAACAACCTGTACGCTCGTGCCGGTGTTGAAGCTGACTACGCTCTGGACAACGGCAAGTGGGATTACTCCGCACTGGTCGGCCTGGGTGTGAACTTCGGCGGTAACGCTGGCGCAGTAGCTCCAGCTCCTACCCCAGCACCAGCTCCAGAGCCAACTCCAGAGCCAGAAGCTCCAGTTGCTCAGGTTGTTCGTGTTGAGCTGGACGTGAAGTTCGACTTCGACAAGTCGGTTGTTAAGCCTAACAGCTACGGCGACGTGAAAAACCTCGCTGACTTTATGAAACAGTACCCACAAACTACCACCGTTGTTGAAGGTCACACTGACTCCGTCGGTCCTGACGCTTACAACCAGAAGCTGTCCCAGCGTCGTGCTGACGCGGTCAAGCAAGTTCTGGTCAAAGACGGCATCGCTCCTAACCGTGTAAGCTCGGTTGGTTACGGCAAATCCCGCCCAGTTGCTGATAACGCAACTGAAGCTGGCCGCGCTGTTAACCGTCGCGTAGAAGCCTCGGTTGAAGCACAAGCTGCTCAGTAATTATTGAGTGGTAGAAAAAAGCCCGGCTTAGGCCGGGCTTTTTTTCGCCTGTAATTTGCCTCAGGCGCTGGCTGATGCTGCAACGCACGCTGCCTGCGCAGTGGCGGCAACACTGCCGATCACCAAAATGGCCGGGCTCTTCAGAGCGAACGCCAGTGCATCCCTATGCATGTGTGACAGGTCGCTGCGGCATTCACGCTGTTGCGGCAGCGATGCATTTTCGATCATGGCCACCGGCATGTCCGCAGCCATTCCGCCGTCGAGCAGCTGTTGACGGACCTCTTCAAGCTTCGCCACGCCCATATACACGACTAACGTGGTTCCGCCCTCGGCCAGTGCGCGCCAGTTCAAGCTGCTGTCATCCTGAGTATGCGCCGTGACCAGCGTTACGCCGCGGCTTACACCGCGCAACGTCAGCGGAATATCAAAATTCGTTGCGCCCGCCAAACCCGCTGTGATCCCGTTGACCAGTTCAACGTCAACCCCGCGTTCGCGCAGCCACATCGCCTCTTCGCCGCCGCGACCAAAAATACACGGGTCACCGCCCTTCAGGCGTACCACGCACTTGCCTTGGCGTGCGTAACGCAGCATCAGGCGGTGGATAAAATCCTGCGGGGTCGAACGGCAACCGCCGCGCTTACCCACGGTAATCACCCGCGCGTTAACGCAGTGTTCAAGTACCGCCGCATTCACCAAATCATCGATCAGCACCACGTCGGCCTCGCGCAGCGCGCGCACTGCCTTGAGGGTCAATAACTCCGGGTCACCAGGCCCTGCGCCCACCAGCCAGACTTTTGCGTTCATGTCGTTCTCCTCGCAGCCTTCTCGCTGACGGTTATGCGAACCCTGGCGCTGTTGTCTGCGCAATGGCTCGAAAAATCACGTGCAAACAAAAAGGCGTCCCCGCTGGTTACCTAGCGAGGACGCCTTTGTCCTGGTCCCGTTATCTCGGGAAACGGGCCCATTCGACGTTGAACGGGCGGGTTTATGTATGTTGTAGGGTTAACCAATGCAGCGGCTGTGCCAAGTCAGCCGGTAGCGGTTTTATTCGGCTAGGCGTCGAAACAACCTGAGAATTTGCCTTCTAGTGGTGCAACAACCCATACAGCAGCACCAGATTGATCAACAGCGAAACGGTGGCCAGGGTTTGCCAGACCTTGAGCGGTTCACGTTCCAGCAACGGCCGTGGCCGCACGCTTAATTCGCGACGGTCTGCCTGCTCCAACACCAGCAACCACTCTTCAGCGGTTTCATAACGGTGTCCCGGTTGCGCCGCTACCGCGCGTTCCAGGCTGAGTGGCAACCAATCCGGCAGGTCGGGGCGATAGCGACTGGCGCTGACGGGTTGGGCGAAACGCGGTCGTTGGAAGGCTTCGATTTCGCCGTAGGGGTAATGCCCGGTCAGCAGGTAATACAGGCTCACGCCAACACTGTACAAATCCTGTTGCGGCGTAGGGCGCTCACCACTGAACGCCTCGGGTGCAATAAAGCTCGGAGTGCCAGGCAGCAAGTGCGCGCGGTCTTCGGAGAGCCCCGGGCAGTAGGCGAGGCCGAAATCCAGCACACGCAGTTCGCCATCGTCGCCCAGCAGCAGGTTTTCCGGTTTTATATCGCGGTGCAAGATCTGGCGTCGGTGCAGCAAACCCACGGCTCGTAGCAAACGCTCGGCGATTGACTGCCATTGCGCCAAGGGCAGCGGGCCTTGGCGCTGGAACAGCGCGGCAAGGGTAGGCCCCGGGTACTCGCGCATCACATAGTACAAATGCTGACGCCCGCTGGCCGCATGCACTTCAGGGAACGCGCGCCCGGCAACCCTGCGCAAAAACCATTCTTCCGCCAGCAAGGCTTGGCCCGCATCGTTGTCGTCGTCGCGGTTGAGCGGCAAGGTTTTTAGCAGCCAGGGTTGCTGTTGGGCATCGCGCACCCGGTACAGCAGCGACTGCCGACTCTGCGCCAGCACGCTTTCAACCTGCCAGCCTTCAAAGCGTTGCCCGGCTTTCAGTGGCGGTGGCAATGGCCATTGCTGTAACTGCACCAGCGCATCGCCAAGCGTGGCGGCGCCGAGCTTGTCGATGCGCACCAGTAAGGCGCTGGCGTTATCCTGGCTGCCGGCCAAATGCGCAGCGTTAACCAGGGTTTTTACTGCCAGCTCGAGGTCAGTTTGCTCGCGCAAAATCGCGCTGATGCTGTGATCGCCCAACGTGGCCCACACGCCATCGCTGAGCAGCAGGAAACACTCACCTTCGCGCAGTTCACCGTCGAGAAAATCCAGCACCAGGTGTTGGTCCAGGCCGAGGGCGCGCTTGAGCACGTGCTGCATGCCCGGTTGTTCCCACACATGGTCTTCGCTGATGCGCTGCAACTCGCCGTTCAGCCAGCGATACACGCGGCAATCACCGACATGCGCCAGGGTAAAACGCTGGCCACGAAATACCAGTGCACTGAGCGTGGTCAGCAACGGCTGACCACCGCCGTTGGCCTGCAGCCAGCGATTTTGTGCGAGCAATAAACGTTCGAGTGCCTGCGCCACACCCCAGGTTTGCGGCGTGGCGTAGTAGTCCAGGGCCAGCGCCTGCAAGGTCGAACGCGCGGCCAGGCCACCGTCGGCGCATTGGCTGACGCCATCGGCGATGGCGCACAGGTAGCCTTTACTCGCGGCCAGTTCCGCCACGGGGGTGACCACCCGCAGTGCATCCTGGTTTTCCGCGCGAGGGCCGATAGCGCTGGCTTGGGCGACGCTCAGTTGCAAGCTCATCAGACGCGTGCGGCAGTCACTGCGGCCGAACCCCACGTGGTTCTCCAACGGCGTTTAACACCGTGCAGGCCGAACCAGGCCAATACACCAAGGCTGGCGAACAACCACAGGGCCATCTGATAACTGCCGGTGCTCTGCTTGATTGCGCCCATGCCTGCCGCCAGGGCGAAGCCGCCGATACCACCGGCCATACCGATCAGGCCGGTCATTACGCCGATCTCGCGGCGAAAGCGTTGCGGCACCAGTTGGAACACTGCGCCATTGCCTGCGCCGAGGCCGAGCATGGTGCAGACGAAAAGGGCCAGTGCAGCGTAAGAACTTGGCAGGTTGAAGCCCACCGCTGCGATGCACACGGCTGCTACGCCGTACATGCCGAGCAGGGTCCGAATACCGCCGAAACGGTCAGCCAGCGCGCCGCCCAGTGGGCGCATCAGGCTGCCGCCAAACACACAAGCGGCGGTGTAGTAACCGGCGGTCACCGGGCTCAAGCCGTATTGGTCGTTGAAATAACCGGGCAGGGCGCTCGCCAGGCCGATAAAGCCGCCAAAGGTCACGCTGTAGAAGAACATGAACCACCAGCTGTCGCGGTCGCCCAAGGCTTTAAAATAGTCGGCCATGGATTTGGCTTTCGGGCGCTCAGGCGCATTGCGTGCCAGCCACGCGAAGACAATCAGGGTGAGAATCAACGGAATCAGCGCGAAGCCAAACACATTGCTCCAGCCATACGCCGCGGCCAATAAAGGCGCGAGCAATGCGGCAAACACGGTGCCGGAGTTGCCGGCGCCGGCGATGCCCATGGCCTTGCCTTGGTGCTCGGCCGGGTACCACTGGGAGGCCAAGGGCAGCGCGACCGCAAAAGACGCACCGGCCATGCCGAGGAATACGCCCAGCAGCAGGGCTTGCTCGTAGCTGTGCACCCCGAGTTTCCAGGCCCCGAACAAGGCTGCGATCACAATCACCTGGCCGATCAGCCCGGCGGTCTTGGGCGACAGTTTGTCGGCCAGCATGCCCATTAGAAAGCGCAGCACCGCGCCCGCCAGAATCGGCGTCGCTACCATCAGGCCACGTTGCTGGGTGGTCAGGTGCAAGTCGGCCGCGATCTGTATCGCCAGTGGGCCTAACAAGTACCAGACCATGAAGCTCAGGTCGAAATACAGGAACGCGGCAAACAGGGTCGGGGTGTGCCCGGATTTCCAGAAGCTTGATTTCATCACGCACCTCAACGGTTGGGAGTCTTGTAAGAAGGCCTGTGATGGAACAGCCGGTTGAGGCCGCCCCACCGGCCCCATGAACTGGGGCCAAAACGAAAAAACGCCGCCACCGGGTTTGCTCGGCAAACCGGGTGGGCGACGTCTTTGTCGTAGAGGGGGCAACCGCCGTTGGTTACCTGTAATGAATGCTTAGCAAGTCCTGCGCCAACGCGGCCGGTTGTTCAGCCGAGCAACTCGCTCATTGCGATGATCTGCTCCGCCACCTGGATCAGCTTCTGTTGGCGGCTCATTGCCTGGCGGCGCATCAGGGTGTAGGCCTCTTCCTCATTGCAGTGCTTCATTTTCATCAGCATGCCTTTGGCCAGCTCGATGCGTTTACGTTCGGCCAACTGCTGGTCGCGTGCGTGCAGCTGCGCGCGCAACGACTGGTCGCTTTCAAAGCGGGCCATGGCCACATCAAGGATCGGTTGCAGGCGCTGGGCCTGGATGCCTTCGACGATATACGCGCTGACGCCGGACTTGATCGCCTGGCGCATTACGCTGGGGTCGTGTTCGTCGGTAAACATCACGATTGGCCGTGGTTGGTCGCGGCTCACCAGCACCACTTGCTCCATCACATCGCGGCCTGGTGACTCGGTATCGATCAGAATCACGTCCGGGCGCACTGTTTCGACGCGCGCGGGCAGGTCGATGGTCAGGCCGGACTCATCGATCACCTCAAACCCGGCCTCTGTCAGCGCAGCCTTGAGGCGGCCGACCTTGCGCGGGGTGTCGTTGATCAACAGTATTCGCAACATATCGGTCGTCCTGTCAGCGCAGCGCTTGGCGGCTGGAATCGTCCACCATCGCATGCAAGCGGAAGCTGCGGGCGTAGGCGGCGGGGTCAGAGCCGTTCCAGATTTTGCCGTCGATCAATTGGCTGCTGCGCAGGTCCTGGCTGTTTGCTGGCACGCCAACGGCGTTGGCGGCCTGGCGGTACAGGTCCAATTGCTGCACCTTACGGGCGATGCCCACGTAGTCCGGGTCTTCGCGCAGCAAACCCCAGCGCCGGAACTGAGTCATGAACCACATGCCGTCTGACAGGTAGGGCAGGTTCACCTCGCCATCACCGAAAAAGCGCAATGCATGCGGGTCCTGCCATTGGTTGCCCAGACCGTCATCATAGGCACCCAGCAAGCGCGGCTCGATGCAATCGAGCGGTGCGTCGAGGTATTCGCGGGCGCTCAACAACTGCGCGGTAGAACGGCGGTTTTCCTGGCTTTGTTCGATAAAACGGCTGGCTTCAAGTACCGCCATCACCAGCACGCGTGCGGTATTGGGGTATTGGTCGACAAAGGCCTGAGTGCAGCCGAGGACTTTTTCCGGATGGTCCGGCCAGATCGCCTGTGTGGTTGCCAGGGTAAACCCCTGGTTGTGTTTTACCGCACTGGCGCACCACGGTTCGCCGGCACAGAAGCCATCGATGCGCCCCGCTTGCAGGTGCGCGACCATCTGCGGCGGCGGCACCACCACGCTGTTCACATCCAGCAATGGATGAATGCCTTGGCTTGCCAGCCAGTAATACAGCCACATGGCGTGCGTGCCAGTGGGGAATGTTTGAGCGAAAGTCAGTTTTGTACGGCTTTGGTGCACGTGGCGATCGAGTGCCTCAGGAGTGACCACCCCCTGCTGCTGCAGGCTGTTTGACAGGTTGATGCTCTGGCCGTTTTGGTTGAGCCCCATCAGCACGGCCATGTCGGTAGGCGCAACGCCGCCAATGCCCAAATGCACCGCATAAACCAGCCCATACAGGCTTTGCGCCGCGTCCAGTTCACCGCTGACCAGCTTGTCGCGCAGGTTGGCCCACGATGATTGGCGCTTGAGGTTCAAGGTCAGACCGAACGGTTGGGCGAAGCCTTGGGTCGCGGCCACCACCAGTGAGGCGCAGTCGGTCAGCGCCATGAAGCCCAGGTCGAGGCTGCTCTTTTCCGGAGCGTCACTGCCATTTACCCAAGCCAGCGGATTGTTCACCGGGCTGTTGTCGACCGAATCGTTCATCAACACCTACCTTATCTGTCAAAAAAAAGCGTCGTTTCCCGGGATGGCGCTACAGGCCATTGCAGGATAACGACGCCTTTGTCGGTAGGCACGCTCCGACGTTGGTGCGCGCTTATGCGGAGTTCGTAGCAAGGCACATGCCACGCGCAGACAGGCGCAGTCTTCCGTCAGCTTTCCATCAAGATTCAAACGCGTCTGCCTTTCAGTATGGCCGCCTCTTTACGCCAGACTGCCAGGAACCCCATGGTGTCTATCGATTCCCCGGCCATGATGCGCCACCACTGGCTGCATCACAGGTTGCATTTCTGGTTGCATTTCTGGTTGATGTGCCTCGCATTGTTGTCAGCAAATGTTCATGCCCAAGGGGACAGCTACCTGGCGCGGGATGAAAGCTTGCACACCTTTTTTACTGCGCTGTCGGTGCCGTTGGGCTTGCCCGTGGTGGTCAGCCGCGAAGTCGCGCGTAAACGCATTTCGGGGGCCTTCGATCTGGCGGCGCCGCAGCTCACGCTTGAGGCGGTTGCGCAGCAGCAAGGGCTGATCTGGTACAGCAACGGGCAAGTGTTTTATCTCTATGACGCAGGCGAAGCGAAAAGCTCTGCGGTGGCACTGCGGCATATTTCGGTCGACAGGCTGCGAGGGTTCATGCGCCGATCGGGGCTGGATGAATCACGCTTCCCCTTGCGCGAGAGCGGTGCGCGCACGTTCTATGTGTCGGGGCCACCTGATTATGTGGACCAGGTACTGCACCTGGCCCAACTGATGGACAAGCAACCGCGCGAGGTGCGCGTGGGTGCGCAGACCTTCGGTGTGGTGCAGGTGTTCAATACCCATGTGGCCGACCGTCAGTACGCCATGGGTGACGAAAAGGTCACTGTGTCGGGCATGGCCTCGATGATCGACGCCGTGCTGGCCATCGAGCAGAAGAATGGCGCGCAGCGCCCCGTGAGTTTACTGGCCGACAAGAGCCTGTTGGTGATGGCCTACCCTGACTCCAACAGCTTGTTGGTCAAGGGCAAACCTGCCCAGGTGGCAGCGATTGAAGCGCTGGTAGAGGCGCTCGACACACCCAAGCGGCCGGTTGAAGTGTCGTTGTGGCAGTTAGACGTAGACCGCGACGAACTCCAGAAAATCGACGCGGCCTGGGCTCAGGGCAGCAACGATTCGCCGTCGCCGACGCGCGTGCTGGAACCTCTCGACGACAAGCGCTTGATGCTGCAGCTCGGTGCGCTGGAGCGTCGCCGTAAAGCCAGGGTGACCGCGTTCCCCGCGGTGCTCACAGAGGAAAACGTTCCGGCGGTTTTCCAGGACAACCATACGTTTTACCTGCAAGGCTCCGGGGACGATGACCGAGACTGGCAGCCCGTGCGGTATGGCACTGATGCCAGTGTGCTTGCGCGTTTTGTTGAATCGAATCAAATCGAAATGCTCCTGACCCTGAAGGATGACCGTCAGCTCGACAGCAAACTCAGGCCCGGTGCGGCAGGCGGGGTGGGGCGAGTCGGTATCAGCACGGTGGTGCGCGTGCCTCAGGGCAAGCGTCTATGGCTGGGCGGTTTTCGACGTGACGACGAAGCGAGCGCGCGCGGCCGACGTGCGCAGGTACGGCTATTTGTGATCCAGGCGCGTGCGGTAGGGCTCGACACCAAGATGTTGGCCGGCGCCGTCGGCCCGCCACCGCTGACTCAGAGCCAACATGAGCGCGTGGAGCGCGCGTTTGTGCGTGAAAACCGTGAGGACGCTGAATGAAATAGCCCGATTAAGCGCACATCTTGACGCTTGCCTGAGCGCTTGCTGCGCATGACTGCGAAAAGTCCTACGCAGTGCATGCCAAATGCCTCGATCAAATGGGTTTTTTCCTAACGTTGTTGGCGACTCAGGTTTTTATAGTCGTGATGTTGCCGTATCGGCCGTTTTTGGAAACAAGGAATTCAATGTCAGTAGTCGGATGCAGAGGTGTGTATGACCCTCGTGAATGAAGCGCTTGCGGCCTCACGGGTGTTTGCGGGCTGGACCTTGCAGAGCGATGGCCGCTTGACCGGCGAAAGCGTCGATATTCAATTGCCGCCCAAAGAGTGGCATGTGCTGCGGCTGCTGCTGGGCGCCGAGGGGGCATTGATCACCAAGGATCGTTTGCTTGAGTTGGTCTGGCCGCGTGGCGAGGTCGCAGAAGAGTCGCTCACCCGCTGCATCTATGCGTTGCGCAAGTACCTCAAGCAAGACAAAGGGTTTATCAAGACCATCTATGGCCAGGGTTATCGCTTTACCTGTGCCGTACACACAGAGGGTCACGAACCGCGCAATCCCGAACGCGCGGTCGTGCGGCACGTTTGTTCGGCCTGTGGCCAGGTGACCCATGATTAAGCTTCTGAGCCAAGGCTTGCTGCTGTGCGTAATGATGGGCAGCCATCAGGCTTGGGCCAGTTGCTGGGATGAGGTAGCCAGCCGCTACGACATCGAGCCGGAGTTGCTGCAGGCCATCGCCGCCGTGGAATCGGGTTACCGCACAGAAGCGATGAACCACAGCAACACCGATGGCTCGCGGGATATTGGCCTGATGCAGATCAACAGCATGCATCTGCCGCGTCTGCTTAAGCTGGGGATTACCGAAGACCGACTGTTGAGTGAGCCGTGTTTGTCAGTCGAAGTGGCGGCCTCGATCCTTGCCGAGTTCATTCAGCGTTTCGGCTACAACTGGACCGCCGTGGGCTCCTACAACGCAGGCGGGTCGCCTGAGCGTGAGACGTTGCGCATGCGTTATGCCGAAAAAATATGGGCTCGGTATGAGGCGTTGGTTGCGCAGCGCCACTGACGATTGGGCGGCGCACCTCGCACCTGGCGCGCCACCCCGGCTATAATCGGCGCCACCTTTTGCCGCCATCCGAGTCTCGCCCGCCCATGTATACCTTGGCCCGCCAGTTGTTGTTCAAACTCTCCCCGGAAACCTCGCACGATCTGTCCCTGGACCTGATCGGTGCCGGTGGCCGCCTGGGGCTTAATGGCCTGGTATGCAAGGCGCCGGTAAAACTGCCGGTGTCGGTGATGGGGCTCGATTTTCCGAACCCGGTCGGGTTGGCGGCTGGCCTGGACAAGAACGGCACGGCCATCGACGGTTTTGCGCAACTGGGCTTCGGGTTTGTCGAAGTGGGCACCGTGACGCCCCGGCCACAACCGGGTAACCCCAAGCCACGCATTTTTCGCTTGCCGGAAGCCGAGGCAATCATTAACCGCATGGGCTTCAACAACCTGGGCGTTGACCATTTGCTGTCGCGTGTTCAAGCGGCGAAGTACACAGGCATCCTCGGTATCAATATCGGCAAGAATTTCGACACCCCGGTAGAGCGCGCGGTGGATGATTACCTGATCTGCCTGGACAAGGTTTACGCGCACGCCAGCTACGTCACGGTTAACGTCAGCTCGCCGAATACCCCGGGCCTGCGCAGCCTGCAGTTCGGCGATTCGCTTAAGCAGTTGCTCGAAGCCTTGCGTCAGCGTCAACAAGCGTTGGCGGCTCGCCATGGCAAACACGTGCCGCTGGCCATCAAGATTGCGCCGGACATGAGCGATGAAGAAACCGTGCTGGTTGCCCAGGCCCTGGTGGATTCGGGCATGGACGCGGTGATCGCGACCAACACCACCCTCAGCCGTGTCGGCGTTGAAGGGCTGGCGCAGGCCGATCAAGCGGGCGGGCTGTCGGGCGCACCGGTACGCGACAAAAGCACCCACATCGTCAAGGTACTCGCCGCTGAACTGGCGGGGCGTTTGCCGATCATCGCGGTCGGCGGCATCACCGAGGGCAAGCACGCGGCCGAGAAAATCGCTGCTGGCGCAAGCCTGGTGCAGCTCTACTCGGGCTTCATCTACAAAGGCCCGGCGCTGATTCGCCAGGCGGTGGATGCGATTGCGGCGTTGCCCAAGGCCTGAGGCGTGCGCGTTACCCATTAAAAAGGGCTCCATAAAGGAGCCCCTGGGCCGAAGCCCGCCGCCCGGATGGGGCGTGCGTGGTTAAGTCGTCACGTGGTATTCAAGCTGGTATGTCGGATTAAATGCCCTGTGTTAGCCGACGGCGTGAAGTTCGTTGAGTCTGTGGATTCCCGCAGTGCCGGTCATACCGTCCCAATTGTCGCCGCGTCCTTCTCGCCAGCCGTTGATCCAGGCTTGGCGTACCGACGGTAGAGTAAATGGGCAAAGCTCACGGGATTTGCCATGAACGCCATACTGGTATCCGCGTAAAAATGCTCTTTCCAACGGATCACGCTTAAGTCTTCTCATAGGGTGTTTCCCTCACTTGTTGACTGTCTTGATATCCTTCGGCCTCGTGCGAGGCCAGGCAGAGTTTTCTGCCGTTGGTGGGCTCGCTGCCGGCGTGGCGAGCCTATGTGTCAGTGCCGTTACGGCGCTGACCTGTGTTGAGTTCTAACCAATAGGTCACATGGATTCAATGATCGTTTTGTCATAAGCACGTAACGATAACGATGCTATAGCCATAAGCTGGGATGGCTTTTCGCCCCAATTATCAGGTAAACCCAGCTATGATGTGCCCTGCAAACAGGATGGGTTTCACCTGTTAGTGAGAATGTCCGCCCGTTGCAGTCGGTTATTATTCGACGAAGGGTCGGAATATTTCTTTTTGTTGCATCAATTATTGATCTGCCCCTGCATTCAAGGCCTGAAGGCCCGGCAGCCGGGGTGGAAAGGCACATTCGTGCCACGCGAGCACTCTTCAAGAAAAGTGCTTGATTGAAAACCGAGCCGGCGATGCGTCGCCCGTTCATTTATTGCTGAAAAGCCTGGATTGCCCATGTCGGACCGTTTTGAACTCTTCCTCACCTGCCCCAAGGGCCTCGAAGGCCTGCTGATCGAGGAAGCCATCGGGCTTGGCCTTGAGGAAGCCCGCGAGCACACCTCGGCCGTGCGCGGCATGGCCGACATGGAAACCGCCTACCGCCTGTGCCTCTGGTCGCGCCTGGCGAACCGCGTGTTGCTGGTGCTCAAGCGCTTTCCGATGAAAGACGCCGAAGACCTTTACCACGGCGTGCTGGACATCGAATGGGCAGACCACATGGTTGCCGACGGTTCGCTGGCGGTGGAGTTCAGTGGCCACGGCTCGGGCATCGACAACACCCACTTCGGCGCGCTGAAGGTCAAGGATGCAATCGTCGACAAGCTGCGCACGCCCACCGGCGAACGCCCGTCCATCGACAAGATCAACCCGGACCTGCGCATCCATTTGCGCCTGGACCGCGGCGAAGCAATCCTCTCCCTCGACCTCTCTGGCCACAGCCTGCACCAGCGCGGCTACCGCTTGCAGCAGGGCGCCGCGCCGTTGAAAGAAAACCTCGCGGCGGCGATTCTGATTCGTGCCGGCTGGCCACGTATTGCTGCCGAAGGCGGCGCGCTGACCGACCCGATGTGCGGCGTGGGCACCTTCCTGGTGGAAGGCGCGATGATTGCCGCCGACATGGCGCCCAACCTCAACCGTGAACTGTGGGGTTTCACCACCTGGCTCGGCCACGTCCCGGCACTGTGGAAGAAGCTGCACACCGAGGCGTCTGAACGTGCCGCTATCGGCATGAACAAAGCGCCGTTGTGGGTGCGTGGCTATGAAGCCGACCCGCGTTTGATTCAACCGGCACGCAACAACATCGAACGCGCCGGCTTAAGCCACTGGATCAAGGTGTACCAGGGCGAAGTCGGCACCTTCGAGCCGCGCCCTGACCAGAACCAGAAGGGCCTGGTGATCTGCAACCCACCCTACGGCGAGCGTTTGGGTGACGAAGCCAGCCTGTTGTATCTCTACCAGAACCTCGGTGAGCGCCTGCGCCAGGCCTGCATGGGCTGGGACGCGGCGGTGTTCACCGGCGCGCCGGACCTCGGCAAGCGCATGGGCATTCGCAGCCACAAACAGTATTCGTTCTGGAACGGCGCCTTGCCGTGCAAATTGCTGCTGATCAAGGTCAACCCGGACCAGTTCGTGACCGGCGAGCGCCGCACGCCGGAGCAACGTCAGGCCGAGCGTGAGCAAGCGGCTTACGACCAGGCCCCGACCGAGCCGCAAGAGCGCCAGTACAACAAGAACGGCAACCCGATCAAACCCGCTCCGGCGCCTGCGCCCGTGGTTGAACAGGCGCGCCTGAGCGAAGGCGGGCAGATGTTCGCCAACCGCTTGCAGAAGAACCTGAAGCTGCTCGGCAAATGGGCCAAGCGCGAAGGCGTGGACTGCTACCGTGTGTACGATGCCGACATGCCGGAATACTCGATGGCCATCGACCTCTACCACGATTGGGTGCATGTGCAGGAATACGCCGCGCCTAAATCCATCGACCCGGAAAAAGCCTCCGCGCGTATGTTCGATGCTTTGGCGGCGATTCCGCAGGCGCTGAACGTCGACAAGAGCCGCGTGGTGGTCAAGCGTCGTGAGCGTCAAAGCGGCACCAAGCAATACGAGCGCCAGAGCGCGCAGGGCAAGTTCACTGAGGTCAGCGAAGGTGGCGTGAAGCTGCTGGTCAACCTCACCGACTACCTGGACACCGGCCTGTTTCTGGATCACCGCCCGATGCGCATGCGCATCCAGAAAGAAGCCGCCGGCAAGCGGTTCCTCAACCTGTATTGCTACACCGCCACCGCCAGCGTGCACGCCGCCAAGGGCGGCGCGCGCAGCACCACCAGCGTCGACTTGTCGAAGACTTACCTGGACTGGGCGCGTCGCAACTTCTCGCTCAACGGTTTCTCTGACAAAAACCGTCTGGAGCAGGGTGATGTGATGGCATGGCTGGAAGCCAGCCGCGATGAGTTCGACCTGATCTTCATCGACCCGCCGACGTTCTCCAACTCCAAGCGCATGGAAGGCATCTTCGATGTGCAGCGCGACCATGTGCAATTGCTCGACCTGGCCATGGCCCGGTTGGCACCGGGCGGCGTGCTGTACTTCTCGAACAACTTCCGCAAGTTCGTGCTTGAGGACAACCTCAGCGAACGTTACGCGGTTGAGGAAATCAGCGACAAGACCCTGGACCCGGATTTTGCGCGTAACGCGAAGATCCATCGGGCCTGGAAAATCACCGCTCGCTGATCGCCGTAGCCAAAAGCCGCAACCCCGGAATATTCAGGGCTTGCGGCTTTTTTACGCTGGTCAAATGTTGGGCCGATGGCTATAACTAAGGCCTAGCCAAAGTGGCCCTCCCGCACGCTGGCGTTGTGAGTGTTGCCTATGCCAATGCAAGCCGTTCGCCCTAAAATCCTTGGCTTTATCAGTGAGCAGGCATCGGCTTGGCTGGTTGCATTGGTGGTGTTATCGGCAGGGTGCGCGCTGACCTCGATCATCGCCTGGGCGGCCGCCGACCTCTATCAGCAACAGGTTCGCCAACGTTTCCAGTTGTTGGTCAACGAGCGTTACACCCGCCTTCAAGAACGCTTCGAAGACCAGGAGCAACGCCTGGCCAGCCTGCAGCGGTTTTTCGCCAACTCCGATGAGGTGTCCAGCGCAGAGTTTGACGGTTTCGCCCAACCCCTGTTATTGCACGCCCGCGCCTACGCCTGGGCACCGCGGGTATTTCGCGATCAACGCAGCCGGTTTGAACAAGACATCGCGCGCCAACGCGGCGCACCCTTCGTCATCCGTGAACTGAACGCGTCGGGTGATTTGGCGCCTGCGGCCGAGCGGGATGAGTATGTGCCGGTGTTGTACAGCCAGACCCAAAGCTTGCTGGGCTCGCCATTGGGTTTTGACTTGCTGGCGCAGCCGCTGCGGCGTTCGACCCTCGAGCGTGCGCAACAAAGTGGCAAGCCTGCGGTGTCCCAGCCCATGCAGCTGGTGGGGGTTGAGCCGGCCTATGCCGCCGGCGTATTGCTGGTGGCGCCGGTCAGCAAGCCAACTGATACCGAGCCTTTCGGGTTTGTCATGGCGGTGATCAGCATGCGCCAACTGGTCGCCGACGGTTTGCCCAAGCCGAATCGGGACAACCTGGTGATGCAAATCGACGACACCTCCGGCAGCCAGCCGCACGTGTTGTTCGCGTCCAGCAATGCAGTTGGCATCAGCGACCTGAACGCCGTGCGCCGCCTGACCCTCGGCGATCATGTGTACGCGCTGACATTGCGTACCAGCCACATTTTCGATCAGGCCAATCACTCCTCGGTGAGCATGATTTTGGCCATGGGCGGGCTTCTCAGTCTGCTGCTCAGCGTGTTGCTGTACGTGTTGGTCAGCCAGCGCCAGCGCGCGTTAAAGATGGTCGAGCAACGCACCGTAGAATTGCGCCAGCGCGAGAAGGAGTTGCGCGGGGCGCATGGGCAGTTGCGCAGCATGCTGAACGCCGCCACTCAGGTCGCGATCATCGCCACGGACCTGCGCGGCGTGATCAATACGTTCAATGCCGGTGCCGAGCAGATGCTTGGGTTCAAGTCCGAACAGGTATTGGGGCGCATGACCCTGGAGAGCCTGCACCTGAGCGCTGAACTCGACGCGCACGCGGCCAGTTTGAGAGTGACCATGGGCAAGCGCATCCCACCGAGCCAGGCGATGCTGGTGGAGAGCCCGGACGCCCAGCATGAGGCGCGAGAGTGGACGCTGGTGCGTCAGGATGGCAGTCATTTGACGGTCAACATGCTCGCTACCGTGTTACTCGATGACTTTGGCCTGTGGGTCGGGCACTTGGCGATTTACCTCGACATCACCGAGCAAAAGCGCGCCTACGAGGCGCTCGCAGCACGCGACCGCTTGCTCAAAAAGCTCAGCTCCCACGTACCCGGTGGCATCTTCCAGTTCATCCTGGAGCCCAAGGGCAGCGCGCGTTTTATCTACGCCAGCGATGGCATGCGCGATATTTATGAAATCGATCCAGGGGTGTTGCAGCAGGACGCGAACAGGGTTTTCCAACGCATCCACCCGCTGGACCTGGAACGGGTGCGCGAGTCGATTCGTTTGTCGGCGCTGCAGTTGAGCCATTGGCGTGAAGAGTACCGCGTGCTGTTACCGCAACGCGGCCTGCGCTGGATTCGCGGCGAGGCCACACCGGAAGAATTAGCCGGAGGCGGCACGTTGTGGCACGGTTACGTGTCGGATATTTCCGATCTCAAGCGGGTCGAGGAAGAGCTGCGTGCGCTCTCCATTACCGACTCGCTGACGGGCATCCACAACCGGCGCTACTTCCAGGATCGTCTCAGGGCCGAGATGGTCAGGCTCAACCGATTATCAGGGGCATTGTCATTGATCATGCTCGATATCGATCACTTCAAGCGCATCAACGACCAGTATGGGCACGCGGTGGGGGATGCTGTTTTGCAGGAAGTGTGCAAGCGCATTGGCCAGCGTCTGCGTCGCACCGATGTGTTCTGTCGCTTGGGTGGCGAAGAATTCGTGGTGCTGTGCCCCCAGACCAGTGGCGATCAGGCGCACAACCTGGCGATGGAGTTGTGGCAGTCGCTGCGCAGTGCACCGATGGAGTCCGTTGCGCGCGTGACCGCCAGTTTTGGGGTGGCCAGTTGGCGCGGGGATGAAGGCATCGACGAACTGTTGCTGCGCGCGGACTCGGCGGTGTATGCGGCCAAACAGTCGGGCAGGGACCGGGTTGAGGCGGAGCAATTGCGTGTGTGATGGTCACATTTCAAATGTGGGAGCGGGCTTGCTCGCGATAGCGGTGTGTCAGATAAATATTTTTCAACTGACACAGCGCTATCGCGAGCAAGCCCGCTCCCACAAAGGCAGCTTTTGCTGCTTTATCCAAATAACCTATGCGCACTCGATCTAGAGCACCGGCGCAGCCGCCGTCAGCTTCGGCTGGCGATACAAGTCCAGCAGCACCTGATCCAGCACCGACGAGGCGCCCCAAGGCTTCGAATCGTTGAGGATCGCAACCACTACCCAGCTGTTCCCATTGTTGTCGCGACTAAACCCGGAAATAGCGCGCACTGTGTTCAGGGTGCCCGTTTTAACGTGAGCTTCCCCACGCATGGCGGTAGTTTTCAGACGCTTGCGCATCGTGCCGTCGGTGCCTGCAATCGGCAGCGAGCTGATGTATTCCGCCGCATACGGGCCTCTCCACGCAGCCTGCAGCATCGCGGCCATCTCGCGCGCGCTGACCCGTTCGGCGCGGGACAGGCCAGAGCCGTTCTCCATCACCAGGTGCGGCGCAGTAATGCCCTTTTTCGCCAACCACTGGCGCACCACACGTTGCGCCGCCTTGGCGTCGTCGCCGTCGGCATCGTTGCGAAACTGCGCGCCGAGGCTCAGGAACAACTGCTGGGCCATGGTGTTGTTACTGTATTTATTGATGTCGCGGATGATTTCCGCCAGGTCCGGCGAAAACGCACGGGCCAGCACCTTGGCGTCCTTGGGCACTGGCGCCTGAATGTCACGGCCCTGAATGGTGCCGCCCAATTCTTTCCAGATCGCGCGCACGGCGCCGGCGGTGTAGGTGGCGTGGTCGAGCAGCGACAAGTAGGTCTGCGAACTGCAACCATCGCCCAACTGCCCGCTGACGGTCACGGTAACGCTGCCATCGGCGGCGGTTACCGGGCTGTAGCGCACGTCGCCGGTGCACTGCTTGGCGTTGGACACTTTTACCTGGTTGTCGATGCGAATGCTCGCAATCGGTGGCTCGACCGACACGATCACTCGGCCCGCGTCATTACGGGTGACAAAGCGCAGGGCCTTGAGGTTGACCAACAGGGCATCCGGCTTGACCAGGAACGGTTTGTTCTCATCGTTGCCGTCGTCATTGAATTCGGGCAATTGCGGCGGGTTGAAGAAGCTGCGGTCCAGCACCAGGTCGCCGGTGACTTGCTGCACGCCGTTGGCGCGCAGGTCGCGCATCAACAGCCAGAGTTTTTCCATGTTCAGCTTGGGGTCGCCGCCGCCCTTGAGGTACAGGTTGCCGTGCAACACGCCACCGCTGAGGGTGCCGTCGGTGTAGAACTCGGTTTTCCACTGGTGGTTGGGGCCGAGCATTTCCAGGGCCGCGTAAGTGGTGACCAGTTTCATGGTAGAGGCCGGGTTCACCGAAACATCGGCGTTGAACACGGTCGGCGTGCCGGGGCCGGTGAGGGGCAACATCACCAGCGACAGCGAGGTATTGGGTATTTTGGCCTTCTGCAGGGCCTGCTGAACATTCGGCGGCAGGGTGGTATTGATCGGCGCGGCAGTCACGGAAAAGGCCAGTGGCAGGAGAAAGCTGGCGAGTAGTGCTGAACGAAAAGACTGAGGACGTAAAGAAAGGCAACGCAACGATTTGATCATAAGGAATAAGACCCTGCAGCGGAAAGGGCGAAAAAAGGCGAGGGGTATGTAAGAAAATCCCTCATTGGTCACGAAAGTGTCGGCATTATGCCCCAAGGTGGAGCCAGTTGTAGCTGAACGATAGCTGCAAATCAGCGTTTTTTTTAGCGGCTATTGGCCGCCTGTCTTAGAGAGTCGGGCAATCGTCACCTTAAACTGCTAAAGTGCCGCCCGTTATTACTTATGAGGATTGTTCCAATGGCGACTAACCGTTCCCAGCGTCTGCGCAAAAAACTGTGCGTTGATGAATTTCAAGAGCTGGGTTTCGAACTGAACCTGGACTTCAAAGAAGGCCTGAGTGAAGAAGCTATCGACGCTTTCCTCGAAGCATTCATCAAAGAAGCCATGGAAGCCAACGGTCTGGGCTATGTCGGCGGCGACGACTACGGTCTGGTTTGCCTGCAGAAGCGTGGCTCGGTCTCCGAAGAGCAGCGTGCTGCTGTTGAAGCTTGGCTGAAAACCCGTTCCGAGCTGACCAAGGCTGAAGTCAGCCCGTTGCTGGACGTGTGGTATCCGGAAAAGCCGATCAACGCGGCTAAGTGATACTGAAAAAACGGCGACCCTCGGGTCGCGTTTTTTATGCCTTGCGCCCGTTCAAAATCAGCAGCGTCAACACGCCCGCCACAATCCCCCAAAATGCCGACCCGATAGAAAACAACGTCAAGCCTGACGCAGTGACCATAAAGGTGATCAGCGCCGCTTCGCGTTCCTTCGGCTCATTCATGGCGATGCTCAAGCCATTGATGATCGAGCCAAACAACGCCAGCGCCGCAATCGACAGCACCAGCTCCTTGGGCAAGGCTGCAAACAATGCCGCCAAGGTCGCGCCAAATACCCCGGCAATGCCGTAGAACACCCCGCACCACACGGCAGCGGTGTAGCGCTTGTTGCGGTCTTCATGGGCATGCGGCCCGGTGCAGATGGCTGCACTGATCGCTGCTAAATTGATCCCGTGGGAGCCGAAGGGTGCGAGCACCAACGAGGCCAGACCCGTCACTGTGATCAATGGCGAGGCGGGCACGGTGTAGCCGTCGGCGCGCAACACGGCGACGCCGGGCATGTTCTGCGAGGTCATCGCCACCACGAACAGCGGGATGCCGATGCTGATGGTTGCCGCCAGCGAGAAGTGCGGCGTGGTCCATACCGGCGTTGCCACTTCCAGGTGAAAGTGGCTGAAATCCAGCAGCCCCATCAAGCCCGACAGCACGCTGCCGATCACCAGCGCAGCCAGCACCGCATAACGCGGCGACAGGCGCTTGATGATCAGGTAAGTAAAAAACATCCCCAGCACCAGCCCGGTGCGATGTTGGGCGGCGACGAAAATCTCGCTGCCGATCTTGAACAGAATGCCCGCCAGCAAGGCCGCCGCCAGCGATGCCGGAATGCGCTTGACGAGCTTTTCAAAACTGCCGGTCAGCCCGCAGAGCGTCACCAGCACTGCGCAGGTGATGTAGGCGCCAATCGCCTCGCCGTAACTCACGCCGCCTAGGCTTGTGATCAACAGCGCCGCGCCCGGCGTCGACCACGCAATGGTGATCGGCGTGCGATAGCGCAGCGACAGGCCGATGCTGCACACCGCCATGCCGATGGAGATGGCCCAGATCCACGAGGAAATCTGCGCCGTGGTCAGCCCGGCGGCTTGACCGGCCTGGAACATCAGCACCAGCGAACTGGTGTAACCGGTCATCATCGCAATAAAGCCTGCGACAACGGCCGACGCAGAGGTGTCGGCCAGCGGGCGCAAAGGCGCTTGGGTGGCGTCGGTCATGGGGCGGTGTTCCTTTTACCAGGGTGTTTGCCGGTGAAGGCGCAGATTCAAGCCTAAACTTAAACGCAACGAGCCATTGCAATACAGCCGGGGCCGCAAACAGCCGTACAGTGTGTTGGCGCATTCGGTTGTGTACAATATGCCGTGTTTTTAGGTGATACTTGCCAGCGGCTCGCCGTTGCCGTATTACCGTTAATTCGCCGCCGTTCTCCAAACCCGAGTGCCCATGAACGAACAGTTGCAACCTCTCAAGAAACAACCGCGAGCCGGCAAGGTCGGTCGCACCGGAACCCAGGACGACATCGTCTACGCGCATATCTTCGAGGCAATCCTTGAGCAGCGCCTGGCACCCGGAACCAAATTGAGTGAAGAGGCACTGGGCGAAATCTTTGGCGTCAGCCGCACCATCATTCGCCGAGCGCTGTCGCGCCTGGCCCATGAAGGCGTGGTGTTGCTGCGGCCCAATCGCGGCGCGGTAGTGGCCAGCCCGAGTGTCGAAGAAGCGCGTCAGGTATTCCTGGCCCGGCGTCTGGTCGAGCGGGCGATCACGGAGTTGGCGGTGCAGCACGCCACCGCCGAGCAGTTGGCCGAGTTGCGCCAGATGGTCAACGACGAGCGCGACAGCTTCTCGCGTGGCGATCGCGGTGCCGGTATCCGCCTCTCCGGCGAATTCCATTTGAAGTTGGCAGAAGCGGCAAAAAACGCACCGCTGATCAGCTTCCAGCGCAGCCTGGTGTCGCAAACTTCGTTGATCATCGCCCAGTACGAAAGCGGCAACCGCTCGCACTGTTCCTACGATGAACACACCCAGTTGATCGATGCGATCGAAGCGCGGGATGCGGTGCTGGCGGTGAACCTGATGATGCACCACATGGATCACATCGACAGCAAACTCAACCTCGATGAGGAAAGCGCGTCGGATGATTTGCACGCGGTGTTCTCGCACCTGTTGCAGACCAAAAAGCCAGGGCGCTCCTCAGTAAAACTGTAATTTCCCTGACTCACCAGGGCCAAGAAATGTGGGAGCGGGCTTGCTCGCGAATGCGGTAGATCAGTCAATGCATCTGGTGACTGACACTGCGTATTCGCGAGCAAGCCCGCTCCCACATTTGTTTCTCGGTGTGCTTTAGATCAGCGTTGATGCACGAGATTGCCAGCCGCGTAGGTCTGCAGAATCGCCCGGTCATCCCCCAGCGTCATCAACACAAACAAGGTTTCGGCAATGCTGTTCGCCTGCTTCAAGCGATAGCTGAGCAGCGGCGTCGCGTTGTAGTCCAGCACTAAAAAGTCCGCGTCGGTGCCCGGCTGCAACGTGCCGATCTTGTCTTCCAAACGCAGCGCCCGTGCACCGCCCAGCGTCGCCAGGTACAGCGACTTGAATGGGCTCAACCGTGCGCCCTGCAACTGCATGACCTTGTACGCTTCGTTCAGCGTTTGCAGGAGCGAGAAGCTGGTGCCGCCGCCGACGTCCGTGCCCAGGCCCACGTTCAACTTGTGTTTCTCGGCCATCGGCAGGTTGAACAAACCACTGCCGAGGAACAGGTTCGAGGTCGGGCAGAACGCCACCGCTGAACCGGTTTGCGCCAACCGTGCGCACTCGTCATCACACAGGTGCACGCCGTGGGCGAACACCGAGCGTTCACCGAGCAATTGGTAGTGGTCGTACACATCCAGATAGCCGCTGCGCTCCGGGAACAGCTCCTTCACCCATTCGACTTCCTGGGTGTTCTCACTGATGTGCGTCTGCATATACAAGCCCGGATACTCGCCGAGCAGTTGCCCGGCCAGCGCCAACTGCGCAGGTGTGCTGGTCGGTGCAAAGCGCGGCGTCACCGCATAGTGCAGGCGGCCTTTGCCGTGCCAGCGCTCGATCAGCGCCTTGCTTTGCTGGTAGCCGGTTTCGGCGGTGTCGGTCAAATAGTCCGGCGCGTTGCGGTCCATCATCACCTTGCCGGCGATCATGCGCAGGTCGAGTTTTTGCGCCGCTTCAAAAAACGCCTCCACCGACTGCGGGTGCACACTGCCAAACACCAGCGCGGTGGTGGTGCCGTTGCGCAGCAGTTCCTTGATGAAAATATCGGCGACTTCTTCGGCATGGGCCGTGTCGGCGAACTGGCTTTCACACGGGAACGTGTAGGTGTTGAGCCAGTCCAGCAACTGCTCGCCATAGGCGCCGATCATGCCGGTTTGCGGCAGGTGGATGTGCGTGTCGATCAGGCCGGGGGTGATCAGTGCATCCGGGTAATGCGTCACCGTGACGTCGGCGGGCAGGCTCGCCAGTAAGTCACTGGCGTGGCCCAAGGCGCTGATCTGGCCGTTATCGATCACCAGCAGGCCGTCTTCAAAATACTCATAAGAAGCGTCGACGCCCACCTCGGCAGGGTCGGCGATGCTGTGCAGGATGGCGGCTCGGTAGGCTTTGCGAGTCAAAGGCATGGTTATCTCAATACTTGGCAACAGAAGCTTGGCTGCGGCGTGAAGCCGGCAGCAGTTTGGCAATCGGTTCGGCGCTCGCAGTGTGCTGGCCGAAATTCGCGTTATAGGTGGCGATGATTTCGCCGGCGATAGAGATCGCAATCTCCTCCGGCAATTTGCCCTTGACCTCGCTGAGGCCCATGGGGCAACGCATGCGTTGCATGTGTGCGGTGTCGAAGCCGCGATCACGCAGGCGGTGTTCGAACTTGACCCGTTTGGTCTTCGAGCCGATCAGGCCGAAGTAGGTAAAGTCATTGCGCTTGAGCAGGGCGGCGGTCAGTTCCAGGTCCAGCGCGTGATTGTGGGTCATGACGATGCAGTAACTGCCCACGGGCAAGTCGGCAATTTCGTCGACCGGGTCTTCGCTGACGATTTTACGCACGCCTTGCGGGATATGTTGCGGAAACTCCTGATCACGCGAATCGATCCAGCGTACCCGGCACGGCAGGCTGGCCAGCAGCGGCACCAGCGCGCGGCCGACATGGCCTGCGCCAAACACGGCGATCTGCGCCTGCACCTGGCCCATCGGTTCGAACAGCAGCACGGTCACGCCGCCGCAGCATTGGCCCAGGCTTGCGCCGAGGCTGAAACGTTCGAGATGGGTATTCTGTTGGCCGCGCACGAGCATGTCCCGGGCGATCTGCATCGCCTTGTATTCCAGGTGCCCACCACCGATGGTGTCGAAGGTCTGCGCGGCGCTGATAACGATCTTCGAACCGGCATTGCGCGGCGTCGAGCCGAGCTCCTCGATGATGGTTACCAGTACGCAGGGCTCACCCTGGTTTTGCAGGTCGGCAAGGGCGCTGATCCAGTTGTTCATGTTTACCTCAACATTTCTGTTGTCAGTTCGGCCGTCATCGGGAGCAAGCCCCCTCCCACATTTAGAGCTGCGAGTACATTCCAGTGTGGGAGGGGGCTTGCCCCCGAGGGTGGCGCCTCGATCTAAAGCGACGCCATCTCGGTATCAGCCTCAACCACCTTCGCCACCGTCAATTGGCGCATCTGCTCGCACCCCCACAACACCCGCTCGGGCGTGGCTGGCGCGTCGATATTGGGCTGATGCCGATAGTCGCCCAAGCTCGCCACGGCGTCCTTGATCGCACACCACGAGGCAATGCCGAGCATAAACGGAGGCTCGCCGACCGCCTTGGAATGGAACACCGTGTCTTCCGGGTTCTTGCGGTTTTCCACCAGCTTCACGCGCAAATCCAGCGGCATGTCCGCAACGGCCGGGATCTTGTAGCTGGCCGGCCCGTTGGTCATCAACTTGCCTTTGTTGTTCCACACCAGCTCTTCCATGGTCAGCCAGCCCATGCCCTGAATAAAGCCGCCCTCGACCTGGCCGATGTCGATGGCCGGGTTCAGCGAGGCGCCCACATCGTGGAGGATGTCGGTGCGCAGCATCTTGTACTCGCCCGTCAGGGTGTCGACGATCACCTCGCAACAGGCCGCACCGAACGCAAAATAATAGAACGGCCGACCACGCGCCTGGCTGCGGTCGTAGAAGATCTTCGGGGTTTTGTAGAAGCCGGTACTCGACAGCGACACCTGACCGAAATACGCCTGCTGAATCAGCGCCTCAAACGTCAGGATCTGCTCACGCACGCGCACATGGCCGTTGCGAAATTGCACCTCCGCTTCACTCACGTCGTACTTGCGCGCGGCGAATTCCACCAGGCGTTGCTTGATGGTTTCGGCGGCGTTCTGCGCGGCCTTGCCGTTCAGGTCGGCGCCGCTGGACGCAGCGGTCGGCGAGGTGTTGGGCACTTTGTCGGTGTTGGTCGCAGTGATCTGCACGCGGTCGATGTCAACCTGGAACACTTCGGCCACCACCTGCGCAACCTTGGTGTTCAACCCCTGGCCCATCTCGGTGCCGCCGTGGTTGAGGTGGATGCTGCCGTCGGTGTAGATATGAATCAGCGCACCCGCCTGATTGAGGAAGCTTGCGGTGAACGAAATGCCGAATTTAACCGGGGTCAGCGCCAGGCCTTTTTTCAGGATCGGGCTGTGCGCGTTGTACAAGCGAATCGCCTCACGGCGCTCGGCGTATTGGCTGCTGGCCTCAAGCTCGGCGGTCATTTCTTCGAGCATGTTGTGCTCGACGGTCTGGTAGTAATGGGTGACGTTGCGCTCGGTCTTGCCGTAGTAATTGGCCTTGCGCACGGCCAGCGGGTCCAGGCCCAAGTGGCGGGCGATGGCGTCCATCACTTCTTCAATGGCGACCATGCCCTGCGGGCCGCCGAAGCCGCGGTAAGCGGTGTTGGAGGCGGTGTTGGTCTTGCAGCGATGGCCGTTGACGGTGGCGTCGCCCAGGTAATACGCGTTGTCGGCGTGGAACATTGCGCGGTCGACAATCGAGTTCGACAGGTCCGGCGAGCAGCCGCAGTTACCTGCCAATTCCAGGTTAATACCGTGCAGGCGGCCGCTGTCGTCAAAGCCCACATCGTATTCAATATAGAAGGGGTGGCGCTTGCCGGTCATCAGCATGTCTTCGACACGCTGCAGGCGCATTTTGGTCGGCTGGCCGGTGAGGCGCGCGACCACCGCGCACAGGCACGTGGGGCTGGCCGCCTGGGTTTCTTTGCCGCCGAAACCGCCGCCCATGCGGCGCATGTCGACGACGATTTTGTTCATCGACACGTCGAGCACTTCGGCCACCAGCTTCTGCACTTCGGTGGGGTTTTGCGTGGAGCAGTAGACGATCATGCCGCCGTCTTCGGTGGGCATCACCGACGAAATCTGCGTCTCCAGGTAAAAGTGTTCCTGGCCGCCGATGTGCAACGTGCCCTGCAGGCGGTTCTTCGCCGTGGCCAGCGCGCCCGCCGAATCACCGCGTTGGTGGGTGTGGCTGTCGAGCACGAAATGCTTGTTGCGAAACGCCTCGACCACGTCCAGCACCGGCTCCAGGTCTTCGTATTCGATCACCGCGGCCATCGCGGCTTTGCGTGCGGTTTCGAGGTCGCGGGCGGCAACCGCCAGCACCACTTGGCCGACGAATTGCACCGTGTCGATGGCCAGCAACGGGTCGCCGGGCAACAGCGGGCCGATGTCTTTCAGGCCCGGCACGTCTGCGTGCGTGATAGCAATGCGCACGCCGTCAAACGCATAGCAGGGCGCGGTGTCGATGCTGATGATTCTGGCGTGGGCGCGGTCGGACATACGCGCATACAGGTGCAACTGATTAGGGAATTCCAGGCGGTCATCGATGTACTGCGCTTCGCCGCTGACGTGTTTGGCGGCGCTGTCATGCTTGACGCTGCGGCCGACGCCGGAGGTCAGGTCCTGGGCAAACAGCTCGGCGAGTTCGGCCTGGGTTTTTACCACGACGTGATGGTTAGACATAAGCGGTCACCCGAGTCTCGATGTGCGGCGTTTGCAGTTCGATGAAGTATTTGCGCAGCAGGTTTTGCGCGCTGAGCAGGCGGTATTCCTTGCTCGCGCGAAAGTCTGACAGCGGGGTGAAATCCTCGGCCAGGGCGGCGCAGGCTTTTTCTACGGTGGCGCAATTCCACGTGGCGCCGACCAGCACCGCCTCGCAGTTTTTAGCGCGTTTGGGCGTGGCGGCCATACCGCCGAAGGCAACACGCGCCTCGCGGATCACGCCGTTCTCAAGCTTCAGGTTGAAGGCCGCGCACACCGCAGAAATATCATCGTCCAGGCGCTTGGAAACCTTGTAGGCGCGAAACAAGGTATGGCCCTTGGGCACGATGATCTTCTCGATGAACTCGCTGTCTTGGCGCGCGGTGACCCGGTAGTCGACAAAGTAGTCTTCCAGCGCCAGGCTGCGGCGCGCAGTGCCTTTGCACAGCACGATTTGCGCGCCCAGCGCGATCAGCAACGGCGGCGAATCACCAATCGGCGATGCGTTGCCGATGTTGCCGCCCAAGGTGCCCTGGTTGCGTATTTGCAGCGAGGCGAAGCGCTGCAACAGCTCGCCAAAATCCGCGTATTCGTGGTGCAGCGCGCTGTAGCAATCAGACAGCGCGGTGGCGGCGCCGATTTCCAGACGGTCGTCAAACGACTCGATGCGCTTCATCTCCTCGATGTTGCCGACGTAGATCATCACCGGCAAGCTGCGGTGAAACTGCGTCACTTCGAGTGCCAAATCCGTCCCGCCAGCGAGTAGCCGTGCTTGCGGGTAAGCGTCGTAAAGGTCGGCCAGGTCGGCGACGGTCAACGGCACCAGGCAGCGCTTGTCACCGCTGTTGAGTTCGCCGGTGTGGGTTGGCGCGATGGCTTTGAGGCGAGCAATGGTCTGCGCCTCACGGCTGTCGAACTGGTCGTGGGGCTTGTTGCAGCAGGCCCGTTCGGCGGCCGCCAGAATCGGCCGATAGCCAGTGCAGCGGCACAGGTTGCCGGCCAGCGCTTCATGGGCTTTTTGGCTGTCGGGGGCATCGCTGTTTTTTTGCAGGGCAAACAGCGACATCACAAAACCTGGCGTGCAAAAACCGCATTGCGAGCCGTGGCACTCGACCATGGCTTGCTGAACGCTGTGCAGTTGGCCTTGATGTTTGAGGTCTTCGACGCTGATCAGTTGTTTGCCGTGCAATGACGACACAAACGTCAGGCAGGAGTTGAGGCTGCGATAACGAATCTGCTCGGTGCCTTGCGCGTCGCTGTGCAGCTCGCCGACTACCACGGTGCACGCGCCGCAATCGCCGCTGGCGCAGCCTTCCTTGGTCCCGGGTTTGCCCACGTGTTCGCGCAAATAGTTGAGCACGGTGAGGTTCGGGTCCAGGGCGTGCTCGCTACGGAGTTCCTGGTTAAGTAAAAACTGGATCACGGAAGGCCTCACAGAGTCATTATTGTTGTAAACCGCATTGCGCCGAATCTAGTCATGTCTGACTTTTCGGTCAATGAGTTTCTGACCTAAGGGTCAAGAAATTGCGATCACAACACCTTTAATTAAAGCCCAGTCTTTTGCAGCCAGTGTTTTTGCCGGCTTTCAGGCTTCTTCTGGTGATTGATCTTTGCTTATTTCATGCCAAATTCGCCAAGGTGGGCGTAGCGCCATCAGCGGGCCAATGCGCTACACTGCCGCGCTTGTACTGATAGAAGATTTTGAAGGGAAAACATGACGTTCAAGGCGCCGGACAGTCTCGCCGAGCAAATCGCTCACCACCTCGCCGAACGTATTATTCGCGGCGATCTCAAGCCTGGAGAGCGGATCCAGGAGCAGAAGGTCACGCTGGCGCTGAATGTCAGCCGTGGTTCTGTGCGCGAAGCTTTATTGATCCTTGAACGCCGCCACCTCGTCGCCATCCTGCCGCGCCGTGGCGCCCACGTTACCGAACTCACCGCGCACAAGGTGCAGAGCCTGTGCACGCTGATGGGCGAGCTGTACATCCTGCTGGGCAATGCGGTGGCCGAGGGCTGGCAGGTGCAGGCCGACATGGCGCCGTTCCTGCACATCCAGCAACGCCTGGTGAGCAGTTTCGAGCGTGAGGACATCCGCGCCTTCGTCGAAGAAAGCTTCAACGTGATGCGTGCTGCGTACCCCTTCGCCAATAACCCGTATTTGCAGGAAACCGTCGATAACCTGCAACCGGCGATGAGCCGCGCCTATTACTTGGCGCTGGAACAGCGCAAGGCAGAGATGAGCGAGTACCTGGCGTTGTTCGAGCAATTGCTCGCGGCCGTATTGGCGCGTGACCTGGCGCAGATCCGCCTGGTGCTGTCGGCCTACTGCCACCGCAGCAGCGCGTTGGTCATCGCTGCGTTGGCGGACGCCTAAACGTGCGGCTCAAGTGCATCAAACTGGCGGGGTTCAAATCCTTCGTCGACCCGACCACGGTGAACTTCCCCAGTAACATGGCGGCGGTGGTGGGGCCCAATGGCTGCGGCAAGTCGAACATCATCGACGCCGTACGCTGGGTGATGGGCGAGAGCTCGGCGAAAAACCTGCGTGGCGAGTCGATGACCGACGTCATCTTCAACGGCTCCACCAGTCGCAAACCCGTGAGCCAGGCCAGCATCGAACTGGTGTTTGATAACTCCGACGGCACGCTGGTCGGCGAATACGCGGCGTACGCGGAAATTTCCATCCGCCGCAAGGTCACGCGCGACAGCCAGAACAGCTACTTCCTCAACGGCACCAAGTGCCGCCGCCGCGACATTACCGATATTTTCCTCGGCACGGTCTCGGCCCGCGCAGCTACTCGATCATCGAGCAGGGCATGATCTCCAAGCTGATCGAGGCCAAGCCCGAAGACCTGCGTAACTTTATCGAAGAAGCGGCCGGCATCTCCAAGTACAAGGAGCGCCGCCGCGAAACCGAAAACCGTATCCGCCGCACCCACGAAAACCTCGCCCGCCTGACTGACCTGCGTGAAGAGCTGGAGCGTCAACTTGAGCGCTTGCACCGCCAGGCCCAGGCCGCCGAGAAGTATCAGGAATACAAGGGCGAAGAGCGTCAGCTCAAGGCGCAACTGTCGGCGTTGCGCTGGCAGGCACTGAACGATCAGGTGGGCCAGCGCGAAGCGATTATCGGCACCCAGGAAATCAGCTTTGAAGCGTTGGTAGCCGAACAACGCAATGCCGACGCGAGTATCGAGCGCCTGCGCGACGGGCACCATGACCTGTCCGAGCGCTTCAATCTGGTGCAGGGGCGCTTCTATTCGGTGGGCGGCGATATTGCCCGCGTCGAGCAAAGCATCCAGCACGGCCAGCAGCGGCTGCGCCAATTGCAGGATGATTTGAAGGAAGCCGAGCGCGCGCGCCTCGAAACCGAATCGCACCTGGGCCATGACCGTACTTTGTTGCTGACCCTCGGCGAAGAGCTGGACATGCTCACCCCCGAGCAGGAAATCACCAGCGCCGCAGCCGAAGAAGCCGCCGCTGCGCTGGAAGAGTCCGAAACCACCCTGCACGGTTGGCAGGAGCGCTGGGACACCTTCAACCTGCACTCCGCCGAACCGCGGCGTCAGGCCGAGGTGCAGCAGTCGCGCATCCAACAGTTGGAAACCAGCATGGAGCGCTTGGCCGAACGCCAGCGTCGTTTGCAGGAGGAGCGCGTATTGCTCGCCGCCGACCCGGAAGACGCGGCGATCATGGCGCTGAGCGAGCAACTGGCCGAAAGCGAGATGACGCTGGAGGAGTTGGAAGCCAGCGAAGAACAGCAAGTGGAGCGCCTGGAGCAATTGCGTCAGCAACTGCACCACGCGACCCAGGCCCAGCAGCAAGCGCAAGGCGATTTGCAGCGGCTGAACGGTCGCTTGGCCTCACTTGAAGCGTTGCAGCAAGCCGCGCTCGACCCCGGCACCGGCACCGCCGAATGGCTGCGCGACCAGCACTTGGCCGAGCGCCCACGCCTGGCTGAAGGCTTGACAGTAGAAGCGGGTTGGGAGCTGGCGGTAGAAACCGTGCTCGGCGCCGACCTGCAGGCCGTGCTGGTGGACGATTTTGGCGACTTTGACCTGGCCGGGTTTGCCCAAGGCGATTTGCGCTTGCTCAGCCCGGCCGCCGATGGCACCCGCGTGCCGGGCAGTTTGCTGGACAAGGTCGAGGCGGCGATTGACCTGTCGCCGTGGCTGGGCCACGTTCGGCCGGTTGAAACACTTGAGCAGGCCCTGGCCCAGCGCAGTCAACTGGCCGCCGGCGAAAGCCTGATCAGCCGCGACGGCTACTGGGTCGGCCGGCACTTTTTGCGCGTGCGCCGTGCCAGCGATGCGCAAAGCGGCGTATTGGCGCGCGGGCAAGAAATCGTCAGCCTGAGCGCCGAACGCGAAGAGCGTGAAGCCACCCTCGAAAGCCTTGAAACCGAACTGCAAACCCTGCGCGCCACGCAGCGCCAGCAAGAGACCGGCCGTGAACACCTGCGCCGCCTGTTGCAGGACGAAGCACGCCAGCAAGGCGAGCTGAAAGCACAATTGTCGGCGAGCAAGGCCAAGGTCGAGCAACTGACCCTGCGCCGCACTCGCCTCGACGAAGAGGTCGTGGAAATGGGCGAGCAGCGCGCCCTCGAACACGAGCAAATCGGTGAAGCGCGCCTGCAGTTGCAAGACGCCCTCGACAGCATGGCCCTCGACACCGAGCAGCGTGAGCTGCTGTTGGCCGAGCGCGACAGCCTGCGCGAACGCCTCGACCGCGTGCGCCAGGAAGCCCGCCAGCACAAGGACCACGCGCACCAATTGGCGGTGCGCCTCGGCTCGTTGCGCGCTCAACACACGTCCACCGCCCAGGCGCTTGAGCGCCTGGAAATGCAGTCCGAACGCCTCACCGAAAAGCGCGAGCAACTGAGCCTCAACCTGGAGGAGGGCGAAGCGCCGCTTGAAGAGCTGCGGCTCAAGCTTGAAGAGTTGCTCGACAAGCGCATGACGGTCGACGAAGAACTCAAGACCGCGCAGATCGCCCTGGAAGATGCCGACCGCGAACTGCGTGACGCCGAAAAGCGCCGCACCCAGGCCGAGCAACAATCGCAACTGATTCGCGGCCAACTCGAACAACAGCGCATGGAATGGCAAGCCTTGACCGTGCGCCGCAAAACCCTGCAAGACCAATTGCTGGAAGACGGCTACGACCTGCACGGCGTACTTAATACGCTGACCGCCCACGCCAACGAAAAAGACGCCGAAGAAGAACTAGAGCGCATTGCGGCGCGTATTCAGCGGCTGGGCGCGATCAACCTTGCGGCCATTGATGAGTACCAGCAGCAGTCCGAGCGTAAACGCTATCTGGATGCGCAGAACGCCGACTTGGTCGAAGCGCTGGACACCCTGGAAAACGTGATTCGCAAGATCGACAAGGAAACGCGTAATCGTTTCAAAGATACCTTTGATCAGATTAATGGCGGTTTACAGGCGTTATTCCCGAAAGTTTTCGGCGGTGGCAGCGCTTACTTGGAACTGACGGGCGAAGATCTACTCGATACAGGGGTGACGATCATGGCGCGGCCGCCGGGCAAGAAGAACAGCACCATCCATTTGTTGTCCGGTGGTGAAAAAGCCCTGACCGCATTGGCGCTGGTATTTGCCATCTTCAAGCTGAACCCGGCGCCGTTTTGCATGCTCGACGAAGTTGATGCGCCGCTGGATGACGCTAACGTCGGGCGCTATGCACGGTTGGTCAAAGAGATGTCGCAGACCGTGCAGTTCATCTACATCACGCACAACAAGATCGCCATGGAAATGGCGGACCAGTTGATGGGCGTCACGATGCACGAGCCGGGTTGTTCGCGGTTGGTGGCGGTGGATGTGGAAGAGGCGATGGCGATGGTTGACGCCTAGCGGCGTAGCGGCAAGTTGTGAGCGCAAAGCTGCAAGTGAGTTGGCGTGAGCTTGAGGCTGGTAGCTTATGGCTCGTAGCTCACACTTGGCGCCTGCTGTAGGAGATTGCCTATGTTGTCGAAAAGATGGCAAATCGACACATTTTGCGCCAACTGTGTAAAGTTATCGAAGGTCGTGCTAGTTTAATGTCAAATTTTCGTGTGCGTGGGCAAAACGTCAGTCAGAACATAGAGTTGGCGCCACGTTTTAAAGCGGTTTGCACGGTGCTAAACCCCTTATTTTTCAGCATTTTTTATTAGAGGCACGGGATTACATGGAAATCGGTCTGCGCGAGTGGCTGATCGTCATCGGCATTATTGTCATTGCCGGTATTCTTTTTGATGGCTGGCGCCGCATGCGCGGTGGCAAGGGCAAGCTTAAATTCCGTTTGGACCGCAACCTGTCCAACTTGCCCGACGACGACGGCAGTGCCGAGTTGCTGGGGCCACCGCGTGTGCTGGACACCCATAAAGAGCCGCAGTTGGACGAGCATGACTTGCCGTCGATGAGCGCGCCTATGCGTGAAGCGCGTGAACCCACCGCCAAGCGTGGCAAACGCGGGAGCGCGGCGGTGGCTGAGCCGCATCAGGGTGACTTGAACCTCGACGCCGATGACGGCCCGAGCTTCAGCAGCCGCGACGACGATTTCCCTGACGAGGCGCCGGCCAAAAGCGCGCCACGCCAATCGGTGAACGACCAGCCGGCCGCCGAAGAAGTGTTGGTGATCAGCGTGATCTGCCGCGACACCGCCGGCTTCAAAGGCCCGGCGTTGTTGCAGAACATTCTGGAAAGCGGCCTGCGTTTCGGCGAAATGGATATTTTCCACCGTCACGAAAGCATGGCCGGTAACGGCGAAGTGCTGTTCTCGATGGCCAATGCGGTCAAGCCGGGCACCTTCGACCTGGACGATATTGACCTGTTCAGCACCCCGGCGGTGAGCTTCTTCCTCGGCCTGCCAGGCCCGCGTCACCCCAAGCAAGCGTTCGACGTGATGGTGGCCGCAGCCCGCAAGCTGTCGCAGGAACTCAACGGCGAGCTTAAGGATGACCAACGCAGCGTGCTCACCGCCCAGACCATCGAACACTACCGTCAGCGCATCGTTGAGTTTGAGCGTCGCGCTCTGACACAAAAACGCTGAGGATTGCTTCACAGCGTTGTCGATAGAATAAGCGCACTACCATTGAGCAGCTTCGGCTGCTCTTTTGCTTTCTGAGAGAACACCCATGACCGCCGCCCACACCCGCATCCTTGAATTGCGCGCTGAACTGGATCAGCACAATTACCGCTACCACGTCCTCGACGAGCCGAGCATTCCAGACGCCGAGTATGATCGGTTGTTCCACGAGCTCAAGGCGCTGGAAGCGGCGCACCCGGAGCTGGTCACGCGTGATTCTCCGACACAGCGGGTCGGCAGCGCGGCGCTCTCGGCGTTTACTCAGGTGAAGCATGAGACGCCGATGCTCAGCCTCGGCAACGCCTTTGATGAAACCACGATGCTGGAGTTTGATCGCCGGGTTACCGAAGGTCTCGACCTGCCGGTGGGCGATCTGTTTGGCGCTGGCGCGGCGGTCGAATACAGCTGCGAGCCGAAGCTGGACGGCCTGGCGGTCAGCTTGCTGTATCAGGACGGCGAACTGGTGCGCGGTGCCACGCGCGGTGATGGCACCACCGGCGAAGACATCAGCGTCAACGTGCGCACCGTGCGCAACATCCCGTTGAAGCTGCACGGCAGCGGCTGGCCGGCGACCCTGGAAGTGCGCGGCGAAGTGTTCATGTCCAAAACCGGTTTCGAGCGGCTGAACGCCTCGCAACTGGAAGTGGGCGGCAAGACCTTTGCCAACCCGCGCAATGCCGCCGCCGGCAGCCTGCGCCAGTTGGACTCGAAGATCACCGCCAGCCGCCCGCTGGAGTTCTGCTGCTACGGCGTGACCACCGACATCAGCGACACGCATATTGGCAACCTGCACCAATTGCAGAAGTGGGGCATGCCGATCAGCCATGAACTGAAGCTGGCCAAGGGTATTCAGGATTGCCTGGACTACTACCGCGACATCGGCGAGCGGCGTAACAGCCTGCCGTATGAAATCGACGGCGTGGTGTTCAAGGTCAACAGCATCGCCTCCCAGCGTGAACTGGGCTTTCGCGCACGTGAGCCGCGCTGGGCCATTGCGCATAAATTCCCTGCGATGGAAGAACTGACCGAGCTGCTTGACGTGGAATTCCAGGTTGGCCGTACGGGTGCGGTGACCCCGGTGGCACGCTTGAAGCCGGTCAAGGTGGCCGGTGTGACTGTCTCCAACGCGACCTTGCATAACATGGATGAGGTCGCACGTCTGGGCGTGATGATCGGCGACACCGTGATCATCCGCCGCGCCGGTGATGTGATCCCGCAGGTGGTTTCGGTGGTGCTTGAACGCCGCCCCGAAACGGCCCGCGCCGTGCCGATCCCCGAGCGCTGCCCGGTGTGCGGCTCCCACGTGGAGCGCACGCAACTGGTCAAGCGCAGCAAGGGCAAGGAAACCGTCAGCGAAGGCGCGGTGTACCGCTGCGTTGGCCGCCTGGCCTGTGGCGCGCAGCTCAAGCAGGCGATTATCCACTTCGTCTCGCGCCGCGCCATGGACATCGACGGCCTGGGCGATAAAACCATCGAGCAGTTGGTGGACGAAAAGCTCATCGGTTCGCCGGCCGACCTCTATAAACTCAAGTATGAGCAGATTATCGACCTGGAAGGCTTTGCCGATATTTCCAGCAAGAAGCTGATCACGGCCATCGACAACAGCAAGACGCCGACCCTGGCGCGGTTTATCTACGCCTTGGGCATTCCCGACGTGGGCGAGGAAACAGCCAAGGTGCTGGCGCGCTCGCTGGCGTCGCTGGCGCGCGTGCAGCAGGCCTTGCCCGAAGTGCTGACCTACCTGCCGGACGTGGGCCTGGAAGTGGCGCACGAGATTCACAGCTTTTTTGAAGACAGCCATAACCAGCAAGTGATCGGCGCATTGCTGTCGCCGGATGAATGCGCCTTGCAATTGCAGGAGCAGGGCGACCTGAGCGCCGAGTTCGCCGCCAGCACCACCTTGGGCGGTTTGCTCGACAAGCTGCACGTGCCAAGCGTCGGCCCCGGCGCCGCGCAAAAACTCGCGGATAAATTCACCACCCTTGAAGGCGTGATCAAGGCGGACTGGCTCGACATGCGCCAGGCGCTGCCCGAGAAGCAGGCCAAGGCGGTGCGCGACTTTTTTGATAACGCAGACAATGCCCATCGCGCCCTCGCCATTGAGCAGCAGCTCAAGGACTTTGGCATGCACTGGCAGAGCGAAAAAAAGGTCGTCGAAGGCTTGCCGGAAGCCGGGCACACTTGGGTGCTGACCGGCTCGCTGGAGCTGATGAGCCGCGATGTGGCCAAGGACAAGCTCGAAAGCCTCGGCGCCAAAGTGGCGGGTTCGGTGTCGGCGAAAACGCATTGCGTGGTGGCGGGGCCGGGCGCCGGTTCGAAACTGGCCAAGGCCAGCGAGCTGGGGCTCAAGGTGCTGGATGAGGAGGCGTTTGTGGCGTTCCTGGCCACACACAACATCAGCGTCTGATCGTTTGCCGGGGCGACGCAGCATGCTCCCGTTGGGCTGCAAGGCAGCCCCTTGAATAAAGTGGAACGATTTTAAGGGCTGAATGATCTAGTCTTGGTCACCCAGGGAGAGATCGCCATGTTCCGCTATTTCGAGCAACTCAGTTCACGCATCGCCGCGCCGTTCATGGTCGAATCCTCGCGCAACAGCAAGGTCTGGCAATGCCGTTGCGGGCAAGCACTGTTCTTTCGCAACAGCCAGTGCCTGGCGTGCCAGGCACTGCTGGGTTACCAGCCGCAACAGAGTCGGTTAGCGTCGCTGCAACCTGGCCCCGTCGCGGGCACCTGGCTACAAGACGACAACCTCGATGCCGGCGCCTTTCGCCGCTGCGCCAACCTTGACACCCCGGCTGCGTGTAACTGGCTGATCCCGGCCCACAGCACTGCGACACTGTGCGTGGCGTGCAGCCTGAATCGTACGATCCCCGACCTCTCGATTCTGGAAAACGCCGAGCGCTGGCGCAAAGTCGAAACGGCCAAGCGCCGGCTGGTCGCGCAACTGATCGGCCTGGGCCTGCAAGTGCTGCCCAAAAGCGTCGACGAGGCCACCGGCCTGGCCTTCGACTTTGTCGGCGTTGACCTGCAAGGCAACGCGCCGACCACCGGCCACGCCAACGGCTTGATCACCCTCGACATCAAAGAGGCCGACGACGCCCACCGCGAGAAGATCCGCGTGCAGATGCGCGAACCCTACCGCACCTTGCTCGGCCACTTTCGCCATGAGGTCGGCCATTACTACTGGGACCGGCTGATCGCCAACAGCCATTGGCTCGAACCGTTTCGTAACCTGTTCGGCGACGAACGCGCCAGTTATGCCGACGCTCTGGACCAGCATTACCAGGAAGGCCCGCGCCCCGACTGGCAGCAAACCTGTGTCAGCGCCTACGCGACCATGCACCCTTGGGAAGATTGGGCCGAAACCTGGGCCCACTACCTGCACATGATGGATGCCGTCGACACCGCGCTGGGCTTTGGCATGAGCGCCCGCGAGATGGACCTGGATTACCTGCCGTTCCCGCTGTCCAGCCTGTATGACCCCGAACACCCGGGCGGTGCGGCGTTTTTGTCGTTCGTCAACGCGTGGATCGAACTGGCGGGCATGCTCAACGAACTGTCACGCAGCATGGGCCAGCCAGATTTCTACCCGTTCGTGCTGCCGCCGGCGGTCATCGCCAAACTGCACTTTATTCACCTGGTGATCCAGGAAGAGGGCGGCAGGGCCGATAAAGCCGTTCTGCTGTAGTCGCAAGCACGCCCCGGCCTGCCGGGATCTGCACGAGACCAGTAGGCAAGTGCTTGAACCATCGAATATTTTTAATCTGGCACCAACGGTTGTAACTTCCGATCAGATCGGTACAATGGCCCCGCTTGCCGAGAGGCAAGCGTCGTTATGGTGACCCCATCGGTCCCCCCGCAACGATTACCCGTGAACCTGGTCAGAGCCGGAAGGCAGCAGCCACAGCGGGAACATTGTGTGCCGGGGTGTGGCTGGTGGGGTTGCCTCCATAACGCTCTTCCTTGCTGCAACCCTCCTGTTTCAAATCAAAAAATCTCTCTTTCGTTCACCTGCCCAGTCTTGTTGGCAGCGCTGACGGCTTTGCGCTGGACAACCTCCAGCCGCCTGCTAGCTTCAATCATGCGTATTTTAAAAAAAACGTGGTGCTGGAGTAGTAAGGAAGTGATGGCGCCCATTTCTTGGACAAGGATGATTGCCATGAACAGCCCTCAAAGTTTAACCCCGCGCATCACTGCCTCAGTCGGCACCCTTGGCAAGGCGCGCAATGTGCCTGCCGATATTCAGTACATTCAGCGACTGTTTAATCTGATCACGCCCAAACCCGCTGTGCGCTTGCTGGAGAACGGCAAGTGCGACGCCCAGTTGGTGCGCCGCATCAGCGATTATCAGTTGAGTCGCCTCAATGTCAGTCGGCCCGACGGTGTGATTGACCCGGCAGGCCGCACGTTTAACAGCCTGGTTGAGGATATGCGCAAGGCGCAGGCGGGGGCTCAGGCGCCCGAAGGTCTGCCCCCGCCGGTTCAGCCTGAACCAGACAAGCGGCAGTTGGTCACGCGCGCCACCTGTGACGGTAGCGTGGTCCTCACCGGGGCTGACTTTCAGGGCGCCGCCGCGCAATTGGGCAATGGTATTTCGGTGAATCTCATCAAGGCGTTTGCCACGGTCGAATCGGGTGGGCGCTCAGGGTTCGGGCCAGCCAAAATGCCGGTGATCGCGTTTGAGGGGCACATCTTTCGCAAGTACACCCAGCGCAAGTACGACGCCAGCTATCCCTTGTTGTCGTACCCGTATAAAGAGCCGGCCGGCGCGCAATGGCGAGCCAATAACAAGGACCAGGCGAAGGCTTGGGCAACCCTGAGTGCAGCGTTTAACCTGGACCCGAACGCGGCGCTGATGTCGGCGTCCTGGGGCATGTTTCAGATCATGGGTTTCAACTTCGCCGCCTGCGGATACGCGTCCGTGGTCGAATATGTCACCGTGATGAAGGTCAATGCCGGCCAGCAATTGATGGCGTTCGTCGGCTTTTGCCGCAAGAACCCGGCGTTGGTCAGAGCCATGAAGAACAAGGACTATGTGGGCATGGCTTCCCTTTATAACGGCAAGGACTACGGCGACTACGACAAACGAATCAAAAAAGCCTTTGATGCGCTGGAGAAAAAATAGCCGCGCGGTAATGGCTGCTCGCAGTGTTGCGCCCCGCGTTGGTAACGGTCTCACCGGCAGCAACGCCGGATGGACAACCCAAAGCCGTCTTGTTAGTTTCCGCCAGCCACCTCTACCACGCCGCGCACCGGCTGCGGTCAGCCCTTGACGATGACGTACTCAGGCCCGCACCGCACTTGAAGGGAAAAATACTATGAGCCGTTTTCTAGCCATTGGCGTGTTGTCGTTGTGTGCCATGGTGCCTGCAGTGTCCGGCGCCGCCGAGTTGCATTCGGGCCAGTACGAAGGGCTGATGCTGGCGGTGACGCCCGAGCATCAGGTGGAGGGCTTTTACGCGCAAGAGATGGGCGAGGGTGTGAGCCGTAATTGCGCGTTCTACTTGCAAGGCAAGCCCGAAGCGCTGACTACCTGGCTCGACGAGGCCTATCCCGGCAGCGTGGCGGCGGCGTCCGAGGGCGTGACGTTGACGGTGGAGCAGGGGCGCCAGCATCCCGGCTGCTTCAGCGTATTGATGCCTGAAATTGCCAGCGGTCTGGAACTGACCCAAACCGTCGCCAGGCAATGGATTGGCCTTGTGACCGTGACTGCCGACAAGGCTCACCTGCTGGAAGCGCCAGGCGCCAACGCCGACAAGCGCCCGTATATCGTCAAGGGTGATGTAGTCGGTGTGCTGGCAGCCAAGGACGGCTGGGCGCAGGTTGAGTTCACCAATGCCAAGGGCCGTTCGTTCACCGGTTGGATCAGCCAGGATCAATACAACCGGGTGTCTGCGCCCAATAGCTGAGTAGCGCCTCGGGTTGCGTGAGCGAGCCGTGGATGCCGCAGTGTGCCAAGCACACCGCGGCGTTTTTGTATGTGTGGTTTACGCCTTGTTGCGGTTGAACAGCTTGCGGATCATTGCCAACAGCGCCACAACGCCGATCACGAGGAACTTCTTCGCAGCCAGCAGGAACAGGCCGATCTTGGCGAACAAACCCGCCTTTGCGGCGATACCGCCGGCCACCAAGGCCGCCAACCCATACGTGGCGAGTTTGTCGGTGCTCGGGTTGAAGTCGGTGTACAGGTTGCCGTCGGTGAAGTTGGTGAAGGCCAGCACCTTGGGCAACTCTTGCTTGATCACGGGCAGGTCGGCCATGGCGGCGACTGCGTTGAGTTCCAGCACGCCTTCACGGCCCAGCACGCGGATGCTGTAGTTGAGGGTGTTCTGGTTGGCGTCATCGGCTTTCAGTTCGCGCGCCCAGTACATTTTATGGGTGCTGTCATCGTAGTGCGGCGGCTCGGCCCAGCCCAGCAGGTGCAGGCCTGCGTAGCCTTGTTTCTGACGTTGCTTGTTGTCTTCGACGTCCTCTTCCTGCATTTGCTTGAGCATTTCGGCGTAGTCGATTTTCGCCGCATCCTCGTCGGAAACGTGGCCGTCGGCGTTGTAGCTGACGATCACGCCCCAGCCGCGCTCCGATAACGGGCTGACGGCCTTTGGCACGATCATGCCCAGCGTTTTGAAGCCGGGCGGGTTGCCCCAGCCATCGGTCAACAAGCGCTCGGTGTCGGCGGGGTCGAGGTAGTAAAACTCGTCGTTGAGCTTGAGGGTTGCAATGCCACTCGGCAGGGTGATCAAGCCGGTCTTTTGCTTGAGTGAACCGAGAAAGTGTTCGGCGGTTTCGGCCGGTGCACTGGCTTCAGCGGGAGCCGGTGCGGGTGCCGCGAAAGCGGGAGCGGCACACAGGGTGAGTGCGCTCGCCGCTATTAATAAGCGCAAGTAGTTCATGGTAGTCCCTTACATTTTGAATTAATTTCGCGGAAGAATAACGTAACGGGGTTGTTCTGCGTTAGCCGAAAGCCTCTCGGGTAAGCGTCGCGTCGCGCCGAGGGCGGCAAGCGAAAACATTCATAAAGCGCCAGAACGACGCGCCTGCACGCTGCGGGTTCAGGCCTTTGTGTGGCCAGCCAGCAGAGCCTGGTCAGATTAGACGAGCGTGCCGGATGCAATTTTCCCCTTGCTCCGCTAGCATTACCGGCTTCCGCTTCCCAGTTGCGACGGTTTTCGATGAGTTATCAGGTTCTTGCACGTAAATGGCGCCCGCGCTCGTTCCGCGAAATGGTCGGCCAGACCCATGTGCTCAAGGCTCTGATCAATGCCTTGGACAGCCAGCGGCTGCACCACGCCTACCTGTTCACCGGTACTCGGGGGGTGGGCAAGACCACCATTGCGCGCATCATCGCCAAATGCCTGAACTGTGAAACCGGTATCACCTCGACGCCCTGCGGCACCTGTTCGGTGTGCCGCGAGATCGACGAAGGGCGGTTTGTCGACCTGATCGAGATCGACGCCGCCAGCCGCACCAAGGTGGAAGACACCCGCGAGCTGCTCGATAACGTGCAGTACGCGCCGAGCCGTGGCCGCTTCAAGGTCTACCTGATCGACGAAGTGCACATGCTTTCCAGTCATTCCTTCAACGCGCTGTTGAAAACCCTGGAAGAGCCGCCGCCCTACGTCAAATTCATTCTGGCCACCACCGACCCGCAGAAGCTTCCGGCAACGATTTTGTCGCGTTGCCTGCAGTTCTCCCTGAAAAACATGACCCCTGAACGTGTGGTCGAGCATTTAACCCACGTGCTGGGCGTCGAGAACGTGCCGTTCGAAGACGACGCACTGTGGCTGCTCGGCCGCGCCGCCGACGGTTCGATGCGTGATGCCATGAGCCTCACCGACCAGGCCATCGCCTTTGGTGAAGGCAAGGTCATGGCCGCCGACGTGCGTGCGATGCTCGGCACCCTCGACCACGGCCAGGTCTTTGACGTGCTGCACGCGCTGATCGAAGGTGACGCCAAGGCGCTGCTTGAAGCCGTGCGCCATTTGTCGGAGCAAGGCCCGGACTGGAATGGCGTGCTCTCGGAAATCCTCAATGTGCTGCACCGTGTTGCCATTGCTCAGGCCTTGCCTGAAGGTGTCGACAACGGCCATGGCGACCGCGACCGCGTGTTGGCGCTGGCCCAGGCCTTGCCGGCCGAAGATGTACAGTTTTATTACCAGATGGGCCTGATCGGTCGCAGGGATTTGCCCCTCGCGCCGGACCCGCGCGGTGGCTTCGAAATGGTCCTGCTGCGGATGCTGGCGTTCCGGCCCGCCGATGTCGCAGACGCGCCGAGACAGCCGCTAAAGCCAGTGGGGATCAGCCAGGCCACAGTTGATTCCGCCCAACCAGTGGCTGGCACGGCGGCAGTCGCGCCAGTGGTTGCGACACCTGCGCCGGTTGCGCCGGTGCCTGAACCTGAACCTGCGCCTGTAAAGGTCGCGCCGGTAGTCGAACCGCAACCGGTCATCGAGCCCGAGCCGCAACCGGCACCTGTGGTCGACTTGCCGTGGAACGACGCCGCAGAGCCCGAAGCCGAGTTGCAGCCTTTCGTTGAGCCGGTGCTTGAGACCGCCGGTGAGCAGCCCGAACTGACGCCCATGCCGGCGCCTGCGCCAGACAGCGTAGTGCCGGCCGCGCCGGAATGGGTGTCTGCGCCGGTGCCCGAGCCAACCGTCGCGCAAGTCGACGCCGCCACGCCGGGCATTGATCTGGATGACGAGCCGCCACTGGACGAAGACTACATCGAGCCGGACATCGATTCGGCCTACAGCTACTTGGACGAGTTGGCCAGTGAACACGCTGCCGAGCCTGCACCCGAGCCCGAGGCGGAGCCCGCTGCAGCCCCGGCCACCGGCCTGGCGTTGCAATGGCTGGAGCTGTTCCCGAAACTGCCGATCTCCGGCATGACCGGCAGCATCGCCGCCAACTGCACCTTGATTTCGATTGAAGGCGACCACTGGTTGCTGCACCTGGACCCGGCCCACAGCGCCTTGTTCAACGCCACCCAGCAACGCCGCCTCAATGACGCCCTGAACCAGTACCATGCACGCACGCTGACCATTACCATCGAGTTGATCAAGCCCGAGCAGGAAACCCCGGCCCAGGCCGCGACTCGCCGGCGTATCAACCGCCAGCGCGATGCAGAAAACTCGATTCACGCTGATCCGCTCATCCAGCAATTGATGCAACAGTTTGGTGCGGTCGTGCGTGAGGATACTATTGAACCTGTCGAAGCCCCGGTGCCCCAAGCGTCATAACACCGGGCTACTAACTTGATCCACGTACTTTTGAGGTGATTCCCATGATGAAAGGTGGCATGGCCGGCCTGATGAAGCAGGCGCAGCAGATGCAGGAAAAGATGGCCAAAATGCAGGAAGAACTGGCCAACGCCGAAGTCACCGGTAAAGCCGGTGGCGATATGGTCAGCGTAGTGATGACCGGTCGTCACGACATCAAACGCGTGAGCATCGACCCAAGCGTATTGCCAGGCGCCAGTGAAGACGACCTGGAAATGCTCGAAGCGCTGTTCGCTGCGGCCGTCAACGACGCCGTGCGCAAGATCGAAGCGAACAGCCAGGACAAAATGTCCGGCGTTACTTCCGGCATGCAACTGCCGCCTGGGATGAAGCTGCCGTTCTGATGGGTTAGCTTGGCTACACTCGAATGCCAGGCCATGCGCCTGGCATTTTTGTTTCTGGCGTGAGCCTTCAGGCAAGAAGGACCCTCGCGATGCGCTTTCAATATGAACCCTGGCGCTGCGTGTACGGTCTGCACCCTATACCGATGAATTCGATAAAGGAGTCCTTTGATGTCTCAAGAAGCCATTTTGAACCAGCGTATTGTCCTGGTTTCACGCCCTCAAGGCGCGCCGACCCCGGAAAACTTCCGCCTGGAGCGCGTCAACTTGCCGGAACTGGCTGAAGGCCAAGTGCTGCTGAAAACGCTGTACCTGTCCCTCGACCCCTACATGCGTGGGCGCATGAGTGACGCGCCGTCCTACGCCGCGCCGGTGGAAATCGACGAGGTGATGACCGGTGGCGCTGTCAGCCGTATCGAGCAGTCACGCCATCCGAAATTCGAAGTCGGTGACCTGGTGGTCGGCTCCACCGGTTGGCAGACCCACAGCATTTCTGACGGCCGTAACTTGATGCCGGTGCCCAATGGCTTGGCCAGCCCGTCGATGGCGCTGGGTGTGCTGGGCATGCCGGGCATGACCGCCTACATGGGCCTGATGGACATCGGCCAGCCCAAAGCTGGCGAAACCCTGGTGGTGGCGGCAGCGTCCGGTGCCGTGGGCTCGGTGGTCGGGCAGGTGGCCAAACTCAAAGGCCTGCGCGTAGTCGGTATTGCCGGTGGCGCCGACAAGTGCCGCTATGTGGTCGATGAGCTGGGCTTTGATGCCTGCGTGGATCACAAAAGCGACGATTTTGCCAACGAGCTGGCCGCAGCGTGTTTCAACGGTGTGGACATCTACTATGAAAACGTCGGTGGCAAAGTGTTTGACGCCGTGCTGCCGCTGCTCAACGCCAAGGCGCGGATTCCGTTATGCGGGCTGATCGCCGGTTACAACGCGCATGAAGCCCCGAGCGGCCCAGACCGTCTGCCGGCGCTGCAACGCACCTTGCTGACCAAGCGTGTGCGCATTCAGGGTTTTATCGTGTTCGACGACTACGGCGACCGCCAGCCCGAATTCCTCAGCGCCATGGCGCCGTGGGTGCGTGATGGCAAAATCAAGTTCCGCGAAGACGTGGTCGACGGGCTGGAACAGGCGCCGGAAGCCTTTATCGGTTTGCTTGAGGGGCGCAACTTCGGCAAGTTGGTGGTGCGCGTCGCGCAGGATTGATCATTTGACGCTAAACCGGGGCGCGGGTATAAACCGCGTCTCGTTGTTTTGCCGGACCTTTGCCCATGAGCTTCAGCCCTCTGATTCGTCAATTGATCGACGCCCTGCGCACCTTGCCAGGCGTGGGTCAGAAAACCGCCCAGCGTATGGCGCTGCAACTGCTGGAGCGTGATCGCAGCGGTGGCACACGGTTGGCCCAAGCGTTGAGCCAGGCGATGGCCGGCGTAGGCCACTGCCGCCAGTGCCGCACCCTCACCGAAGAAGACCTTTGCCCGCAATGCGCCGACCCACGCCGCGACGATACGCTGCTGTGCGTGGTCGAAGGGCCGATGGACGTGTACGCGGTGGAGCAAACCGGTTACCGCGGGCGCTATTTTGTGCTCAAGGGGCATTTGTCGCCGCTCGACGGGTTGGGGCCGGAAGCTATCGGTATTCCACAGTTGGTGGCGCGGATTGAAGCGCAGGGCACGTTTACCGAAGTGATCCTGGCCACCAACCCGACAGTGGAAGGCGAGGCGACCGCGCATTACATCGCGCAGTTACTCAGCAACAAAGGCCTGATCACTTCGCGCATCGCCCATGGTGTGCCGTTGGGTGGCGAGCTGGAGTTGGTCGATGGCGGCACCTTGGCGCACTCGTTCGCCGGGCGTAAGCCAATCGCGCTCGGATAGTTTGGATTCACTGTGGCGAGCGGGTCCACCTGCCACAGAGAGGCCAGGCAGCCGCTTATCGTTCAGTCAGCGCAAACTGCGTCAGGCAAAACGTCGGAATGCCCATGTCTTGCAGGCGCTGTGAGCCGCCCAGTTCCGGCAGGTCGATGATTGCAGCCGCTTCGAAGATCTTCGCGCCCATGCGCCGTACCAGGTTGGCAGCGGCGATCAAGGTGCCGCCTGTCGCAATAAGGTCATCGAACATCAATACCGAGTCGCCTTCGCACAGGCTGTCGGCGTGTACTTCGAGGAAGGCTTCGCCGTATTCGGTCTGGTAACCCTCGGCCAGCACGTCAGCCGGCAGCTTGCCTTGCTTGCGGAATAGGATCAGTGGTTTGTTGAGTTGGTAGGCGATGATCGAACCGATCAAAAAGCCCCGCGCATCCATCGCGCCGATATGGCTGAAGTCGGCCTCGACGTAGCGTTGCGCAAAGCTGTCAGCCACCAGGCGCAGGGCACGGGGCGATTGGAACAGCGGCGTGATGTCACGAAAGATCACCCCAGGCTTGGGGAAGTCGATGACAGGGCGAATCAAGGATTTGATGTCGAACGAGTCGAAGGTCATCGTCGAAGAGTCCTGAAGGCGGAAAACGGACTCGAAGTATACCTGCGGCCTCGCCGATTGGCTCGGCCGCAAGTGTCTGGATCAGCCGTCGAGGGTGCCGCCGGCCAGGGCACACAACTGGATCGGGTCAAGGATATGCACTTCCTTGCCTTCAGCGGCAAGCAACTCATTCTGCTGAAAACGCGTGAACACGCGCGACACGGTTTCCACCGCGAGGCCCAGGTAATTGCCGATTTCGTTGCGCGACATGCTCAGGCGGAACTGGTTGGCCGAGAAACCACGTGCGCGGAAACGCGCCGACAGGTTGACCAGAAACGTGGCGATGCGTTCGTCGGCGGTTTTTTTCGATAACAGCAACATCATCTGTTGGTCGTCACGAATCTCGCGGCTCATCACGCGCATCAGTTGGCGACGCAATTGCGGCAACTGCAGGGCTAATTCATCGAGGCGCTCGAAGGGGATTTCGCACACCGAGGTGGTCTCCAGGGCCTGGGCCGACACGGGGTGAATGTCGGTGCCCATGCCCGACAATCCGACAAGCTCGCTGGGCAGATGGAAGCCGGTGATCTGTTCTTCGCCGCCGTCGCTCAGGCTGAAGGTCTTCAACGCGCCCGAACGCACTGCATAAACCGAGTCGAATTTGTCACCTTGGCGGAACAGAAACTCGCCTTTTTTCAGCGGGCGACCGCGTTTAACAATTTCGTCCAGCGCATCCATGTCTTCCAAATTCAACGAAAGTGGCAGGCAGAGGGGGGCGAGGCTGCAATCCTTGCAGTGAGCCTGGCTGTGAGCGCGCAGTTTGACTGGCTCGGACATTTCTTGAATCCTTGTGGTGAAACACACATAAGACGTAAGGGTAACGCACCGAGGGTGGATCAGGCCAGCGTGTACAAAAAAGCAACAACGGTATAAATATTTATGTATCGAGGCCGATACAGTTGGCATATCTATTCAACGGAGCCTGAATCATGTCTGTTATAGCCGCCTACACATCGGCCATCCGCGTACCTTACGTGCCGGACGCCAAGCCGGTTGCCGAGACCGAAAAACAAGCCTCAAGCACCGCGCTGGCGCCTGAAAGCCCAGCGGTGGCGGTGACTATTTCCGCCAATGCATTCAAGGCCGCGGGTTCGGCCAAAAGTGCCAATGCCGATATCGACGACAGCGGCCTGGCCGATAACGTCAAGCAAGTGCTGAAAATGATCCGTCAATTGAAGCAGCAGATCGCCGAGAAACAGGCTCAACTGGCTGCCGTTGCGGCCAACAGCAGCCTCTCTCCGGAAGAGGCGCGGATCAGAACCAGTGCACTTCAAGGTGAAATCAGCATGCTGCAGGCTGGGCTGATGACCGCCCAGACCTCGCTGGCAAAAGCCATGAAAGGCATGAGCGCTGAGGACTCGATGAAGGTTGCCTCGTTGTCGATGTGATCAGATCACCCGTGAGAATCGCTGCCGGTTCTGGTGCTCCAGGTAGGCATCGAACACCATGCACACCGAGCGCACGAGCAGGCGCCCGGCGGGCAGTACGCGAATGCCCAGTGCATCGAGTTCGATCAGGCCGTCTGCGGCCATCGCCTCCAACTGCGGCCACAGCGCATCGAAGTAGCCACGAAAATCGATGTTGAAAGCTTGTTCGATCCGCTCGAATCCCAGGCTGAAGTTGCAGATCAACTGCTGAATCACTTCCCGGCGTAACCGGTCATCCGTGGTGCACACCCAGCCACGGCTGGTGGCCAGTTGCGCGCCGGCGAGGGCGTTCTGGTAGTGATTAAGGTCACTGCTGTTCTGGCAGTACAGGTCGCCAATCTGGCTGATCGCCGACACGCCCAGCCCAATCAAATCGCAATGCCCGTGGGTGGTGTAACCCTGGAAATTGCGTTGCAGCGTGCCTTCTTCCTGGGCGATCGCCAGCTCGTCATCCGGCAGCGCGAAGTGGTCCATGCCGATGTAGCGGTAACCGGCTTGGGTCAACTGTTCGATAGTGGTTTGCAGCATCAACAGCTTGGTTGCCGGGGAGGGCAGGTCGTCGCTGTTGATGCGCCGCTGAGGCATGAAGCGCTCCGGCAGGTGCGCGTAGTTGAACACCGACAGGCGATCCGGTTGCAGGCTGATCACCTCCTCGACCGTGCGCGCGAAGTTGATCGGCGTTTGCTTGGGCAGGCCGTAGATCAGGTCGATATTGATCGAGCGAAACTGCAGGGTGCGTGCCGCGTCGATCACCGCGCGGGTTTCTTCCAGGCTCTGCAGGCGGTTCACCGCACGTTGCACCTCGGGGTCGAGGTCCTGCAGGCCGATGCTGACGCGGTTGAAGCCCAGTTCACGCAACAGGCCCATGGTCGCCCAGTCGGCTTCGCGCGGGTCGATTTCGATGCCGTAGTCGCCGGAGTCATCGTTAAGCAAATTGAAGTGCTGGCGCAGCCGGGCCATCACTTGGCGCAGTTCGTCGTGGCTGAGGAAGGTGGGCGTGCCGCCGCCAAAATGCAACTGCTGCACCGTTTGTTTCGGGTCGAGGTGGCAGGCCACCAGTTGGATTTCCTGCTCCAGGCGCTGCAGGTAGGCATGGGCGCGGCCGCGGTCTTTGGTGATGACTTTGTTGCAGGCGCAGTAGTAACAAATGTTCGCGCAGAACGGCACATGCACGTACAGCGACATTGGCCGTGCCGCCTTGCGGCTGTCGCGCAGGGCATGCAGCAGGTCGAAGGTGCCGACCTGGCTGTCGAATTGCACGGCCGTGGGGTAGGACGTATAGCGCGGCCCCGCCAAGTCGTAGCGGTGAATCAGATCAGTGTCCCAACGAATGGCGTCGAGCATGCGGGCGGTCCCCCGGATAGGCTAGGAGGCCGAGTCTAGGCGTGCGTGGGCGATGGCATGTTGACTTGCATCAACGGGGAGCGGCGCTATGCCACACCGCGATTTAATGACCCATCAGCCAGTGTTGATGCGGGCCGGGCAAGGTCCACAGACCAAACACGATCACCAGCAACCCGCCGGCCACACGCACACTTCGTCGACGCAATAACGCGGTGACGCGTTCGGCGGCCAAGCCGGTGGCGAGCAACACCGGCCAGGTGCCCAGCCCGAACGCGAGCATCAGCACTGCGCTGTGCAGCGCGTTGCCCTGGCTCGCCGCCCACAGCAGCGTGCTGTAGACCAAACCGCACGGCAACCAGCCCCAAAGCGCACCCAGCAACAGGGCGCGGGGCAGGCTGCTGACCGGCAGCAAACGGTTGGCGACCGGCTGCAGGTGCCGCCACAGGCCGCGGCCGAGGCGTTCTATACGCGTAAGGCCGCTCCACCAGCCGGCCAGGTATAAACCCATGCAAATCAGCAGCAGCCCGGCCAGCACGCGCATAAACAGGGCCGCAGGGCTGTTGGCGACGGCCCAGCCGGCCAGCCCGATCAATAACCCGGCCGTGGCATAGCTGAGGATGCGCCCCAGGTTGTACGCCAGCAGCAGGCGAAACTTTCGGCGGCTTTGCGCTTTGGGAATCGCCAGCGTCAGCGCGCCCATCAGCCCGCCGCACATGCCCAGGCAATGGCCACCGCCCAACAGGCCGAGGATCAAGGCCGAGACCAGCAGCGGCGCGAGCTCAAGCATGCGGCGGATCTTTGCGCGGTTGCTCGGCGCCGTTGGCCTGGTCGACGGCGGCCAAGTGGTTCGGGTCTTGATCGTCAAACAGCACGCTGTGGGCAGGGCCGTCGAGGTCATCGTACTGGCCGCTGTCCACCGCCCAGAAGAAGACGTAAATGGCCACGCCCACCAACAGCAGCGCCGCCGGAATCATTACGTATAGCGCTGGCATCTGCACTCCAGGCCCGCGCGGCTCAAGCCGGCAGCGGGCGGTTTACCAAGGTGGCGCGGTTAACCTGCACGCCAGGCAGGCGGGTCAGGCGCAGGGCGTTGAGTACCACGATCAACGAGCTGAGCGACATGCCGATGGCTGCCCAGATCGGGGTTATCCAACCCAGCGCGGCAAACGGCAGCATAAGCCCATTGTACAGCCCGGCCCACAGCAGGTTTTCGATGATGACCCGCCGCGTGCGCCGCGCAGGGTAAAGGCTTGCACCAGCGCGTCGAGGCGGTTGGACAGCAGTACCGCATCGGCGCTGGTTTTCGCAAGGTCGGTGGCCGAACCCATGGCCACGCTGATGTCGGCGGCGGCGAGCACCGGCACATCGTTGACGCCATCGCCGAGCATCAATACCTTGCGGCCCTCCTTGTGCAGCCGTTGCAGCACCGCAAGCTTGCCATCGGGGGGCAGGCCGCCGTGAGCTTCGTCGATGCCCAGCGCCAACGCGACACTGGCGACCATCGGTGAGCTGTCGCCCGACAGCAACAGCGTACGCCAGCCACGCGCCTTGCACGCGGCCAGCAGCGCCGGTGCGTCGCTGCGCAGGCGGTCATCCAGTACGAACCAGGCGAGGGCACCTTCGCGGTCGCCGAGCAGCAGCCATTGCCCGGCGTCGTCCGGTGATGCGGGCGGTGTGCAACCACTCAACTGGCAAACAAAAGCGGGCTGGCCAATGCGCAACAGGCGTTCGCCCACGCGGCCTTCGAGGCCGAGCCCAGGGAAACTCAAGACTGCCTCGGCGGCCAGCGGCGCACGGCCAAAGGCGCGCGCAATCGGGTGTTCCGAGCGGTTCTCCAGCGCGGCGGCAAGGCTCAGGCAGTCATCGCTGTTTAACGCGCTCAAGGCGCGAATCGCGCGCAGTGCCAGGCGGCCTTCGGTGAGGGTGCCGGTCTTGTCGAAAATAACCGTGTCGATCTGGTTCAAGCCTTCCAGCACATGGCCGCGCGTCAGCAGCAGCCCGAGTGTGTGCAAAGTGCCGGTGGCGGCGGTGAGTGCGGTGGGCGTGGCCAACGACAGTGCGCAGGGGCAGGTTGCGACCAACATGGCGAGGACGATCCAGAACGCCCGCGCTGAGTCCAGTTGCCACCACACCACGCCAATCACCACCGCCGCGATCAGCGAGCAGAGCAAAAACCACTGCGCGGCGCGGTCGGCGATTTGCGCCAGGCGTGGCTTCTCGGCCTGGGCGCGCTCCAGCAGGCGTACGATGGCGGACAAGCGCGTGTCATGCCCCAGCGCACGCACTTCGACGGTCAGCGCGCCGTCGACATTGAGCGTGCCCGCGGTGACGCTGTCGCCGCTGCGCCGGGGTTGCGGCAGGTATTCGCCAGTGAGCAGCGACTCATCGATGCTCGACTGGCCGTCGAGGATCACGCCGTCCGCCGGCAGCACTGCGCCGGGGTGTACCAGCACGCGGTCGCCCAACGCCAGTTCGCTCAGCAGGATGCGTTCGCTCTGGCCGTCACGTTTGAGGCGCAGGCACGAGGCGGGCAATACGTTGACCAGTTGCGCGGTGGCCGCCGCCGTGCGTTCGCGGGCGCGGCGCTCCAGGTAGCGGCCTGCGAGCAGGAACAGCGCGAACATGCCCACCGCGTCGAAATACAGCTCGCCCACGCCGGTAATCGCGGTCCAGATACCCGCCAAATACGCGCCGCCAATCGCCAGCGACACCGACACGTCCATGGTCAGGTGGCGCGTGCGCACATCGCGCATAGCGCCTTTGAAAAATGGCGCGCAGCTGTAAAACACGATGGGCGTTGTCAGAAACATCGCAACCCAGCGCAGGATCACATGCAGCTCCGGGCTCAGGTCGATATTGAATTCGGGCCAGGTGGCCATGGTCGCCATCATCGCCTGGAACCACAGCAACCCGGCGACGCCGAGCTGGCGCAAGGCCCGGCGATTGTCGCTGGCCAGTTGCTCGGCGGCGCGGTCGGCTTGATACGGGTGGGCGACGTAGCCGATATGGCGCAGTTCGCTCAGTAGCTGGCTCAACGGTAATTGCGCAGCGGCCCAGCGGACCTGCAGGCGGTGGTTGGACAGGTTCAGCCGCGCCTCGGCCACGGCCGGCAGGCGGCGCAGGTGTTTTTCGATCAGCCAGCCACACGCGGCGCAACTGATGCCCTCCATCAGCAGCGTGGTTTCAGACAGCTCACCGTCATGGCGCACGAAGGGTTTTTGCACGTCGGCGCGGTCATACAGCGCCAGTTCGTCCACTAGCTGCACCGGCAGCGCCTCGGGGTTGGCCGAGGCTTCGCTGCGGTGTTGGTAATAGTGCTGCAGGCCACCGGCCACAATCGCTTCGGCCACCGCCTGGCAGCCCGGGCAGCAGAGCTCGCGGGGTTCGCCGAGGATCACGGCCGTGAAGCAACTGCCCGATGGCACGGGCAGGGCGCAGTGGTAGCAGGGGGTGGTCATGGTTTGGAATCTATAGTGGCGGGCAGGGCCTCATCGCGAAGCGCAGGTTTTTATTTTTTCAGCTCTTCAGCACCTTGCAGCGGTTCATCACCCAGCAGCAAGTCCTTGTCGTGGCTGACCTGTTCTTCTTCGAACAGGCGCCAGGTTCTGTCGCCCTCGACGCCGAGTAACTCGACGAAGCGCCGGCCTTCGACCGTGTCGGTGACCTGGCCGATATAGCGGCCGGGTTCGCTGGCACTGCGCGCCAGGTTGATCTTGCGATCCTTCTCGGGCTGCGTCGGCGAAATCAGGTTGAGTTCCAGCGTGGCCGGGTTGCTGTTGCCGGTCAGGTGCAACTCGACTTCGCCGGTCAGCGCGTCCAGGTGCATCCTGGCGCGCAGTTGCAGGGTTTGCGCGAGCAGCTCGCGGTCCAGCGAGCGGTTGATGCCTTTACCGGCCTCGTAGTAGTTGTCGTTGACCAGGTTATCGGGGTTGTTTACCGCGATGGTCACCATGGACAAGGTCAAGGTCACCGAGCAGGCCAGTATGGCGATGATGATCCAGGGCCAAAGGTGCTTGTACCAAGGGCTTGCGGCGTTAGCGATGGGCATTGTTTTGCGCTCTTCCTGTTAACGGACCTGTGGGCCGATGAATCGGCTCTTGGCTTCAATGTGCACGCTGTCGTCGTCCGCATCGCGCAGGATGAATTTCACCTCGTTGGTGGTCGACGGCATCTGTTCCGGCGCGCTCGACAGCTCTACCGGCAGGCTGAAAATCTCCCCGGCCGCGACCTTGATTTCACGCAGGCCTTGCAGCTTGAGGTCCGGCAGGCCCGAGGCGTCGAGCACGTAGGTGTGGTCGCGCTGGTCCTTGTTCATGATCTTCAAGCTGTAGACGTTTTCGATCCGCCCTTCGGCGTTTTCGCGGTACAGCACGCGGTCCTTGCTGACGTCAAAACCGACCAGCGAACGCATGAAGAATGCCCCCGCCAACAGGCCGATCATCGCCAGCAATACCAGCGCGTAGCCGATCAGGCGCGGGCGCAAGGTATGAGTTTTCTGCCCGGACAGGTTGTGTTCGGTGGTGTAGCTGATCAGGCCGCGCGGGTAGTCCATCTTGTCCATGATGGTGTCGCAGGCGTCGATACACGCCGCGCAACCGATGCACTCGATTTGCAGGCCGTCGCGGATGTCGATACCGGTGGGGCACACCTGCACGCACATCGTGCAGTCGATGCAATCGCCAAGGCCTTGAGCCTCATAGTCGATGCCTTTTTTACGCGGGCCACGTACTTCGCCACGGCGTGGGTCGTACGACACGATCAGCGTGTCTTTGTCGAACATCACGCTTTGGAAGCGCGCATACGGGCACATGTAGATGCACACCTGTTCGCGCAGCCAACCGGCGTTGCCATAGGTGGCGAGCGTGAAGAAACCCACCCAGAAATACGACCAGCCATCGGCCTGGCCGGTGAAGAACTCGAACACCAGTTCACGGATCGGCGAGAAGTAGCCGACGAAGGTCATGCCGGTGGCAAAACCGATCAACAGCCACAGCGTGTGCTTGCTGAATTTGCGCAGAAATTTGCTCGCGCCCATCGGCATTTTGTCGAGCTTGATGCGCTGGTTGCGGTCGCCTTCGGTGACCTTTTCGCACCACATGAAAATCCACGTCCACACGCTTTGCGGGCAGGTATAACCGCACCACACGCGCCCGGCGTACACGGTGATAAAGAACAGGCCAAAGGCTGCAACGATGAGAATGCCCGAAAGCAGGATGAAATCCTGTGGCCAGAACGTCGCGCCAAAAATGAAGAATTTACGCTCCGGCAGGTTCCACCACACCGCCTGATGGCCGCCCCAGTTCAGCCACACGGTGCCGAAGTACAGCAGGAACAACGCGGCGCCGCCGAGCATGCGCAAATTGCGAAAAAAGCCGGTGAATGCGCGCGTGTAGATTTTCTCTCGCGAGGCATAGAGGTCGACGGTTTTGGCAGGCGGGGTAATGTCATTTACCGGTATCTGGTTGCTCATCATTGCATCCCACGGCAGTGGAAATTTGCCTCGGCCAGTACGTGCCAACCGGGGTCAAACAAGGGTGTTGCAGTGGCGTAATGATACGCCCGCGATGGCGCTGAAAGGGTGCGACCTTTGGTCGCGTTGGGGTAAATCAATTGATGGTGTATGTGATCTGGGTCAATTGACTTTGCAAGTATGGCCGGTTTCCAAGCGCAGGTTGTTCATTCATCCCACGGATTAATCACCGCAACGCCGCTGGATTTAAAGTCTCTGACGTTACGCGTGACGACAGTGAGGCCATGCACCAGCGCGGTGGCGGCAATCAATGCGTCACTTTCGTTGGCCTGGTCCGGCACCTGCAGGTGGGCGCAACGCAACGCAACGGCGGCATCGACCGGCAGAATTCTGGCATCGAACGCCGGCATCACATGACGCTTTAGCCAGGTACGCAACACCTTTCCCTGGGCCGGGTCTCTGCGCTCCATGCGCAATACGCCTGTTTCCAATTCTTTAAGCGTAATCGCGGAGATAAACAGATGCAGCGCAATGACGCTTTTGGCCCAAGCGACAACGTTTGCATCCGCCTGGGGTTTACGAAGTTCAGAGATGACGTTGGTATCGAGTAGATACATCAAGAGAGGTCCACGGGTCGGTGAGTGATCACGGCACGTTTGGTTTCGAAGTCTATTGCGGCCGCTTCCTCCATCACCAGCAGGTCAACGATGTCGGCATTGAGGCCTGTCAGTTTCTGGTAGTCCTCAATGCTTAGCAGTACATGCGCGGGCTTGCCTCGATCGGTGATAAAAACCGGCCCCTGGCGGGCGGCTTTTTTGGCACCGCTTGTGTCTTGATTGAATTCACGGCTGGAAATAGTAGTGGTGGTCATGGGGGATTCCCCTTCGTCGGGCTAGATGTAGTTACGTTACTACTTGGCGCGGGGGCGCCGCAAGCCCGAAGCTACGAGTGGTCATGGGGCTCTCCTGCGGGCAGCAACCACACGGCGTTACTGCTCGTCGGCAGGTTTGTCCGCATGCGACAAGCTGTACACATACGCCGCCAGTAAGTGCACTTTGTCGTTGCCTTGCAGCAACTCCTGCGCAGGCATCTGGCCCTGACGGCCATAACGGATGGTCTGCTGCAACTGCGCGAAGCTCGACCCATAAATAAACGCGCCGGGGTGGGTGAGGTCGGGCGCGCCCATGGCGGGCGTGCCTTTACCGGCCGGGCCGTGGCAGGCCACGCAGTTGGCGGCGAAGAGCTTGGCGCCATTGGCCACGTCGGCCTTGGCGCCTTCAGGCAGTGTGCGACCGTCCAGCTTGGTCACTACAAAACCCGACACGTCAGCCACGCCTTGTTCGCCAATGATGTCGGCCCAGGGCGGCATCACCGCGTGGCGGCCTTTAAGAATGCTTTCCTTGATGGCGTCGGGGTCGCCGCCCCAGCGCCAGTCGGCGTCGGTCAGGTTAGGGAAGCCGTAGGCGCCTTTGGCGTCGGAGCCGTGGCACACCGAGCAGTTGGAGGCGAACAGGCGGCCGCCCATCTTCAAGGCTTGCGGGTCTTTGGCGACTGCTTCAATCGGCATTGAGGCGAATTTGGCGAAGATCGGGCCGAACCTGGCCTCTGACCTGGCCATTTCCTTTTCCCATTCGTGCACGCCGGTCCAGCCGGTTTTGCCATTGGCGAAGTGGGTTTGCGTGTCGTTGTCGAGGTAGTTGTAGCCCGGCAGCAGGCCTTTCCAGTTGCCCAGGCCGGGGTAAAGCACCAGGTAGCCGAGGGCGAAAATGATGGTGCCGACAAACAGCATGAACCACCACTTGGGCAGCGGGTTGTCGTATTCCTCGATGCCGTCAAACGAGTGGCCGACGGTCTCGTCCGTTTGTTCGGTGCGCTGGCCTTTGCGGGTAGACAGCAGCAGCCAGGTCAGCGCGAAAATAGTCCCCAGGGTGAGGACTGTGACGTACAGGCTCCAGAACGTAGTCATTCGTTGCTGCTCCTGGACGTTTGCTCGACTTGCTTGATGGCGTGCGGGTCATCCGCAAAAGGCAGCAGGGTTGCCTCGTCGAACGCCGACTTGCGTTTGGGGCTGAACACCCACAACGCCAGGCCGATAAAGGCCACCATCACCACCAGGGTGCCCAGGCCACGAATCATGCCGATATCCATGCAGGTCACCGTTTGCTTTTGATGAGGGTGCCAAGGCCTTGCAGGTAGGCCACCAATGCGTCCATTTCGGTCTTGCCCTTGACGGCGGCGGCTGCACCGGCGATGTCTTCGTCGGTGTAGGGCACGCCCAGCGTGCGCAAGACTTCCATCTTCTTCGCGGTGTCCTTGCCGTCCAGCTTGTTTTCGACGAGGAACGGGTACGCCGGCATTTTTGACTCAGGCACCACGTTGCGCGGGTTGTACAGGTGCGCGCGGTGCCAGTCGTCCGAGTAACGTGCGCCGACGCGGGCAAGGTCCGGGCCGGTACGTTTGGAGCCCCACAGAAACGGGTGGTCCCACACGCTTTCACCGGCGACCGAGTAGTGGCCATAACGCTCGGTTTCGGCGCGGAACGGTCGGATCATCTGCGAATGGCAGCCCACGCAACCGTTGGCGATGTAAACGTCGCGGCCTTCCAGTTCAAGCGCGGTGCGCGGCTTCATGCCTTCCACCGGCTTGTTGGTCACGTCCTGGAAAAACAGCGGAACGATCTGCGTCAGGCCGCCGATGCTCACGGCGATAACCATGAGAAAAGCCAGCAGGCCGATATTTTTTTCGACGACTTCATGCTTCATCAGTGCGCTCCCACAACGGCGATTCTGGCGGCGGCTTCGGCTTCTTTAGGGTCCGAAGCCCGCACGGTGCGCCATACGTTGTAGGCCATGAACAGCATGCCGCTGGCGAAGAACGTACCGCCCACGGCGCGCACGATGTAGCCGGGGTGGCTGGCTTGCAGCGCTTCGACGAAGGAGTAGGTGAGCGTGCCGTCATCGTTGATCGCGCGCCACATCAGGCCTTGGGTGATGCCGTTGACCCACATCGAGGCGATGTACAGCACGGTGCCGATGGTGGCCAGCCAGAAGTGCGTGTTGATCAGCCCGACGCTGTGCATCTGCGCACGGCCGAACAGTTTGGGGATCATGTGGTACAGCGCGCCGATGGAGATCATCGCCACCCAACCGAGGGCGCCAGCGTGCACATGGCCGATGGTCCAGTCGGTGTAATGCGACAGCGAGTTGACGGTTTTGATTGCCATCATCGGCCCTTCGAAGGTCGACATGCCGTAGAACGCCAGCGACACCACCAAAAAGCGCAGGATCGGGTCGGTGCGCAACTTATGCCAGGCGCCGGACAGCGTCATCATGCCGTTGATCATGCCGCCCCAGCTTGGCGCCAGCAGGATGATCGACATCGCCATGCCCAGCGATTGTGCCCAGTCCGGCAGCGCCGTGTAGTGCAAGTGGTGCGGGCCGGCCCAGATGTACAGGGTGATCAGCGCCCAGAAGTGCACGATGGACAGGCGATACGAATAAATAGGACGCTCGGCCTGTTTGGGCACGAAGTAATACATCATCCCGAGAAAACCGGTGGTCAGGAAAAAGCCCACGGCGTTGTGGCCGTACCACCACTGGATCATCGCGTCGGTCGCCCCGGCGTAGGCCGAATAGGACTTGAACCAACTGACCGGCAATGACGCGTGGTTGACGATGTGCAGCATCGCCGTCACCAGGATAAACGCACCGTAAAACCAGTTACCCACATAGATGTGCTTGGTCTTGCGCTTGACGATGGTGCCGAAGAACACCACAGCGTAGATGACCCAGACGATTGCCAGCAAAATCGCAATTGGCCATTCCAGCTCGGCGTATTCCTTGGTGGTGGTGTAACCCAGCGGCAGGGTGATGATGGCGCCGAGGATAACCGCTTGCCAGCCCCAGAAAGTGAAGGCGGCGAGGCCATCAGAGATCAGTCGCGCCTGGCAGGTGCGCTGCACAACATAGTAGGAAGTGGCAAACAGCGCACAACCACCGAAGGCGAAAATCACCAGGTTAGTGTGCAGCGGGCGCAGGCGGCCAAAGGTCGTCCAGGGCAAACCGAAATTCAGTTCCGGCCACACCAGTTGCGAGGCAATGAACACCCCGAGCCCCATGCCAAGGATGCCCCAGACCACCGTCATGATGGCGAACTGGCGGACCACCTTATAGTTATAAGCAGTCGGGCTGATTGCTGCGCTCATTCTAAGGTTCCACGGTTTAGGTTTTTTATAATTGAATTTCGGCCGCAGTATGTAGAAAGCGAAGGGCCATTGCAACGCAATGGCTGACCGCTACCGAAGCGTTCCGCGCCAGATTCTGCGCCCTTTCCATATAGGGTGTAAGGACAATTTCAGCACTCTAAAGCTGATCGAGTGGACAAGAAATATAGCAGGTTGCGAAGCGCTTGGTTAGGCGCACAAAAAATCGGTCCGCTGTGCGGGCAAGCGTAGACCCGAATGGCAGGAGGGGACAGGGATGTATTGGACCAACACAAGCAATCACCTGTGGTCAGCAGGCTAACTGTGGCGAGGGGGCTTGCTCCCGATGGGCTGCGCAGCAGCCCCAAAATCCCGGGAGCGCTGCGCACTCCAACGCGAGCAAGCCCGCTCGCCACAAGGGCGAGCAGGGCGAGTGGTTATTGCGCGGGGTGGGAAAGGCTGTACACGTAGGCCGCCAGCAAGTGCACCTTGTCATTGCCTTGCAGCACGTCCTGCGCTGGCATCTGGCCCTGGCGGCCGTGGCGGATGGTCTGTTGCAACTGCGCCAAACTGGTGCCGTAGATAAAGCCGCCGGGCTCGGTCAGGTTCGGCGCGCCCATGGCTTCTACGCCGTGGCCTTGTGGGCCGTGGCAAGCGACGCAGGTGCTGCTGAACGCGGCTTGACCGGCGACGAGGTCGGCGCTGTTGTCAGCCGGCAACGGCAGTTTGGCCAAGTCGTGGCGCACGTAGGCGGCAAGGTTTTTCACCGCGTCTTCGCCCAGCACTTCACCCCAGGCCGGCATCGCCGCGTGGCGACCGTTCAGGATGGTGGCTTTGATTGCCTCGGCCGAACCGCCCCAGCGCCACAGGTTGTCGGAAAGGTTCGGGAAGCCGTAGCCGCCCTTGGCATCCGAGCCGTGGCACACCGCGCAGTTGGAGGCAAACAACCGACCGCCCATTTTCAGCGCTTGCGGGTCTTTGGCGACTGCTTCCACCGGCATCGCCGCGAATTTGGCGAAGATCGGCCCGAACCGGGTGTCGGCGCGCGCCATTTCCTTGTCCCACTCCTTGGCCGAGGTCCAGCCGTCTTCGTAGCCCGGCAGCACGCCTTTCCAGTTGCCCAGGCCCGGGTAGAGGATCAGGTAGCCGACCGCGAACACCAGCGTGCCGGCGAACAGCATGAACCACCACTGCGGCAGCGGGTTGTCATATTCCTCGATGCCGTCGAAGGCGTGGCCCATGGTCTGGTCGACACTGCCCTTGGTCTCGCCCTTGCGGGTGCCGATCAACAGCCAGGTCAGGCCGGTCAAACTGCCGAGGGTCAGTACGCAAATCCATGCACTCCAGAAAGGTGTCATGGCTGGTTGCTCCTTGTTGCAGGCTCTGGTTGAGCGTCGGATGGAGAAGGTTCATCGGCAAACGGCAGCAGGCGCGCCTGCTCGAAGTCTGCGTTGCGGCGGTTGTTGAACACCCACAGCGACAGGCCGATAAACGCGATGGCGACCACCAGCGTGCCTAGGCCGCGAATAGTCCCCGCATCGAATTCAAATCCCATGGCTCACCTCTTGCTCTTGATGGCAGTGCCGAGCACTTGCAGGTATGCAACCAGCGCGTCCATTTCGGTCTTGCCCTCGAGGCTGGCAACCGCGCCACTGATGTCGTCGTCGGTGTAGGGCACGCCGAGGGTGCGCATCACCTTCAACTTGGTCTCGGTGTGGCTGCTGTCGACCTGCGCTGTGACCAGCCACGGGTAGGCCGGCATTTTTGACTCGGGCACCACGTTGCGCGGGTTGTACAAGTGCGCGCGGTGCCAGTCGTCCGAGTAGCGCGCCCCAACGCGGGCCAGGTCCGGCCCGGTGCGCTTGGAGCCCCACAGGAACGGGTGGTCCCACACGCTTTCGCCCGCCACCGAGTAGTGGCCGTAGCGTTCGGTTTCGGCGCGGAACGGGCGGATCATCTGCGAGTGGCACTGCACGCAGCCTTCGCGGATGTAAATGTCGCGGCCTTCCAGTTGCAACGCGGTGTAGGGCTTCATGCCCTCGACGGGTGTGTTGGTCACGTCCTGGAAGAACAGTGGGACGATCTGGGTCAAGCCGCCGATACTCACGGCGAGCACCATCAGCAGCATCAGCAGGCCGACGTTTTTTTCAATCGTTTCGTGTTTCATCGCAGTCTCCTCAGGCCATCTGCGCGACAGGCGCGGCTTCGACCGGTTGCGCCGAACGCACGGTGCGCCACGTGTTGTAAGCCATCAGCAACATGCCGCTGAGGAACACTGCACCGCCCACCAGCCGCACGATAAAGCCAGGGTGGCTGGCCACCAGGGTTTCGACGAAGGAGTAGGTCAAGGTGCCGTCTTCGTTGACCGCCCGCCACATCAGGCCCTGGGCGATGCCGTTGACCCACATCGAGGCGATGTAGAGCACGGTGCCGATGGTGGCCAGCCAGAAGTGCGCGTTGATCAACCCGAGGCTGTACATCTGCTCGCGGCCGAAGACTTTCGGGATCATGTGGTACAGCGCGCCGATCGAGATCATCGCCACCCAACCCAGCGCCCCGGCGTGTACGTGGCCGATGGTCCAGTCGGTGTAGTGGGAGAGGGCGTTGACGGTCTTGATCGCCATCATCGGGCCTTCGAAGGTCGACATGCCGTAGAACGCCAGCGATACCACCAAAAAGCGCAGGATCGGGTCGCTGCGCAACTTATGCCAGGCGCCCGACAGCGTCATCATGCCGTTGATCATGCCGCCCCAGCTCGGCGCCAGCAGCACCAGCGACATCACCATGCCCAGCGACTGCGCCCAGTCCGGCAGCGCGGTGTAGTGCAAATGGTGCGGGCCGGCCCAGATGTACAGGGTGATCAGCGCCCAGAAGTGCACGATGGACAAGCGATAGGAGTACACCGGGCGTTCGGCCTGCTTGGGCACGAAGTAATACATCATCCCCAAAAAGCCCGCGGTGAGGAAAAAGCCTACCGCGTTATGCCCATACCACCACTGCACCATGGCATCCGTCGCACCGCCGTAGAGGGAGTAGGACTTGGTCAGGCTGACCGGTATTTCCAGGTTGTTGACGATGTGCAGGATGGCCACGGTGATGATGAACGCACCGAAGAACCAGTTGCCGACGTAGATGTGCCGGGTGGTGCGCTTCATCACCGTGCCGAAAAATACGATGGCATAGGCGACCCAGACGATGGTGATCAGGATGTCGATCGGCCATTCAAGTTCTGCGTATTCCTTGGAGCTGGTGTAGCCCAGCGGCAAGGTGATGGCGGCCAACACAATCACCAACTGCCAGCCCCAGAAGCAGAACGCGGCGATTTTTGGCGCGAACAGCCGGGTTTGGCAGGTGCGCTGCACCGAGTAAAACGAGCTGGCGAACAAGGCGCAGCCGCCGAACGCAAAGATCACCGCGTTGGTGTGCAGCGGGCGCAGGCGGCCGAAGCTGGTCCAGGGCAAATCGAAGTTCAGTGCAGGCCAAACCAATTGAGCCGCGAGAAAAACCCCGAGCCCCATGCCGACGATGCCCCACACCACCGTCATAATGGCGAATTGGCGGACCACCTTGTAGTTATAGGCGGTACTTAAAGTAGTGTTCATGGTTCCCCATCCACGGTTCAACCCAAGCCAGTGCGGCACTTGGGCTGGAGTTATAGGCAGACTAAAAAGCGAGGCAAGCATGGGCAAAGAGCACAAGGCCAGTATTGACGGGGATCAATGGGCGCAGTGTGTGCGCGAACGCGGCTGGTTGTGGGATGTCGCGACGCCTGCGGCGACGGGCGAGCCCGTCACGTTGATCCTGGCCCACGGCGCCGGTGCACCGATGGACTCGGCCTTTATGCATGACATGGCTGCACGCCTTGCCGGGCATGGCGTGAACGTGTTGCGCTTCGAGTTCCCGTACATGGCGCAGCGCCGCTTGGACGGCGGTAAACGCCCGCCAAACCCGGCGCCCAAACTGCTCGAAGCCTGGCGCGAGGTGTATGCCGAGGTGCGGCGTCATGTCGCTGGGAAACTGGCGATGGGCGGCAAGTCGATGGGCGGGCGCATGGCCAGCCTGCTGGCCGATGAACTGGCGGCTGATGGGTTGGTGTGCCTGGGTTATCCGTTTTATGCGGTGGGCAAGCCGGAAAAACCGAGGGTCGAGCATCTGGCCGGGCTGAAGACGCCGACATTGGTTGTGCAAGGTGAGCGTGATGCGCTGGGGAATCGTGCGGCGGTGGAAGGGTATGACTTATCGCCGAGCATCAAGGTGATGTGGCTGGTGGCGGGGGATCATGACTTGAAGCCGCTGAAGGCCTCGGGGTTTAGTCATGTGCAGCATTTGGAGGCTGCGGCGGTGCACGTGGTTGAGTTTTTGGCGCGCTGTTAAGGCCCCATCGGGAGCAAGCCCCCTCCCACATATACATTCAAATGTGGGAGGGGCGGTGCG
>NZ_VUAZ01000189.1 GCF_009296165.1 Pseudomonas kitaguniensis | reverse complement strand
GCGACGGAACAATCAACCCGATCAGGTAGCGTGGGTTACGGCGCCTGATCGTCAGGCCAACACTGGCGACCGCCAACCCCACGCCCACCACGCGTTCGGCGGTGACCAACAGCGATAGCGGGTTATTGGTTTCAGTGTCGAAAAATATGCCGCGATAACGAAAGTAGTCGCTGAAAATTTCCCGTTCATTCAAGGCCGCGTTCATAAACCAGGCGCGCGAGTCGTGCACGTGTTCATCAAACATCTGAATGATCGGGTAGACCTTGTCGTTTAACGATTTGCCGTCTGCGCCGAACAGGTTGGCGTAGTTCATCTCGCCGGCCTCGCGCAGGTCGGCATAGTGCTGGGCTTCGTCTTGCGCGTTGGTCATGTACACAAGGCCACCGACCAAGGTGTTGGCAAGCGTGCCAAGGCTGAACAGTTCACCGGCGGGCCAGGTCCATTCCGGCACATAGTCGCGCCGAAAATCGGCCATGGCGTTGAGCAACTGGCGACAATCCAGGTTCGGTTCATACACTTTGCTGGTGTTAAACGCGCTTGAGGAGCGGGCGCCGGTGCGACGTTCGTAGTTCAACTTGATCAGCTGATTATCGTGTTGCGTGGCCAACTGACGTTCAGACCAGACCGGCGCCGGGGTGCCCGCGCGGTTGGCTGCGTCTTCCTCAAGTTGCAGGCTGTGTAAGGCTTCAAAGGCGGCGACTTCCTCGGCGGTCATGTCTGCCGCTGGGCCGTTTTTCATCAGGCGGGCGTAAAAGTCGGTGTGTTTGGCACGGCCCTTGGCATAACGGCTGATTCGCCAACCGGTGATATGCCCGGCCTCGCGGGCCATGACCGCTTCCAGTGGGCCATTGTCCATGGCGTCTAGCCAGATGTTGAAACGCTCGATAAGTTGGGGGCCTACGTCGTATTCATTTTCTGTTTGTACATCCATGACTAACCATGGCCGACGCTTTTTCAACTCATTGTTAAACGCTTTTGGCGGTGCCTGCAACGGCGCGCCAATCTTGTAGGCCTCACTGTACATATGGTGCAGAGCGAGTTGCGACAACACCATATGACCGCCCTCGGCGGCCTTGCCTTGGTCGCCGGGCGGGTAGCCGCCGCCGACGTCGGAGTGCATGCCGGGGTAGATATATTCCGCCGTGCCCTGGCGATAGGTAGACGGGCAGTTTGGATCGTCCGGGTTGGCTTTGCGCCGAATCGAGTCTACGGGGAAGCAACTGCGTTGTTCGTGGGCCGCCACCAAG
>NZ_VUAZ01000188.1 GCF_009296165.1 Pseudomonas kitaguniensis | reverse complement strand
CGACCTGCTCAAGGTTGAGCAAGTCGGTCGCCACGACAACTTCTTTGAACTGGGAGGCCACTCGCTGCTCTCCGTGAGCCTGATCGAGCGCATGCGTCAGGCCAGCCTCAGCGCCGACGTGCGGGTGTTGTTCAGCCAACCCACCCTGGCGGCCCTCGCGGCGGCGGTCGGCAGTGGCCGTGAAGTAACAGTGCCAGCCAACCTGATTACGCCTGAGTGCCAGCGCATCACGCCCGAGCTGTTGCCGCTGATCAGCCTGGACCAGGCAGCCATCGAGCATATCGTTGCGCAAATACCCGGCGGTGTGGCCAACGTGCAGGATATTTACGCGCTGGCGCCGTTGCAGGAAGGCATCCTCTACCACCACATCACCGCCGATCAGGGCGACCCGTACCTGCTGCAATCGCAGATGGCGTTCGACAGTCTTGAGCGTTTGCAACAGTTTGTTCAGGCGTTGCAAGGCGTGGTCGACCGTCACGACATCCTTCGCACCGCCATCGTCTGGGAAGGGCTGAGCACCCCGGCGCAAGTGGTAGTGCGCAGCGCCAGGTTGCCGGTGGAGGAGGTCAGCCTTGACCCGGCTGACGGCGACATTTTGCGCCAACTGCACGCGCGTTTTGATGCGCGGCACTACCGCCTGGAGGTTAGCCAGGCACCGTTGATGCGCATGGCCTATGCCGTTGATGAGCGCAACGCGCGCACGGTGGCGGTGCTGTTGTTCCACCACATGGCGCTGGACCACACCGCACTGGAGGTGGTCAGTTGGGAAATGGCCGCCAGCCTGTTGGGTTCGACCGAACCGCTGGCGCCTGCGGTGCCTTACCGCAACTACGTGGCCCAGACACGCCTTGGGGCTGTCGAGCAGGAACACGAAGCGTTCTTTCGCGAGATGCTCGGCGACATTGATGAGCCGACGCTGCCGTTCGGCTTGCAGAATGTGCAGAGCGACGGCAACAGCGTGGCGGAAGTCACGCACACCCTGCCGGCCGACGTGAGCCTGCGCCTGCGGGCGGCGGCGCGCACCCTCGGTGTCAGCGTGGCGAGCCTGTTCCACCTGGCCTATGCACGTGTGTTGGGCGCTGTGTCGGGCAAGCACAACGTGGTATTTGGCACAGTACTGGTGGGGCGCATGCAGGGCGGCGAAGGGGCCGACCGCGCGCTGGGGATGTTCATCAATACCTTGCCGCTGCGCGTCGACCTCGATCAACACAGCGTGCGCGAGGGCGTGCGTGCTACCCACGCGCGCTTGTCGGCATTGCTCGGGCATGAGCATGCATCACTCTCGCTCGCGCAGCGTTGCAGTGGCGTGGTCGCGCCGTCGCCGCTGTTCAGCGCGATGCTCAATTATCGTCACAGCGCCAGTGACGGCGTGATGCACCAGACCCGTGATGCGTGGGTGGGCATCGAAACGCTGGCCAGCGAAGAACGCACCAACTACCCGCTGGCCCTGAACGTGGATGACCAAGGCGACAGCTTCCGCTTGAACGTACAGGCCGTCGCGGTGGATGCCCAGCGTGTGCTGAACTATGTGCAACAGGCCTTGCAAAACCTGGTGCACGCGCTGGAACACGCGCCGCACAGCGCGTTGCAGCAATTGGCGGTGCTACCGGCCGCAGAGCGCGAAACCCTGCTGGCGGGGTTCAACGACACCGCCCGCGATTACCCGCTGCAACAGACCCTGCACGGCCTGTTTGAGGCGCAGGTTTTACGCACGCCGGACGCCGTCGCGGTGTCGGCGGGCGCGCAACACCTGACTTATCGGCAGCTTAACGAACGCGCCAACCAGCTCGCCCATCACCTGCGCGAACACGGCGTACAGCCGGATTCACGCGTGGCGATCTGCGTCGAGCGCAGCCATCGGATGGTCACGGGCTTGCTGGCGATTCTCAAGGCGGGCGGCAGCTACGTGCCGCTGGACCCGGCCTATCCGCCGGAACGCCTGGCCTACATGCTCGAAGACAGCGCCCCGGCGGTGGTGCTGTTGGAGGGTGCCACGCGTGATGTGCTCGGTGACATCGGCGTGCCGCTGGTGGACCTGGATCACGTCACGTGGCAGCACCATCTGGCCAGTAACCCGAGGGTTGCCGAGTTGCGCCCGCAACACGCGGCCTACGTCATCTACACCTCCGGTTCCACCGGCAAGCCCAAGGGCGTGATCAACGAACACAGCGCGGTGGTCAACCGCCTGCTGTGGATGCAGGAAGCGTACGGCCTGAATGCCAGCGATACAGTGCTGCAGAAAACCCCGTTCAGCTTCGACGTGTCGGTGTGGGAGTTCTTCTGGCCGCTGTGCACCGGCGCGCGCCTGGTCATGGCGCGCCCTGAAGGCCACAAAGACCCGGCTTACCTGTGCGAGATCATCGAGGCCGAACGCGTCACCACGCTGCACTTTGTGCCGTCGATGCTCGACGTGTTCCTGGCCCACGGTGATGTCAGCCAGGCCGCCGGGCTGTTGCGCGTAATGTGCAGCGGCGAGGCGTTGCCGGGCAGTGTGGTACGCCGCTTCAAGCAGCAACTGCCGGCCAGCGGCTTGTTCAACCTTTATGGCCCCACTGAAGCCGCGGTCGACGTCAGCGCCTGGGATTGCAGCGGGCCGCTCACGCCGGACAACACGCCAATCGGCAAGGCCATCGCCAATACTCAACTGTACGTGCTGGATGAACACCTGCAACCGGTGCCGCTGGGCGTCAGCGGCGAGCTGTTTATCGGCGGCGTGCAGGTTGCCCGTGGCTACCTGAACCGTCCCGAGCTGACCGCCGAACGCTTCCTCGATGACCCGTTCAGCACTGGCCGCCTGTACCGCACCGGTGACGTGGCGCGCTTCCTGCCCGACGGCAACATTGAATACCTGGGCCGTAACGACGACCAAGTGAAGATCCGTGGCTTGCGCATCGAGCTGGGGGAAATCCAGGCGCGCCTCGGCGAATTCCCGCAGGTCAAGGAAGCCACAGTGCTCGCCCGCGAAGACGTGCCGGGCGACAAGCGCCTGGTGGCGTACTACACCGGCGAACCGGCCGAGACTGCGGCGCTGCGCGCGCACCTGCTGGCGCAATTGCCCGACTACATGGTGCCGCAGGTGTTCGTGCACCTGGCGGCGCTGCCGTTGAGCCCCAACGGCAAGCTCGACCGCAAGGCACTGCCGGCGCCGGACATGGCGGCGTTGAGCGGCCGTGAGTATGAGGCGCCGGTGGGTGACACCGAAATCTCGCTGGCCACGCTGTGGGCCGAATTGTTGAACGTTGACCGGGTTGGCCGGCATGACCATTTCTTTGAACTGGGCGGCCACTCATTGCTGGCCGTCAGCCTGATCGGGCGGTTACGCCAGGAAGGCATCGATGCGAACGTCAAGGCGCTGTTCGAGCAACCCACGCTCTGGGAATACGCCGAAATTACAGAAAGAATGGAGATGGTCCTGTGAGTGTTCTCGAACTGTTGGCGACATTGAAAGAAAAAGACGTACAGCTTTCCGTCAAGGGTGATCAACTCGTTGTGCAGGGCAACAAGCAGGCGCTGAAGGAGCCCGCTGTGCTGGCGTCACTGCGTGAGCACAAAGCGGCATTGATTGCGCTGATCAATGCCGGTGAGTACCACGCCGAACGCGCAGGCCAGGTCAGCATACCGCCTAACCTGATCCCCGCCGACTGCACGCACATCACCCCGGACATGCTGCCACTGGCGACGCTGGATCAACCGAGCATCGAGCGCATCGTCGCGTGCATCCCCGGCGGTGCCGCCAACGTGCAGGACATTTACCCGCTGGCGCCGCTGCAATCGGGCATCTTGTTCCATCACCTGTCTGCGCAGCAGGGCGACCCGTACGTGCTGCAGTGCATGATCGGCATGCACAACCGCGAGTGCCTGGAAGACTTCAACCAGGCCTTGCAACACGTGATCGATCGGCATGATGCGTTTCGCACTGCGGTGCTCTGGGACGGGCTGCCAGAACCCCAGCAAGTGGTGTTGCGCCACGCCCGCCTGGTGGTTGAAGAGGTGGCGCTGGACCCGGCCGATGGCGATATTCGCGAGCAATTGGAACAGCGTTTCGACACCCGGCATTACCGCCTCGACATCAGCCAGGCCCCGTTGATTCGCATTGCCTGCGCGCAAGACCCGGCCAACGGTCGCTGGCTGGCCTTGCTGATGCTTCATCACATTATTTCCGACCACGCCGCGTTGGCGGTGCTGCAGCATGAAATCCAGCAGCACCTGATGGGCCAGGCTGCGCAACTCGGCAAGCCGGTGCCGTATCGCAACTACGTGGCCCAGGCGCGCCTGGGTGTCAGCGAAGCGCAGCATGAAGCGTTTTTTCGCGAGATGCTCGGCGACGTCGACGTGCCGACACTGCCGTTGGGCCTGGCGGACGTGCAGGGCGATGGCAACGTGCTGCAAGAAGCCTCGTTGGCAGTGCCGGCAGCGCTGGGCGTGCGCCTGCGCGCTCAGGCCCGGCAGCAAGGTGTGAGCACCGCCAGTCTGTGTCACCTGGCGTGGGCGCAGGTGCTGGCGGCGGTGACCGGCAACCAGCGGGTGGTGTTCGGCACGGTGTTCCTCGGGCGGATGGACAGCGGCGAAGGCGCCGAGCATGCCCTCGGCATGCTGATCAACACCCTGCCGCTGCGCGTCGACATCGCTGAGCAAACTGCACAGGCCGCCGTCAAGGCAACCCATGCCCGGCTGACGGCCTTGCTTGGGCATGAACACGCGCCGCTGGTGCTGGCACAACGGTGCAGCGCGGTCGCCGCGCCACAACCGCTATTCAGTGCGTTGCTCAACTATCGGCACAGCGCGGCGGCCGCGGCCACCGAGCAGGCACAGAGCGCCTGGCGCGGCATCGAGTTTTTCCACACCGAAGAGCGCACCAACTACCCGCTGACCCTGAGTGTCGATGAACTCAGCGACGGCTTTAGCTTCACCGTGCTGGCACTGCCGATGCTCGGCGCGCAACGTTTCTGTGCGTACATGCACACCGCCCTTGAGCATCTGGTGCAAGCGCTGGAGCAGGGCGCGGCAGTGCCTGTCAACCAACTGCCGGTGTTGCCTGCGGCTGAGCGTCAACAGGTGCTCGAAGGGTTTAACCAGACCCAGGCCGACTACCCGCGCGGGCTGACCATCCACCAGCGCATCGAGCAGCAAGTGCTGCGTAGCCCGCAGGCGCTCGCGGTGGTGTATGACGGGCAGGCGCTGTCGTATGCCGAACTCAACCAACACGCCAACCATTTGGCGTACCAACTGATCGAGCTCGGTGTGCAGCCGGATGACCGTGTGGCGATTTGCGCGCGGCGCAGCCTCGAAACGCTGGTGGGCCTGGTCGCCATCCTCAAGGCCGGCGCCGCCTATGTGCCGGTCGACCCGGCGCACCCGCTGGACCGTATCGGCTATCTGCTCGAAGACAGCGCCCCGGTTGCGGTGCTGGTACAGCCCGATCTGGCCGAGCGTTTGCCGACCTTGCAGGTGCCGGTGCTGCCACTCGACAGCCGCCTGTTGCAACACGAGGCGCTGCACAACCCGCACATCACCGACCTGACCCCGGCGCACCTGGCGTATGTGATTTACACCTCAGGCTCCACCGGCCTGCCCAAGGGCGTGATGGTCGAGCACCAGACCCTGGAAAACCTGGTGAACTGGCATTGCGCAGCGTTTGCCCTGGAGCCGGGCAGCCACACCTCCAGCGTCGCCGGTTTCGGCTTCGACGCCATGGCCTGGGAAGTCTGGCCGGCACTGTGCGCAGGCGCAACGCTGCACTTGCCACCGGCTGCGCAAGGCAACGAAGACATTGATGCCTTACTCGCTTGGTGGCTGGCCCAGCCGCTGGACGTGAGCTTTTTGCCGACGCCGGTGGCCGAGTACGCCTTCAGCCAGAACCTGCAGCACCCGACCCTCAAGACCTTGCTGATCGGCGGCGATCGCCTGCGCCAATTCAGCCAGGCGCAGCGTTTTACCCTGGTCAACAACTACGGCCCGACCGAAGCCACGGTGGTCGCGACTTCCGGCGTGATCGAAGCCGGGCACACCTTGCACATCGGCAAACCGGTGGCCAACGCGCAGGCCTACCTGCTCGACGCGCAACTCAAGCCGGTGCCGTTGGGCGTGGCCGGCGAGCTGTATGTCGGCGGTGCCGGCGTGGCACGCGGTTACCTGAACCGCGCCGAAATGACTGCCGAACGCTTCCTCGACGACCCGTTCAGCAGCGCGCCGAACGCGCGCATGTACCGCACCGGCGACCTCGCGCGTTGGCTGCCGGACGGCAGCCTGGACTACCTGGGGCGTAACGACGACCAGGTGAAAATCCGTGGCGTGCGTATCGAACTCGGCGAAATCGAGACCTGCCTGGGCGCACACCCCGAAGTCAAGGAAGCGGTGGTACTGGCCCGCGACGGGCGACTGATCGCCTACTTCACCGAGCGCACTGCGCTGAACATCGAAGCCCTGCGCAGTTATCTGCAGGCGCAACTGCCGGACTATATGGTGCCGGCCGCCTACGTGCGTCTGGGCAGCCTGCCGCTGACCGCCAACGGCAAACTGGACCGCAAGGCGCTGCCGCAACCCGACCAGGAAGCACTGCTCAGCCGTGATTATGTGGCACCGCTGGGCGAGGTCGAAACCGCCTTGGCGCAGCTCTGGGCCGAGGTGCTCAAGGTTGAGCGCGTGGGGCGCCACGACCACTTCTTCGAACTGGGCGGGCATTCACTGTTGGCGGTGAGCCTGGTCAGCCGCATGCGCCAGGCGGGCTTGAACGCCGACGTGCGTGTGCTGTTCAGCCAACCGACGCTGGCGGCTTTGGCTGCGGCCGTTGGCCAAGGCCGCGAAGTCACGGTAGAACCGAACCGTATTCAACAAGGTTGCCAGCGCATTACCCCGTCGTTGCTGTCTTTGATCACGCTGGACCAGGCGAGTATCGACCGGGTTGTCGACACGGTGCCGGGCGGCGCCGCCAACGTCCAGGAGATCTACCCGCTGGCACCGTTGCAGGAAGGCATTCTTTACCACCACCTCAGCGCCGAGCAGGGCGACCCGTACCTGTTGCAAGCGCGTTTCGCCTTTGCCGACGCGCAACGTTTGCAGGTGTTTGTGCAGGCCTTGCAGGCCGTGATCGACCGGCATGACATCCTGCGCACGGCAATTGTGCTGGAAGGCCTCGAATCACCCGTGCAAGTGGTTTGGCGCAAGGCCGAGCTGGGCGTGCAAAGCGTGCCGCTGGACTCGGCAGACGGCGACGTGCTGGCGCAACTGGAGCAGCGTTTCGGGGCGCGTAACCATCGCCTGGAGCTGGCCAAGGCGCGCTGATGCACCTGGTGTATGCCGAGGACCCGGCCAACCAGCGCATCGCGGCGATCCTGTTGTTCCACCACATTGCCCTGGACCATACCGCGCTGGACGTGGTGAGCCAGGAAATGCAGGCCTATCTGTTGGACCCGAGCGCTGAACTGGCGGAGCCGGTGCCGTACCGCAATTACGTGGCGCAGGCGCGTTTGGGCGTCAGCGAGCAGGAGCACGAGGCGTTCTTCCGCGACGTATTGGGCGACATCGAAGAACCGACCTTGCCGTTCGGCCTGCAAGATGTGCAGGGCGATGCGCAGGCTATCGAAGAGGCGCACCTGGCGATTGACCCGCAACTGAACCGGCGCCTGCGCAGCCAGTTGCGTCACTTGGGGGTGAGTGCCGCCAGCGTGTTTCACTTGGCGTGGGCGCAGGTCCTGGCCGGTGTGACCGGCAAGCAAAATGTGGTGTTCGGCACCGTGTTGATGGGCCGTATGCTTGGCGGTGAAGGCGCTGAGCGCGCGTTGGGCATGTTCATCAATACCTTGCCGTTGCGCATTGATGTGGACAGCCGCGATGCCCGTGCGGGTGTGCGCCAGACCCATGCGCGCCTCAGCGCATTGCTCGGCCATGAGCATGCGTCGCTGGCGCTGGCGCAACGTTGCAGCCAGGTGGCGGCGCCGTTGCCGCTGTTCAGTGCGTTGCTCAACTACCGTCATAGCCACGCCGGCAACCCCTCGACGCCGGCGCTGCAAGCCTGGCAAGGCATGCAAGGGCTCGGCGGCGAAGAGCGCACCAACTACCCGCTGACCTTGAACGTTGACGAGTGGGGCGACGGTTTCAGCCTGACGGTGTTGACCCTTGCACAGGTCGGCGCGCAACGCGTGTGCGGGTTTGTGCAGCAGGCACTGGAACAGTTGGTGCAGGCGTTGGAGCAAGCGTGCAATACGCCGCTGCACTCACTGGCGATATTGCCTGCGGATGAGCGCGCGCAGGTCGTGGAAGGTTTTAACGCCACGGCTCGGGAGTTTCCGGCAGCGAAGACCGTGTACGCGATTTTCGAAGCAATCGCGAGCGCACAACCGGCGGCGCTGGCCGCTGTGCAGGGCGAGCAACGCGTGGCCTACGCCGAGCTGAATACGCGGGCCAACCAGTTGGCGCATCACTTGATCGGCCTAGGTGTGCAACCGGGCGACAGCGTGGCGATTTTGCTCGAGCGTTCCGTGGATTTGCTGGTGAGCCAACTGGCGATCAGTAAGTGCGCAGCGGTTTACGTGCCGCTGGACGTCAACGCGCCCGCCGACCGTCAGGGCTTTATGATTCAGGACAGCGGCGCGCATTGGTTACTCACGGCGACGTCGATTGAGGTGCCCCAGGGTGCCCGTCGTCTGGATCTGGATACGCTGGACCTTGGTCACTCGCCTGATCACAACCCGGCAATCGAGCAATCAGCCGAAACAGCGGCGTACATCATGTACACCTCCGGCTCCACTGGCACGCCCAAAGGCGTGCTGGTCCCGCACCGTGCAATCACGCGGCTGGTGATCAACAACGGCTACGCCGAGTTCAACCAACATGACCGCGTAGCCTTCGCTTCAAACCCGGCTTTCGACGCCAGCACCCTGGACGTATGGGCACCGCTGCTGAATGGCGGCGCGGTCATCGTCGTCGATCATGACGTATTGCTGTCGCAACAGGCATTTGCCGATTTGCTCAGTGTTGAAGCAGTCAATGTGCTGTGGATGACCGCTGGCCTGTTTCATCAATACGCCGAGGGTCTGTTGCCGATTTTCGCCAAGCTGCGCTACTTGATCGTGGGCGGCGACGTGCTGGACCCGAGCGTGATCGCCCGGGTGCTCAAAGACGGCGCACCGCAACACTTGCTCAACGGCTACGGCCCGACCGAAGCCACTACGTTCTCGACCACCTATGAAATCACGCGGGCAGACGAGGGCAGCATTCCGATTGGCCGCCCGGTCGGCAACAGCCGCGCCTACGTGCTGGATGCGCGCCAACAACCCGTGCCGGTGGGCGTCACCGGCGAGCTGTATATCGGCGGCCAAGGCGTAGCGTTGGGCTACTTGAACCGTGCGGACCTCACCGCAGAGAAATTCCTCGCCGACCCGTTCAGCGACGCGGGCCTGATGTACCGCACTGGCGACCTGGTAGCGTGGCGTGCCGACGGCATCTTGCAGTACCAGGGGCGTAACGACCAGCAAGTAAAAATCCGTGGTTTCCGCATCGAACTCGGTGAAATCGAAACCCTTTTGGGCGAACACCCGCAGGTCAAGGACGTGGTGGTACTGGCGCGTGAAGACGAGCCAGGGCATAAACGTTTGGTGGCGTATTTCACCGAGCGTGCCAACGTTGAAATCGAAGCACTGCGCGACCATCTGCAAGCGCAGTTGCCGGATTACATGGTGCCCGCCGCCTATGTGCGCCTGGACAGCCTGCCGCTGACCAACAACGGCAAGGTCGACCGCAAGGCGCTGCCGCTGCCGGATCAAGACGCGCTACTCAGCCGTGGTTACGAAGCGCCACAAGGTGAAGTGGAAAACGTTCTCGCACACATCTGGGCGGACGTACTCAAGATCGAGCGAATCGGTCGTCACGACAACTTCTTCGAACTCGGCGGCCATTCGCTGCTGGCGGTTAACCTGATCGAACGCATGCGCCAGGCCAGCCTCAGCGCCGACGTGCGCGTGCTGTTCCGCCAACCCACACTGGCAGCCCTCGCGGCGGCGGTCGGCAGTGGCCGCGAAGTGACGGTGCCGGCCAACCTGATTACGCCTGAGTGCCAGCGCATCACGCCCGAGCTGTTGCCGCTGATCAGCCTGGACCAGGCAGCCATCGAGCATATCGTTGCGCAAATACCCGGCGGCGTGGCCAACGTGCAGGATATTTACCCGTTGGCGCCGTTGCAGGAAGGCGTGCTCTACCACCACATCCGTGCCGAAAGCGGCGACCCATACCTGCTGCAATCGAGCTATGGCTTTGACAACCTTGAGCGTTTCCAGGCGTTTGCCGAAGTGCTGCAGGCGGTAATCGACCGCCACGACATCTTGCGCACCAGCCTGGTCTGGGAAGGCTTGCAAAACCCGGTGCAAGTGGTCTGGCGCAAGGCTCGCCTGGCGGTCCAGGAAATGCTGCCCGACAGCTCGGGCGCGGACGTCGTGACGCAGTTACGCGAGCGTTTTGATGCGCGGCATTATCGCCTCGACCTGACCCAGGCGCCGCTGATGCGCATCCACTACGCGCACGACCAGGCCAACCAGCGTGTGGTTGCGTTGCTGATGTTCCATCACCTGGTCATGGACCACACCGCGTTGGACGTGGTGCAACAGGAAATGCGTCTGTTCCTGCTCGGGCAGGCACAGCAACTGGGCCAGGCGGTGCCGTACCGCAATTACGTGGCGCAGGCGCGGTTGGGCAGCACGGACGCGGAGCATGAGCGGTTCTTTAGCGAGATGCTCGGCGATATCGACGAACCCACCTTGCCGTTCGGTATGCAGGACGTGCAGGGCGATGGGCATGGCGTAGGCGAAGCCACGCACTTGTTGGAGGTCGGCTTGAGCCTGCGTCTGCGAGAGCAAGCGCGCCTGGCAGGCGTGAGTGCCGCCAGCCTGTTTCACCTGGCCTGGGCGCGGGTGCTGGGCAGCTTGTCGGCTCGCCAGCACGTGGTGTTCGGCACCGTGTTGCTGGGCCGCATGCAAGGCGGTGAAGGCGCCGACCGCGCGTTGGGGATGTTTATCAACACCTTGCCGCTGCGCGTGGATGTCGATGCCGCCAGCGTGCGTTCAGCGGTCAAGTCCACGCATGCGCGCCTCACGGCGTTGCTCGGGCACGAGCATGCTTCGCTGGCATTGGCCCAGCGTTGCAGCGGCGTGCCGGCCAGCACGCCGTTGTTCAGCGCGTTGCTCAACTACCGGCACAGCGCCGTGGCGGACGCCGCCGCTGCAACGGACGAGGCGTGGCACGGCATGTACTTTTTGCATGCCGAGGAGCGCACCAACTACCCGATCACGCTGAGCGTGGATGACTTGGGTGAGCAATTTAATCTCAGTGCGTTGGTGGTGTCGCCGATCGGTGCCCAACGGATGTGCGACTATCTGCTGACCACGGTGGAGCAGTTGGTGCAGGCACTTGAACAGGCGCCGAATACGCCGTTGGACCAATTGGCCGTGTTGCCGGCGGCGGAAAGCCAACAAGTGCTGGGCGAATTTAATGCGACGGCGCGTGTTTACCCCGATACGCAAGCGATTCATGCGCTATTTGAGTCGCGTGTCGCCGCCACGCCGGATGCACTGGCGGTTGTGCATGGCGAGCAGTCTGTGAGCTATGCGCAGTTGAACCTGCGCGCCAACCAACTGGCGCATCACCTGATCAGTTTGGGCGTGGTCCCCGGTGACAGCGTGGCGATCTTGCTGGAGCGTTCCGTGGATTTGCTGGTGAGTCAGTTGGCGATCAGTAAGTGCGCAGCGGTTTACGTACCGTTGGACGTCAACGCGCCCGCCGAGCGTCAGGGCTTTATGATTCAGGACAGCGGTGCGCACTGGTTACTCACGGCGACGTCGATTGAGGTGCCCGAGGGCGCCCATCGTCTGGATCTGGACACTCTGGACCTTGGCCACTCGCCTGATCACAACCCGGCAATCGAGCAATCAGCCGAGACAGCGGCGTACATCATGTACACCTCCGGCTCCACTGGCACGCCGAAAGGTGTTTTGGTGCCGCACCGGGCAATCACGCGCCTGGTGATCAACAACGGTTACGCCGAGTTCAACCAACATGACCGCGTAGCCTTCGCTTCAAACCCGGCTTTCGACGCCAGTACGCTCGACGTTTGGGCACCGCTGCTGAATGGCGGCGCGGTCATTGTCGTCGATCATGACGTGCTGCTGTCGCAACAGGCATTTGCCGATTTGCTCAGCGCTCAAGCGGTGAATGTGCTGTGGATGACCGCCGGTTTGTTCCATCAATACGCTGAGGGTTTGTTGCCGATCTTCGCGACACTTCGCTATCTGATTGTCGGTGGCGATGTGCTCGACCCGAGCGTGATCGCGCGGGTGCTCAAAGACGGCGCACCGCAGTATTTGCTCAACGGCTACGGCCCGACCGAAGCCACTACGTTCTCGACCACCTATGAAATCAAACGGGCAGACGAGGGCAGCATTCCGATTGGCCGCCCGGTCGGCAACAGCCGCGCCTACGTGCTGGATGCGCGCCAACAACCCGTGCCGGTGGGCGTCACTGGCGAGCTGTATATCGGCGGCCAAGGCGTAGCGTTGGGCTACTTGAACCGTGCGGACCTCACCGCAGAGAAATTCCTCGCCGACCCGTTCAGCGCCGCTGGCTTGATGTACCGCACTGGCGACCTGGTGGCCTGGCGTGCCGACGGCACCTTGCAGTACCAGGGGCGTAACGACCAGCAAGTAAAGATCCGTGGTTTCCGCATCGAACTCGGTGAAATCGAAACCCTTTTGGGCGAACACCCGCAGGTCAAGGACGTGGTGGTACTGGCGCGTGAAGACGAGCCAGGAAACAAACGTTTGGTGGCGTATTTCACTGAGCGTGCCAACGTTGAAATCGAAGCACTGCGCGACCATTTGCAAGCGCAGTTGCCGGATTACATGGTGCCCGCCGCCTATGTGCGCCTGGACAACCTGCCGCTGACCAACAACGGCAAAGTCGACCGCAAGGCGCTGCCGCTGCCGGATCAAGACGCGCTACTCAGCCGAGGTTACGAAGCACCGCAAGGTAAAGTGGAAAATGTTCTCGCACACATCTGGGCGGATGTACTCAAAATCGAGCAAGTCGGTCGTCACGACAACTTCTTCGAACTCGGCGGCCACTCATTGCTGGCGGTTAACCTGATCGAACGCATGCGCCAGGCCAACCTCAGCGCCGACGTGCGCGTGCTGTTCAGCCAACCCACCCTGGCGGCCCTTGCGGCGGCGGTGGGCAGCGGCCGTGAAGTGAGGGTGCCGGCCAACCTGATTACGCCTGAGTGCCAGCGCATCACGCCCGAGCTGTTGCCGCTGGCGGACCTTGATCAATCGGCCATCGACCGCATCGTTGCAACGGTGCCGGGCGGCGTGGCCAATGTGCAGGATATTTACGCGCTGGCGCCGTTGCAGGAAGGCATCCTCTACCACCACATCATGGCGGAGCAGGGCGACCCGTACCTGTTGCAGTCGCAACTGGAATTCGACAGCGTTGAGCGCGTGCAGGACTTCGCCCAAGCCTTGCAACACGTGGTCAACCGGCATGACATCCTGCGTACCGGCGTGGTCTGGGAAGACCTGGCCAGCCCGGCGCAGGTGGTGTGGCGCGAGGCACGTTTGCCGGTGGAAGAGGTCAACCTCAACCCGGCTGACGGCGACATTCTGGGCCAGTTGCACGCGCGTTTCGATGCGCGGCATTACCGCCTGAATGTCAGCCAGGCGCCGCTGATTCGCCTGGTGTATGCCGAGGACGCGGCCAACCAACGCGTGGTGGCGATCCTGTTGTTCCATCACCTGGCACTCGACCATACCGCGCTGGAAGTGGTGAGCGAAGAAATGCAGGCCAGCCTGCTCGGGCTAACCGAGCCGCTGGCGGCGCCGATTCCATACCGCAACTACGTGGCGCAGGCGCGTTTGGGCCTCAGTGAGCAAGAGCACGAGGCGTTCTTCAGTGACATGCTCGGCGACATTGATGAGCCGACGCTGCCGTTCGGTTTGCAGGATGTACAAGAAGAAGGGCATGCCATTCGTGAGGCGTCGTTTACCCTCGACGCCGGGTTGAGCCTGCGCCTGCGGGCTCGGTCGCGCCAGTTGGGGGTCAGCGCTGCCAGCCTGTTCCATCTGGCGTGGGCCAAGGTGCTCGGGAGTATTGCCGACTCACGCAAGGTGGTGTTCGGCACCGTGCTGATGGGCCGCATGCAGGGCGGCGATGGCGCTGATCGCGCGCTGGGCATGTTCATCAATACCCTGCCGCTGCGCGTCGACATCGATGGCCTGGGCGTGCAAGCCGCCGTCAAGGCGACCCATGCACGCTTGACTGGCCTGCTCGGCCACGAACACGCGTCGCTGGCGTTGGTGCAGCGTTGCAGCGGGGTGGCGCAATCGACGCCGCTGTTCAGTGCGCTGCTCAACTATCGGCATAGCCCGGCGACGGATACGCCGATCAGCGCCGACATCGCGCAGGCATGGCGCGGCATGCGCTTTCTGACGTCCGAGGAGCGCACCAACTACCCGATAAGCCTGAGTGTGAATGACTTGGGGGCGGGCTTCAGCCTCGATGCCTTGACGGTCGCCTCTGTCGATCCGCAACAGGTCTGCGGTTTTCTGGTCACGCTTATCGAGCAACTGGTGGATGCGCTGGAGCACGCGCCACAGCGCTCGCTGGACAGCCTGTCGATTCTGTCACCGGCACAAACCCGCCAACTGTTGGTGGATTTCAACGCCAGCGACGCCGACTACCCGCGTGACACCAGCGTGGTGCAGATGATCGAGGCGCATGCGCGTCAAACGCCGCACGCCATTGCGCTGGTGCTGGGTGACCACGCCGTCAGCTATGCCGAACTGAATCAGCACGCCAACCAGATTGCTCATCACCTGCAAAGCCTCGGCGCCAAGGCGGACACGCGTATTGCGATCTGCATGGAGCGCAGCCCGCAGATGGTTGTCGGGTTACTCGGCATCCTCAAATCCGGTGCCTGCTACGTGCCGCTCGACCCTGAGTACCCGGCGCAGCGCCTCGCGTTTGCGCTGGAAGACAGCCAGCCGCTGGCGGTGCTGGTGCATGCGCCGACCCGCGCGGTGCTGGCGGGCAGCGCGATTGCGCTGGTTGACGTGGACGCTGAGCATTTGCTGAATCAGCCGACTCACAACCCGGCGCCGGTGGCAGGCCCGAACGACCTCGCGTATGTGATCTTCACCTCCGGTTCCACCGGCCGCCCCAAAGGCGTGATGGTCGAACACGGCTCGCTGGTCAACCACATCGCCTGGCAGGCCCGCACCTTTGGTTTTGATGCCAACGAGCGAATCTTGCAGCGCACCTCGGTGGCCTTCGATGCGTCGGTCTGGGAGATCTGGACCCCGCTGGCCATCGGCGCGCGCCTGGTGCTGTTGCCGGCGCACGCTTCAAGGGATGTCGAGCAAATGGCGCGCACGCTGGTCGAGCAGCAGGTCAGCGTCGCGCAGTTTGTGCCGAGCCTGTTGCGCCTGTTGGTGCAACTGCCAGCGCCTGCGGTGCAGTGCCGTTACCTGTTCAGCGGCGGTGAAGCGCTGGAACCGCAACTGGCGATGCAGGCCCGCGCGCTGACCACTCACGGCATCGTCAACCTGTACGGGCCTACCGAGGCGACCATCGACAGCACGTCATGGACCTGCGATGGCAACGCTGTGGTGGAATCGGTGCCGATTGGCAGGCCGATCGCCAACGCGCGTGCCTATGTACTCGACAGCCGCTTGCAGCCAGTGGCGATTGGCGTTGCCGGTGAGCTGTACATCGGCGGCGCCGGTGTCGCACGCGGTTACCTGGGGCGTGATGACCTGACGGCCGAACGTTTCCTGCCGGACCCGTTCAGCGGTAGCGGGCGCCTGTACAAGACCGGCGACCTGGTGCGCTACCTGGCTGACGGCACCTTGGAATACCTGGGGCGCAATGACGACCAGGTCAAGCTGCGTGGCTTGCGCATCGAGCTGGGTGAAATCGAAGTGCGTCTGGCGGCGCATCCGAGCGTGCAAGAGGCCGTGGTGCTGGTGCGCGACGAGCGTCTGGTCGCCTATTGCACGCCACGCGAGGCGCAGGTTCAGATTGATGTTGAAGCGCTGCGCGAGCATGTGCAGCAGCATCTGCCGGCCTACATGGTGCCGCAGGCTTATGTGGTTCTTGCTGAGTTGCCACTCAGCCCCAACGGCAAGCTGGACCGCAAGGCATTGCCGGAGCCGGGCATGCAGTCGGTGATCAGCCGGGGTTATGAAGCACCCATAGGTGAGGTCGAAACACGGCTGGCGAACATCTGGGCCGAGGTGCTCAAGGTTGAACAAGTCGGTCGGCATGACCACTTCTTCGAGCTGGGCGGGCATTCGCTGTTGGCGGTCGGCCTGATCGGGCGCATGCGCCAGGCAGGCCTGAGCGCGACATTCGCGTGCTGTTCAACCAGCCGACGCTGGCAGCGCTAGCGGCTGCCGTGGGCAGCGGGCGCGAGGTCGCGGTGCCGGCGAACGCTATTCCGCAGGGCTGCACGCACATCACGCCGAACCTGCTGCCGCTGGTGACGCTGGACCAGCCGAGCATCGACCGCATCGTCGCGACCGTTGCGGGCGGGGCGGCCAACGTGCAAGACATTTACCCGTTGGCGCCGCTGCAAGAGGGCATTCTTTACCACCATATCAGCGCCGAAGAGGGCGACCTTTACATCCAGCAAGGGCAATTCGCCTTTGCCAACCTTGAGCGTATGCAGTGCTTCGCGCAGGCGTTGCAGCAGGTGATCGACCGCCACGACGTATTGCGTACCGGGTTTGTCTGGGAAGGCCTGGAACACCCGGTTCAAGTGGTGTGGCGCAAGGCCCAAATGCAGGTTCGGGCGCTGCACCTTGACCCGCGCGACGGTGATATTGCCGAGCAACTGGCGGCGCAGGTTGACCCGCGCCGCCACCGCCTGGATGTCAGCCGCGCGCCGCTGATGCAGTTGGTCTACGCCGAGGACGAGGCTGGCCAGCGCGTGGTCGCCACGCTGTTGTTCCACCACACGATCATGGACCACATGGCCATGGACGTGGTGTGGCGTGAGATGCAAGCCTTCCTGATGGGCGAGGGCGACACGCTGAGTGCGTCGGTGCCGTATCGCAACTATGTGGTGCAAACGCGCCTCGCCAGCCGTGAGCAGGAACACGAGGTGTTTTTCCGTGACATGCTCGGCGACATCGACGAGCCGACGCTGCCGTTTGCGCTGCGCGATGTGCGCGCCGATGGTTACGACATCGATGAGGTCGATTTGGCCCTTGATACCGGCCTGAGCCAGCGCCTGCGGGCACTCACGCGAAAAAACGGGGTTACGCCTGCCAGCGTGTTTCACTTGGCCTGGGCCCGCGTGTTGGGGGTGGTTGCCAGCACCGAGCGGGTGGTCTTCGGCACGGTGATGATGGGCCGCTTGCAGGGCGGTGAAGGCGCCGACCGTGCGATTGGCATGTTCATTAACACCTTGCCGTTGCGCGTCGACATCTCACAGGTCGGGGTGCTGGACGCGGTCAAAACCACGCATGCGCGACTCTCGGGCTTGCTCGCTCACGAGCTGGCATCGTTGGCCCACGTGCAACGCTGCAGCGGCGTGCCGCAATCGATGCCGCTGTTCAGTGCATTATTCAACTACCGGCATACGCCGACCGACAGCGCCGAGGTCAGTCAAGCGGTGGTGCAGGCGTGGCAAGGCATGCACATGTTGCACTCGCGCGAGCGCTCCAACTACCCGCTGACCCTGAGCGTCAACGATTTGGGCGAGGCCTTCAGCCTGAGTGCGCTGGCGCTGACCTCAATTGGTGCGCAACGTATCTGCGACTATGTGAACATCGTTGTCGAACAACTGGTCGAGGCGCTGGAGCACGCGCCGCAGACGCCGATGAACAGCCTGTCGATCCTGCCCGCCAGCGAGCGCGAGCAACTGCTCGCAGGCTTCAACGACACGCGTTTCGACTACGCGCACGGCTTGACCATTCACCAGCGCTTCGAACTGCAAGTGGCGCTGTACCCGCATGCAATCGCAGCGGTCTATCAGGCGCAAAGCCTCACGTATACCGAGCTGAACCGGCAGGCCAACCAGTTGGCACACCAACTGATCGAACTCGGCGTGCGGCCCGATGACCGTGTGGCGATCTGTGCCCGGCGCAGCCTGGAAATGCTCGTCGGCCTGGTGGCGATTCTCAAGGCCGGTGCCGCGTACGTGCCGATTGACCCGGCGCACCCGGCGGAGCGCTTGAGTTACCTGCTCAGCGACAGCGCGCCGGTGGCCGTGTTGATCCAACCGGCGCTGGCCCAGCGCCTGCCAGCGGTGACGGTGCCGGTACTCGAGCTGGACAGCCGCCTGTGGCAAGGCCCGACGAAGGGCAACCCGCAAGTCTACGGGTTGACCCCTGCGAACCTCGCCTACGTGATCTACACCTCCGGCTCCACCGGCTTGCCCAAAGGCGTGATGGTGGAACACCAGACGCTGGAAAACCTGGTGGATTGGCACTGCGATGCGTTTGACCTGACGCACGCCAGCAACACCTCCAGCGTCGCCGGTTTTGGCTTCGACGCCATGGCGTGGGAAGTCTGGCCGACGCTGTGCTCGGGGGCGACGCTGTACCTGCCGCCGGCACAAGACGGCAGTGAAGACATCGATGCGCTGCTTGAATGGTGGATGGCGCAGCCGCTTGACGTCAGCTTCCTGCCGACGCCGGTGGCCGAATATGCTTTCAGCCAGAACCTTGAACACCCGACCCTCAAGACCCTGTTGATCGGCGGTGACCGCCTGCGTCAGTTCAACACGCCGCAGCGTTTTAACCTGGTCAACAACTACGGCCCGACCGAGGCCACGGTGGTCGCCACGTCCGGGCGGGTTGAGGCCGGCCAGGTGTTGCACATCGGCAAGCCGGTGACCAATACCCAGGTGTACCTGCTTGATGAACATCAGCAGCCGGTGCCATTGGGTGTGGCGGGCGAGCTGTATGTGGCCGGCGCCGGGGTGGCACGTGGTTACCTGAACCGTGCGCAAATGACCGCCGAACGTTTCCTCAAGGACCCGTTCAGCAGCAACCCGGCTGCACGCATGTACCGCACCGGTGACTTGGCGCGCTGGCTGGCGGACGGCACCCTGGATTACTTGGGCCGTAACGACGACCAGGTAAAAATCCGTGGTGTGCGTATCGAACTCGGTGAAATCGAAACCCGCCTGGGCGAGCATGCGCAGGTGCGCGAAGCCGTGGTGCTGGCGCGTGAAGGGCGCTTGGTGGCTTACTTTACCGAGACTCAGCCGCTGGACATCGAGGTGCTGCGCAACTGGCTGCAAACGCAGTTGCCGGAGTACATGGTGCCGGCCGCCTATGTGCGCCTGGAAAGCCTGCCGCTGACCGCCAACGGCAAGCTCGACCGCAAGGCGTTGCCGGAGCCGGGGCTGGACGCGCTGCTCAGCCGTGGTTATGAAGCGCCGCGCGGCGAGGTGGAAACTACCCTGGCGCAGATATGGGCGGACGTGCTCAAGCTGGAACAGGTGGGCCGTCACGACAACTTCTTCGAGTTGGGCGGGCATTCGTTGCTGGCGGTCGGTTTGGTTGAGCGTATGCGCCAGGCCGGTTTGCAGGCTGACGTGCGCGTGCTGTTCAGCCAGCCAACCCTGGCGGCGCTGGCGGCCGCGGTGGGCGCCGACCACGAAGTGGCCGTACCGGCCAATCGCATTGCCCACGACTGCACGCATATCACGCCGGACCTGTTGCCACTGGCCACACTGGATCAGGCGAGCATCGAGCGTATCGTCGCCAGCGTGCCGGGTGGCGTCGCCAACGTGCAGGACATTTATGCGCTGGCGCCGTTGCAGGAAGGCCTGTTGTATCACCACATCAGCGCCGAACACGGCGACCCGTACCAGCAACATGTGCTGTTCGCGTTTGACAGCCGCCAACGCTTCGACGCGTTCGCGCAGGCCTTGCAACAGGTCATCGCGCGTCACGACATATTGCGTACCGCGCTGTTCTGGGAGCAACTGGAAGCACCGGTGCAAGTGGTGTGGCGTGAGGCGCCGCTGGACGTGCAAGAGTTCGTCGCGCAACGCGGCGATGTGCTGGCGCAGTTGCGTGAACACTTCAGCCTTAACCGCCACCGTATGGACATCCGCCGCGCACCGATGATGCACCTCGGGTTTGCGCACGACCCGCAGCAGCAGCGCTGGGTCGGCATGCTTTCGTTTCACCACTTGGTCAACGACGCAACGTCGATGGGCGTGCTGGCGCAAGAAATCGAAGCGCACATGAGCGGGCACGAGCAGCAGCTCGGGGCGTCGGTGCCTTACCGCAACTACGTGGCACAGGCACGCCAGGGCAAGGACCGCGCGCCCATGAGGGGTTCTTCGGCGAGATGCTGGGCGATGTCGATGAACCGACCCTGCCGTTCGGGGTGCAACAGATCGACGCTGCGCGCGATGCCAGCGAAGAGGCGGAGCACTGGTTGGGCGCGGCGTTCAGCCAGCGGTTGCGTCAGCAGGCGCGGCAGTTGGGCGTGAGTGCGGCCAGCCTGTATCACTGGGTTTGGGCGCAGGTGGTGGGCGCGGTGTCGGCCAGCGACGACGTGGTCTTCGGCACCGTGTTGCTCGGCCGCTTGCAGGCCGGTGACGGTGCGGATCGTTCGTTGGGCATGTTCATCAACACCTTGCCACTGCGCGTGCGCCTGGCGGACGAAAGCCTCAGCGCGGCGGTGAAACACACCCACGTGGCGTTGAGCCAATTGCTCGCGCACGAGCATGCCTCGCTGACCCTGGCGCAGCGTTGCAGTGGCGTGGCCGCACCGGCGCCGTTGTTCAGCGCGTTGCTCAACTACCGTCACGGTTCGACCACGGTTAACCAAGGCCGGCGCGCCGCGTGGGAAGGCATTGAAATGCTCGGCGGCGAAGGGGTCGACAGTTATCCGTTGATCCTGTCGGTGGATGACGTGGGCGAGGACTTCCGGGTCAATGCCCTGGCACCGCGTTCGGTGGGCGCCCAGCGCGTGCTCGGGTATGTGTGCAACGTGCTGAACGGTTTGGTGGACGCGCTGGAGCAGGCACCGCATACGGCCACACGCCGCGTGTCGATTCTGCCGGCACACGAACGCCTGCAACTGGTGCAGACATTCAACGCGACGCAACGTGACTACCCAAGCAGCGAACCGCTGCACCGGGTGTTCGAGGCGCAGGCACAGGCTCGCCCGGACGCGCTGGCCGCGGTGCATGGCGAACAACGCGTCAGCTATGGCGAATTGAACGCGCGTGCCAACCGTCTGGCGCATCACTTGATCGGCCTTGGCGTCAAGCCAGGCGCGAGCGTTGCAGTGGCGCTGGCGCGTTCGATTGACCTGCTGGTCAGCCAACTGGCAATCAGCAAATGCGCGGCAGTGTATGTGCCGCTGGACATCAATGCGCCGGTTGAACGCCAAGCCTTTATGGTCAGCGACAGCGCGGCGGCGTTGCTGCTCAGCCACGCACATCAGACGCTGACGTTTGACGTGCCGCGCGTCGACCTGGATGGCCTGAACCTAGACCACTCGCCGTTGCATAACCCGGCGCTTGAGCAAAGCGCCGAGACCGCGGCGTACATCATGTACACCTCTGGCTCCACCGGCACGCCCAAAGGCGTGCTGGTGCCACACCGGGCGATCACGCGGTTGGTGATCAACAACGGCTATGCCGAGTTCAATGCGCATGACCGTGTGGCGTTTGCATCTAACCCGGCGTTCGACGCGAGTACGCTGGAGGTGTGGGCGCCGCTGCTGAATGGCGGCGCGTGGTAGTGGTCGATCAGCACGTGCTGTTGTCCCGCAGCGGTTTTGCCGAGCTGTTGCAGGCGCAATCGGTCAGCGTGTTGTGGATGACCGCAGGCTTGTTCCATCAATACGCCGAAGGGCTGTTGCCGGTGTTCGCGCAACTGCGCTACCTGATCGTCGGTGGCGACGTGCTCGACCCCAGCGTGATTGTGCGCGTGCTCAAGGAGGGCGCACCGCAGCACTTGCTCAACGGTTATGGCCCGACTGAGGCGACGACGTTCTCGACCACCCACCGGATTACGCGGGCGGACGAGGGCAGCATTCCTATCGGGCGGCCAGTTGGTAACAGCCGCGCCTACGTGCTGGATAACCATCAGCAACCGGTGCCGGTGGGTGTCACCGGCGAGCTGTATGTCGGTGGCCAGGGTGTTGCGCTGGGCTACTTGAACCGTGCCGAGCTGACGGCGCAGACGTTCCTCAGCGACCCGTTCAGTGGCGGCGGCCTGATGTACCGCACCGGCGACCTGGTGGCGTGGCGCGCCGACGGTACGTTGCAGTACCAGGGGCGTAACGACCAGCAAGTGAAAATCCGCGGTTTCCGTATCGAGCTGGGAGAAATCGAAACCCGCCTGGCCGGTTGCCCAGGCGTCAAGGACGCCGTGGTCCTCGCGCGCCAGGACGCGCCGGGGCACAAGCGTCTGGTGGCCTACTTCACCGAGCGTGAGGCATTGGACATCGAGGTGCTGCGCACGCGTCTGCAGGGGCAACTGCCGGAATACATGGTGCCTTCGGCCTATGTACGCCTGGACAGCCTGCCGCTGACCAACAACGGCAAGGTCGATCGCAAGGCCCTGCCGGTGCCGGACCATGAGGCGTTGCTGAGCCGTGTTTACGAGGCGCCGCAAGGGCCGGTGGAAGTGGCATTGGCGCAGTTGTGGTCGCAGGTACTCAAGGTAGAGCAGGTGGGGCGGCATGACCACTTCTTTGAATTGGGTGGGCATTCATTGTTGGCCGTCAGCCTGGTGGAGCAGATGCGCAAGCAAGGCCTGGATGCCGACCTGCGCGTGCTGTTGGCGCAGCCGACGCTGGCCGGCATGGCCGCGGCGGTCGGCAAGGTAGAACACCTGGAGGTGCCGCAGTCGAGCGTGCCGACGCTCGAACGCAAACGCCGGATTTAATCAACGCGCCTGGCGGCCTTCGGGCCGACCAGGCGCTTTGCATTGCCCAGGTACAGCGTCAAACCGCCACACACCAAGGCTCGCGTTTTGCCTGCGAACACCTTGCCCCCCCGCAGTTGTCCCTGCTTCCTATGACAGACACCTCCCCACCGATGTTTTAGTTTTCCTGCGCAGTGGGAAGCCCCAGAGCGCGCGCTCAACCCATGCTCTTTTTGAACCTGACGGCTACAGCATTTGGCCCATGAAGGCCCAAACGCTGCTGTTCGACGCTCGGACATTACGTTGCATCTGAAGCCGGACTTTCTCGTCACCGTTTCCGAATCTTAAGCAGGTTACAAAATGCACTTCAGCGAATTGATGGCAGTTCTTTCAACCCACGCGATCCACCTGCAACGTGAAGGGGATGACCTGGTTATCCTGGGCGACGATGAGGGGCTCGACGATGAGCTGTTCGACAACCTGCGCAAGCACAAGGCGCAATTGCTTGAGTTGATTGGCCGCAACGGTGGTGACTGGGTCAGCCCGGCGTATCGCATCACCCCGCAGATGCTGCCGCTGGCAGCGCTCGATCAAGCCAGCATCGACCGCATCGTCGAGGCTGTGCCCGGTGGCGTGGGCAACGTCAAGGACATCTATCCGCTGGCGCCGTTGCAGGAAGGCATGCTGTACCACCATTTGTCCGCCGAACAGGGCGACCCTTACCTGCTGCAAGCGCACTACGCTTTTGACAGCCGCGAACGCCTTGAAAGCTTCACTCAGGCGCTGCAATACGTGGTGCAGCGCCATGACATTTTGCGCACCACCGTGGTTTGGGAAAGCCTCGATGAACCGGTACAGGTGGTGCTGCGCAAGGCCACGCTGGTCAGCGAAGAGGTGCACCTGGCGCCGCGTGACGGTGACGTGCTGAGCCAACTGCAAGCGCGCTTCGATGCGCGCACTTACCGTTTGGATATTCGCCAGGCGCCAATGATGCGTGTGGCCTTCGCCGAAGACTCGCCGAACCAGCGCTGGGTGGCCGTGCTGTTGTTTCACCACATGGCGCTGGACCACACCGCGATGGACGTGGTGTTGCGCGAAATGCAGGCGTTCCTGCTGGGGCTGACCGAGCACTTGGGCGAGCCGGTGCCGTACCGCAACTATGTAGCGCAGGCGCGTCTTGGGGTCAGCGAACAACAGCACGAAACGTTCTTTCGCGAGATGCTCGGTGACATCGACGAGCCAACCCTGCCGTTCGGTCTGCAGGACGTGCAGGGCGACGGCCACGGCATCGAAGAAAGCCGCTTGATGGTTGAGCCCGGCCTGAGCCAGCGGCTGCGTGCGCAGGCGCGGCAACTCGGGGTGAGTGCCGCCAGCGTGATGCACCTGGCCCTGGCGCAGGTGCTGGGCAAGGTGTCTGGCCGCCACGAAGTGGTGTTCGGCACCGTATTGTTGGGGCGCATGCACGCGGGCGAGGGCTCGGACCGTGCCCTTGGGATGTTCATCAATACCTTGCCGTTGCGCGTCAGCGTGGGCGAGCAAAGTGTGCGCAGCGGCCTCAAGCTGACACATGATCGCCTGACCGCCTTGCTTAAACACGAGCACGCCTCGCTGGCCCTGGCCCAGCGCTGCAGCGCCGTGGCAACCCCGACGCCGTTGTTCAGCGCGATGCTCAACTACCGTCACAGTGCCTCTGGCGGCAGCGCCGAAGCCGAGTCCGCCTGGGCCGGCATGCAAGCCTTGGGCGCGGAAGAACGCACCAACTACCCGTTGACCGTCAACCTTGATGACCTCGGCGACGACTTCCATATCACGATTCTGGCGGATGTCGGGATCGGCGCCGCGCGTGTTGCGCACTACTTGCACGCCGCGCTGGAAAGCCTGGTGGTCGCGCTTGAGCAAACGCCGGATGCGCCATTGCAGAGCCTCGGCATTTTGCCCGCCACCGAGCGCCAACACCTGTTGCACCACTGGAACAGCACCGACGCCGTGTTTGCCGACAGCGCGCTGATCCACAGCCAAGTCGAAGCGCAGGCGGCCGCACAGCCGGACGCAATCGCCGTACTGTTTGAAGGCGAGGCCCTCAGCTACGGTGAATTGAACCGCCGCGCCAACCAGCTCGCACACCACCTGCTGAGCCTCGGCGTGCGCCCGGATGAGCGCGTGGCGATCTGCGTCGAG
>NZ_VUAZ01000187.1 GCF_009296165.1 Pseudomonas kitaguniensis | reverse complement strand
TGCGATTACCACCATTGCTGATTCGATCGATACCACTACGTTACGTTGCCCGCAACAACTCGGTCACCGAAGGCGGTCAAATTACCTACACCGCTACTTTGACCAATCCTGCGCAAACGCCAGTGACTGTCACCTTGAGCAATGGCTCGGTAATCACTATCAAAGCCGGTGAGTCGGTTGGCACTGTAGCCGTCGATACCCCGGCTAACGATGTTTACAACAACGGTTCTACCGTTAGCACCACGATTGCGAGTGCCACCGGCGGTAACTTCGAAAATCTGGTGCCAAACACTGCTCCTGCAGTCACTACGATTGCTGACTCGATCGACACCACTACCGTTACTCTGACCGCAAACAACTCGGTCACCGAAGGTGGTCAGATTACTTACACCGCCACGCTGACTAATCCAGCGCAGACACCGGTAAACGTGACACTGAGCAATGGCTCGGTGATTACCATTAAGGCTGGTGAGTCGGTTGGTACTGTGGCCGTCGATACCCCGGCTAACGACGTTTACGCCAATGGCTCCACCGTCAGCACCACGATTACCTCGGCTACCGGCGGTAACTTTGAAAATCTGGTGCCGAACACTGCACCTGCAGTCACTACGATTGCCGATTCGATCGACACCACTACCGTTACATTGACGGCTGGCCAGACCGTAACCGAAGGCGGTCAGATTACTTACACCGCCACGCTGACTAATCCTGCGCAGACGCCAGTGACTGTCACCTTGAGCAACGGCTCGGTGATTACCATCAAGGCCGGTGAGTCGGTTGGCACCGTGGCTGTGGATACCCCGGCCAACGATGTTTACAACAATGGCTCGACTGTTAGCACCACTATTACAAGCGCCACCGGGGGCAACTTCGAAAACCTGGTGCCGAACAC
>NZ_VUAZ01000186.1 GCF_009296165.1 Pseudomonas kitaguniensis | reverse complement strand
CGCGCGTGTTGCGCACTACTTGCACGCCGCGCTGGAAAGCCTGGTGGTCGCGCTTGAGCAAACGCCGGATGCGCCATTGCAGAGCCTCGGCATTTTGCCCGCCACCGAGCGCCAACACCTGTTGCACCACTGGAACAGCACCGACGCCGTGTTTGCCGACAGCGCGCTGATCCACAGCCAAGTCGAAGCGCAGGCGGCCGCACAGCCGGACGCAATCGCCGTACTGTTTGAAGGCGAGGCCCTCAGCTACGGTGAATTGAACCGCCGCGCCAACCAGCTCGCACACCACCTGCTGAGCCTCGGCGTGCGCCCGGATGAGCGCGTGGCGATCTGCGTCGAGCGCGGCGTGCAGATGATTGTCGGCCTGCTCGGCATCCTCAAGGCCGGTGCCGGTTATGTGCCGATTGATCCGGCGTACCCGCAAGCACGCATCAGCTACACGCTGCAAGACAGTGCGCCGGTTGCGGTGCTGGTACAGGCGACCACCGCCGCGCGCGTCGCCGAGCTGTCGGCAGCGGTTATCGACCTGGATGCCGGCGATTGGCAAGCCCGGCCCACGCACAATCCGCAGGTGGCGGGCCTGACCTCGGCCAACCTGGCCTATGTGATCTACACCTCCGGTTCCACCGGCCTGCCCAAGGGCGTGATGATCGAGCACCGCAATGTGGCGCGCCTGTTCAGCGCCACCGAAGGCTGGTTCAACTTTAACCAGCATGACGTGTGGGCCTTGTTCCACTCGTTTGCCTTCGACTTCTCGGTCTGGGAAATCTGGGGCGCACTGGTGCACGGCGGCCAATTGCTGGTGGTGCCGCAACTCACCAGCCGTTCGCCGGATGAGTGTTATGCACTGCTGTGCAGTGCCGGCGTGACCATCCTCAACCAGACCCCAAGCGCTTTTCGCGCGTTGACCGTCGCGCAGGGCCAAAGCCAACTCACACACTCGCTGCGGCAAGTGATCTTTGGCGGCGAAGCGTTGGAACCGGGGATTCTCAAACCCTGGTACGCCCGCGCCACCAACGTCGGCACGCAACTGGTGAACATGTACGGCATCACCGAAACCACGGTGCACGTGACCTACCGCGCGATGCACGCGGCCGATGCGCAACTGGTTGGCGTGAGCCCGATTGGCGGGCGCATTCCGGACTTGCAGCTGTACGTGCTGGATCCACGCGGCGAGCCGGTGCCGGTTGGCGTGGTCGGTGAGTTGTATGTGGGTGGCGCAGGCGTTGCGCGTGGCTACCTGAACCGGCCTGAGCTAAACGCCGAACGCTTTATCGTCGACCCGTTCAGTGGCCGCGCCGATGCGCGCCTGTACCGGACCGGCGACTTGGGGCGGCGCCTGGCAGACGGCAGCATCGACTACCTGGGGCGCAACGATGACCAGGTTAAAATTCGCGGTTTCCGTATCGAGCTGGGTGAGATCGAAGCGCGCCTCGCCGCGTGCAACGGTGTGCGTGAAGCCGTGGTGATCGCGCGTGAAGACCAGCCCGGCGACAAGCGCCTGGTGGCCTATGTGATTGGCAGCGAAGGCGCGCAGCCGAGCGCTGCCGAGTTGCGGACGCAATTGCTGCTGTCACTCGCCGACTACATGGTGCCTGCCGCGTTTGTGCTGCTGGAGCAGTTCCCGCTGACCACCAACGGCAAGCTCGACCGCAAAGCCTTGCCGGCGCCGGACGCCGATGCGTTGGCCCGCAGGCACTACGAAGCGCCTGAGGGCGACGTAGAAGTTGCAATCGCGGCGATCTGGCAAGACTTGCTCAAGGTTGAGCAAGTAGGGCGCCAGGATCACTTTTTTGAATTGGGCGGCCACTCGTTGTTGGCGGTCAAGTTGATCGAGCGCATGCGCCAGGTCGGGCTGGGCGCCGATGTGCGTGTGCTGTTCGGGCAGCCGACCCTGGCCGCACTGGCGGCGGCGGTGGCCGGCGCGAGCAAAGGCGTGGAGGTACCGGCGAATCGCGTGCCGAGCGGCTGCGCACACATCACCCCGGACATGCTGGCGCTGGCCGAACTCGACCAAACCGCTATCGAGCGTATCGTCGCGACCGTGCCGGGCGGTGCAGCCAACGTCCAGGAAATCTACAGCCTGGCGCCGCTGCAAGAGGGCATTTTGTATCACCACCTGGCGGCCGCCCAAGGCGACCCGTACTTGCAATACGTGACCTTCAGCTTCGACAGCCGCGAGCGCCTGCAAAGCTTCGCCAGCGCGCTGCAAGGGGTGATTTCGCGGCATGACATTTTGCGTACCGCCGTGGTTTGGGAGCGGCTGGACGAACCGGTGCAAGTGGTCTGGCGTGAAGCCGAACTGGGCCTGGATGAAATCCACCTGGACCCGGCCGCCGGCGATATTGCCGAGCAACTGAGCGAACACCTCAGCCCACGTCACCATCGCCTGGATATTCGCCAGGCGCCGATGATGCGCATCGGTTACAGCGAAGATGTGCCCAACGCGCGTTGGGTGGCGGTGTTGCTGCTGCACCACCTGGTCGACGACGCCACCTCGCTGCGCATGCTGACGGCCGAAATTGAAGCGCATACGCGCGGTGAAGAGGCGCAACTGGCCGCTTCAGTGCCGTACCGCAACTACGTGGCGCAAGCGCGCATGGGCGTCAGCCGCGAAGAGCATGAGGCGTTCTTCAGTGAAATGCTCGGTGACATCGATGAGCCGACGCTGCCCTTCGGTTTGCAGGACGTGCAGGGCGAAGGCCACGGTGTTGAAGAGGTTAACCGCCTGCTCGATGACACGCTCAGCCAGCGCCTGCGCGCTCAGGCGCGCCAGTTGGGCGTGACCCCGGCCAGCCTGTATCACCTGGCGTGGGCGCGGGTACTCGGCGGCGTATCCGGGCGCGATGACGTGGTGTTTGGCACGGTGTTGCTCGGGCGCCTGCAAGGCGGTGAAGGTTCTGACCGTGCGCTGGGCATGTTCATCAACACCTTGCCGCTGCGCATCAGCCTGGGTGAGGCGGGCGTGCGCGCGATGGTCAAGAGCACCCACGCACGCTTGACCGGGCTGCTCGGCCACGAGCATGCCTCGCTGGTGCTGGCGCAGCGTTGCAGCAAGGTTACGGCGTCGACGCCGCTGTTCAGTTCGCTGCTTAACTACCGCCAGCTCGGCGGTGCCGACGTGTCCGCACAGGCCGCTGCCGCATGGGAAGGCATCAGCGTGCTCGACAGTAAAGAGCGCACCAACTACCCGCTGACCTTGTCGGTCAACGACATGGGTGAAGCGTTCAGCCTGTCGGTCATGGCTGATGGCGCGATTGGCGCCGAGCGCGTGTGTGATTACATGCAGTGCGCCGTGGAGCACCTGGTCGAGGCGCTCGAACAGACGCCGCAAGCGTCGGTGCTCGGGCTGTCGATTCTGCCGGCCGTTGAGCGTGAGCAACTGCTGCAACACTGGAATGCTACCGACAGCCTGTTCGCCGACGCCGCGTTGATTCATCACCAGGTTGAGCGCCAGGCACGCGAACGGCCGCACGCCACGGCAGTGGTATTTGAAGACCAGCGCCTGAGCTACGCCGAATTGAACCGCCGCGCCAACCAGGTCGCGCACCACTTGTTGAGCCTGGGCGTGCGCCTGGATGAGCGTGTAGCGATCTGCGTCGAGCGTGGCCTGGAAATGATCATCGGCCTGCTCGGCATTCTCAAGGCCGGTGCCGGTTATGTGCCGATTGACCCGGCGTACCCGCAAGAGCGCATCAACTACACCTTGCACGACAGCGCCCCGGTGGCGGTGCTGGTGCAGGCCGCGACTGCCGCGCGCGTCATAGAGCTGTCTGCGCCGGTGATTGATCTGGATTCAGCGCAACTGCACGCCGCGCCCGAAACCAACCCGGTCGTCGCGGGCCTTACTTCGGCCAACCTCGCCTACGTGATCTACACCTCCGGTTCCACCGGTTTGCCCAAGGGCGTGATGATCGAACACCGCAACGTAGCGCGGCTGTTCTCGGCCACCGAAGGCTGGTTCAACTTTAATGATCAGGACGTGTGGGCGTTGTTTCACTCGTTCGCCTTCGACTTTTCGGTCTGGGAAATCTGGGGCGCGCTGGTGCACGGCGTGAGTTGCTGGTGGTGCCGCAACTCACCAGCCGTTCGCCGGACGAGTGCTACGCGCTGCTGTGCAGCGCCGGCGTGACCGTGCTCAACCAAACCCCAAGCGCGTTCCGCCAATTGATCGCGCGCAAGGCCAGAGCGCCTTGAAGCACTCCTTGCGCCAAGTGATTTTCGGCGGTGAAGCGCTCGAGCCGGGCATGCTCAAACCGTGGTATGCGCGTGTCGCCAACACCGGCACGCAACTGGTGAACATGTACGGCATCACCGAAACCACGGTGCACGTGACGTACCGTGCCCTGCAAGCAGCCGATGCGCAGTTGGTCGGCGTGAGCCCGATTGGCGGGCGCATTCCCGACTTGCAGGTGTACGTGCTCGACAGCCAGCGCGAGCCGGTGCCGGTCGGTGTGGTGGGCGAGTTATATGTGGGCGGCGCGGGCGTTGCGCGTGGCTACCTGAACCGGCCTGAGCTGAACGCCGAACGCTTTATTGCCGACCCCTTCAGCGGTCGCGCCGATGCGCGCCTGTATAAAACCGGTGACCTGGGGCGCTGGCTGGCCGACGGCAGCATCGACTACCTGGGGCGCAACGACGACCAGGTGAAAATCCGTGGTTTCCGTATCGAACTGGGCGAGATCGAAGCGCGGCTGGCCGCGTGTGACGGCGTGCGCGACGCGGTGGTCATCGCCCGCGAAGACCAACCGGGCAACAAACGCCTGGTGGCTTACGTGATAGCCACCGACGGCGCCGAACCTTCGGCGGCTGACCTGCGCACGCAGTTGTTGCTGTCACTGGCTGACTACATGGTGCCCAGCGCATTCGTCATGCTCGCAAGCTTGCCGCTGACCACCAACGGCAAGCTCGACCGCAAGGCCTTGCCGGCACCGGACGCCGACGCGTTGGCCCGTCGCGAGTATGAGCGGCCGCAAGGCGAAGTCGAGCAAACCCTCGCCGCGCTCTGGCAAGAACTGCTCGGCGTTGAGCGCGTGGGCCGCCACGATAACTTCTTTGAAATGGGCGGCCATTCGTTGCTGGCGGTCAAGCTGGTCGAGCGCATGCGCCAACTTGAGCTGAGCGCGACGTGCGCGTGCTGTTCGGCCAGCCGACCCTGGCTGCGCTGGCGGCCGCGGTCAGTGGCCATCAGGAGCGCGTGGTGCCGGCCAACCGGATTACCGCCGATTGCCAACACATCACCCCCGACTTGCTGCCGCTGGCAGCGCTGGACCAGGCTGCCATCGACCGTATTGTCGCCAGCGTAGCGGGCGGCACGCGCAATGTGCAGGACATCTACAGCCTGGCGCCATTGCAAGACGGCATGCTCTATCACCACTTGGCCGCGCCGCAAGGCGACGCCTACTTGCTGCACATGAAGTTTGCCTTTGCCGGCCCGGAGCTGGTCAATCAGTTCGCCAAGGCGCTGCAAAGCGTGATCGACCGCCACGACATTCTGCGCAGCAGCATGGCCTGGGAAGGGCTCGACGAGCCGGTGCAGGTAGTCTGGCGCCAAGCGACTATGGGCCTTGAAGAAGTGCTCATCGACCCGGACGAAGGCGATGTGCTTGCGCAACTGCACCGTCAGTTCGACCCGCGCCACTACCGCCTCGACATGACCCGTGCACCGCTGATGCACCTGGCGTACACCCAGGACACGCCTAACCAGCGCTGGGTGGGCATCTTGCTGTTCCACCACATGGTGCTCGACCATACCGCGCTTGAGGTGTTGATCGGCGAAGTGCAGGCCAGTCTCAAGGGCAGTACCGAGCAGTTGCCGCCGTCGATTCCCTATCGCAACCATGTGGCGCAATCGCGCCACGGCGCTGATCGCGAGGCGCACGAAGGGTTCTTCCGCCAGATGCTCGGCGACATCGACGAACCGACGCTGGCGTTCGGCTTGCAGGATGTGCAGGGCGACGGCAACGGCATCGAAGAAGCGCACCTGATGCTCGACAGCGTGCTCAGCGGGCGCTTGCGCGAGCAGGCACGCGTGCTGGGCGTCAGCGCTGCGAGCCTGATGCACCTGGCGTGGGGCCAGGTGCTGGGGCAAGTGGCGGGCCGCGATGAAGTGGTGTTTGGCACCGTGCTGCTCGGTCGTCTGCAAGGCGGCGAAGGCTCCGGCCGGGCCTTGGGCCTGTTCATCAACACCTTGCCGTTGCGCGTCAGTGTGGGCGCGCACGGCGCCCGCGAAGCGGTGCGTGCGACCCACGCGCAGTTGTCGCAACTGCTTGCGCATGAACACGCCTCGTTGTCGCTGGCTCAGCATTGCAGCGGTTTGCCTGCGGCGCAGCCCCTGTTCAATACCTTGCTCAATTACCGCCACAGTGCACAGGCCGAGGTATCCGGCGCTGATATTGCTGCCTGGGAAGGCATCCAGGCGCTGAGCATGGAAGAACGCACCAACTACCCGCTGGTGCTCAACGTCGATGACTTTGTCGCAGGCTTCCAACTGAATGCCCAAGCCTTGGTAAAGGTCGGCGCGCAACGGGTGTGCGGCTATATGCAGGCCGCGTTGCAGCACTTGGTCGATGCGCTGGAGCATGCGCCGGGCACCGAGCTGCACACGATGTCGATTTTGCCAGCAGCCGAGCGTCAACAACTGCTGGAAACCTTCAATCAGACCGCGCGGCCTACCCGCATGCGTCCACCGTGCATGCGCTGTTTGAAGCGCAGGTTCAGGCACGGCCGCAAGCGCCTGCGGCGGTCCACGGCGAACAGTCGCTGAGCTACGAGCAATTAAATCGCCGGGCCAACCGCCTGGCGCACCACCTGATTGGCCTTGGCGTAACGCCAGGCGACAGCGTGGCGATCCTGCTTGAGCGTTCGTTTGAACTGCTGGTCAGCCAACTGGCGATCAGCAAGTGCGCGGCGGTGTATGTGCCGCTGGACATCAATGCCCCGGCGGACCGTCAGGGCTTTATGATCGAAGACAGCGGCGCGCAATGGTTACTCACCACCCGCGACGAAGATGCCGTTCACGCGGTGCAGCGCGTCGACCTGGATGCGCTCGACCTGGTAGATGTGCCCGAACACAACCCGGGCCTTGAGCAATCGGCGGAATCGGTGGCGTACATCATGTACACCTCCGGCTCCACCGGCGTGCCCAAAGGCGTACTGGTGCCGCACCGGGGCATCACGCGGTTGGTGATCAACAACGGCTACGCCGATTTTGGTGAGCATGACCGCATCGCCTTTGCCTCCAACCCGGCGTTTGACGCCAGTACCATGGACGTGTGGGGCGCGTTGCTGAATGGCGGCCAAGTGGTGGTGATTGATCACGCTACGCTGCTCAACCCACAGCGCTTCGGCGAGGTGTTGAGCGCGTCGGCAGCCACCATTTTGTTCACCACCACCGCGCTGTTTAACCAGTATGTGCAGCTGATTCCCGACGCGCTCAAAGGCCTGCGCATGCTCTTGTGCGGTGGCGAGCGCGCCGACCCGGCGGCGTTCCGCAGCCTGTTGGCGCATGCGCCGCAGTTGCGCCTGGTGCATTGCTATGGCCCGACTGAAACCACCACCTATGCCACTACGTTTGAAGTGCGCGCGGTGCCTGAAGAGGCCGAGAGCGTGCCGATCGGCGGGCCGATTTCGAACACGCGTATTTACCTGCTCAATGAGCGTCAGCAACCGGTGCCGCTGGGCGTCATCGGTGAAATCTACATTGGCGGCAAAGGGGTGGCGAAGGGTTACCTGAACCGCCCTGAGCTGACGCTCGAGAAGTTCCTCGTCGACCCGTTCAGTGATGAAAGCGCTGCGTTGATGTACCGCACCGGTGACCTGGGCCGCTGGTTGGCCAAGGGCGAGCTGGAGTGCCTGGGCCGTAACGACGACCAGGTGAAGATTCGCGGCTTCCGTATCGAGCTGGGTGAAATCGAAAATCGCTTGAGCGAACACCCGCAGGTCAAGGATGTGATCGTGCTGGCGCGTGAAGACGAGCCGGGGCACAAGCGCCTGGTGGCGTATTTCACCGCGCACGCGGCGCTTGAAATCGAAGCGCTGCGTGACTACTTGCAAGAGCAACTGCCGGACTACATGGTGCCGAGCGCGTATGTGCGCCTCGACAACCTGCCATTGACCAACAACGGCAAGGTCGACCGCAAGGCGCTGCCGGTGCCCGATCAGCACGCGTTGCTTAGCCGTGGCTACGAAGCGCCGCAAGGCGAAGTTGAAATCGCGCTGGCGCAGATCTGGAGCCAGGTGCTCAAGGTCGAGCAGGTCGGGCGTGAGGACCACTTCTTTGAACTGGGCGGGCATTCGTTGCTGGCGATGCGCTTGATTTCCCAGGTGCGCCTGCAACTCGGGGTTGAGCTGGACCTGGCGGCGCTGTTTGACCACCCGCAACTGTCGGCATTGGCGCAGGCAGTGGCGAAGACCGGGCGCAGTAACCTGCCGCCGATTCTGCCGGTGTCGCGTGAAGAAGCGCTGCCGCTGTCGTTTGCGCAGCAGCGCCTGTGGTTCCTGGCGCAGATGGAAAACGTCGGGGCCGCCTACAACATGCCCATCGGTTTGAGCCTGCGCGGTGAACTCGACGCGCTGGCGCTGGAACGTGCGCTGGCGCAGATCGTCAGCCGCCACGAAGTGCTGCGCAGTGCGTTTGTTCTCGAGAATGACCAACCGCAGTTGCTGATCACGCCGGTCGAGGGCTCATTTGTGTTGGTGCAGAATGATTTGCGCGACCAGGCCGACGCGCAGCAGCAGTTGCAGGCATTGACCGAACACGAAGCGCTGGCGCCATTTGACCTGGTCAACGGCCCGTTGCTGCGGGCGCGCCTGGTGCGCATGGGCGATGCGCACCATGTGTTGCTGATGACCTTGCACCACGTGGTCTGCGATGGCTGGTCGATGGGCGTGCTGACCCGCGAGTGGGTGGCGTTGTATGCCGCCTTCAGCCAGGGCCAGGCCGACCCGTTGCCAGCGCTTGAATTGCAATACGCCGACTTTGCCGTGTGGCAACGCCGCTGGTTGAGCGGTGAGGTGCTGCAAAAACAAAGCCTGTACTGGCAGCAGACCCTGGCCGGTGCGCCGGCGATGCTGGCGTTGCCCACCGACCGTGCGCGCCCGCCGCAACAGGACTTCACCGGTGCGGTGCTGCACCTGCAATTGGACGCAGAACTGACGCAGGGCCTCAAAGCCTTGAGCCAGCGGCATGGCACTACGTTGTACATGACCACACTGGCGGCGTGGGGCGCGCTGTTGAGTCGCTTGTCCGGGCAGGATGAGGTGGTCATCGGTTCGCCGGTGGCCAACCGCACCCGCGCTGAAGTCGAAGGCCTGATCGGCCTGTTCGTCAACACATTGGCGCTGCGCATCGATGCTTCCGGCGCGCCAACCGCACACGCCTTGTTGGCACGCGTCAAGGCCCAGACCCTGAGCGCACAGGCGCATCAGGACCTGCCGTTCGAGCAGGTGGTGGACATCATCAAACCGGCGCGCAGCATGGCTTACAGCCCGGTTTTCCAAACGATGCTGACCTGGCAGAACAACGAGGGCGCAGCGCTGGCACTCGGCGATCTGGTGCTGGAGAGCATCGGCCAGATCAACACTGCAGCGAAATTTGAGCTGTCGTTGGAACTGAGCGAAGCCGAAGGCCAGATCATCGGCGCGTTGAGCTATGCCACCGCGTTGTTCGATGAAGCCACGGTGATTCGCCATCTGGGCTATTTCGAGCGCCTGTTACGCGCGATGGTCGCGGACGATCAGTGTGTGCTCGAGCAAGTGCCGCTGCTGGATGACCAAGAGCGTCAACATCAATTGGCCGACCTGAGCGGCCTGCGCACGGCGCTCAACCCGGCCACGGTTCACAGCTTGTTTGAAGCGCAGGTCATGCGCACGCCTGATGCCGTGGCCGTGCAGGCTGCCGGCGAGGCGCTGACCTACCGTGAGCTTAACCAGCGCGCCAACCAGCTCGCCCATCATTTGCGCACGCTGGGTGTGCAGCCGGACGTGCGCGTGGCGATTTGCGTGCAGCGCAGCGCCGAGCTGATCGTCGGCCTGCTGGCGATTCTCAAGGCGGGCGGCGCCTATGTGCCGATCGACCCGAATTACCCGATCGAGCGCATCCACTACATGCTGCAAGACAGCGCGCCCGCAGCATTGCTGGTGCATGGCAGCACCGCGCACTTGGCCGCCGAGCTGAGCCTGGCGGTGGTCGACCTCGACCACGCGGGTGCGACCGAACAAAGCCTAAACAACCCGCAGATTGCCGAGCTGGCCGCCACGCACCTGACCTATGTGATTTACACCTCGGGCTCGACCGGCCAGCCAAAAGGCGTGATGGTCGAGCATCAGGGCGTGGTCAACATGCTCGGCTGGTACCTCGACGAAGTCGGGCTGAACGCGCAGGACGCGGTGTTGCTGTTGACCTCGCACAGCTTCGACCTGACCCAGAAAAACATCTTCGCCAGCCTCGCGGTCGGCGCCACTTTGCACCTGGCGGACAGCCCGTTCGACCCTGCGAGCATCGTGCGTCAGATCGCCGAGCAGCAGATCACCCACATCAACCTGGCGCCGAGTGCGTTCTATACGCTGATCGAGGCCGATCAACAGCACGCGTTGAGCAACCTGCGGCGGGTGGTGCTGGGCGGCGAGCCGATCAAACTCTCGCAGTTGGAAAAGCTCGCGGTGCCACGGCCGCAGTTCATCAACAGCTATGGCCCCACTGAATGCAGTGACGTGGTGGCCTGGCATGCGGTCAACCCCGACTTTACCCAGTACACGGCAGGCGAGATTCCGTTGGGCCGGCCGCTGCGCAACGTCACGCTGTACGTGCTCGACGCCTGTGCGCAACTGCTGCCGACTGGCAGCGTCGGTGAGTTGTACATCGGCGGCGCCGGCGTGGCGCGCGGTTACCTGGGCCGCGACGACCTCAGCGCCGAGCGCTTCCTCGCCGATCCGTTTACGGCTCAGGGGCGCATGTACCGCACCGGCGACCTGGCGCGTTACCGGCCCGATGGCACGCTTGAATACCTCGGCCGCAATGACGACCAAGTGAAAATTCGCGGCCTGCGCATCGAACTCGGCGAAATTGAAGCGCTGCTCGCCGCGCATCCGCAGGTACTCGAAGCCGCTGTGTTGGTGCGTGACGAACGCCTGGTCGGCTACTTCACGCCGCAGGCAGGCGCGCAGGGGCCGCAGATCGAGGACCTGCGCACGCACCTGCAAGGCGTGTTGCCGGAGTACATGGTGCCGTCGGCGTATGTTCAGCTCGCGGCATTGCCGCTGAGCCCCAATGGCAAGCTGGACCGCAAGGCATTGCCGGCGCCGGGGCTGGACGCCGTGGTCAGTGCTGCCTATGAAGCGCCTGAGGGCGAGATCGAGATCACGCTGGCGCAGATCTGGCAGGAACTGCTGGGGCTGGAGCAGGTGGGTCGCCAGGGGCATTTCTTTGAATTGGGCGGGCATTCGCTGTTGGCGATGCGCTTGATCTCTCAAGTGCGTCAACGCATGGGCGTAGAGCTGGCGCTCGGCGAATTGTTCGCCCAGCCGCAACTGGCCGCCTTGGCGAAAGTGCTGGCGCAGGCTGCGCGCAGCACCTTGCCGGCGATCTTGCCGGTGCCGCGTGACCAAGACTTGCCGCTGTCGTTTGCCCAGCAACGTTTGTGGTTCCTGGCGCAGATGGAAGGCGCCAGCACCGCCTATAACATGCCGCTTGGCCTGGGCCTGCGCGGCCAGTTAGACGCGGACGCACTGGAGCAGGCGCTGACGCGTATTGTTGCGCGCCACGAAACCCTGCGCAGCCGCTTTGTTCGACACAACAACGAACCGCGCGTGCACATCGACCCGGCCCAGCGCGCCTTTGCGCTTTTGCGCCTCGACGTAGACGGCGACGACGCCCTGCAAACTCGGGTGCGTGCCGAAGCCCTTGAACCGTTCAACCTGGAGCAGGGGCCGCTGATTCGAGCGAGCCTGTTGCGCCTGGCGGACGACCACCATGTGCTGTTGCTGACCATGCACCACATCGTCTCCGATGGCTGGTCGATGGGCGTGCTGACCCGCGAGCTGATGGCGCTGTACGCAGCGTTCAGTCAAGGCCTGGACGACCCGCTGCCCGCGTTGACTTTGCAATACAGCGACTTCGCCGTGTGGCAACGGCGCTGGTTGAGCGGCGAAGTGCTGCAGCAACAAAGCCAGTATTGGCAGCACGCGCTGGCCGATGCACCGGCGTTGTTGATGTTGCCGACCGACCGCCCACGCCCTGCGCAACAGGATTACAGCGGCGCAACCTTGAGCCTGCTGCTGGATGTTGAGCTGACGGCCGGGCTTAAAGCCTTGAGCCAGCGTCACGGCGCGACCTTGTACATGACCATGATGGCGGCGTGGGGCGCGTTGCTGTGTCGTCTGTCCGGGCAGGAAGAGGTGGTGATCGGTTCGCCGGTTGCCAACCGCATGCGCGCCGAAGTCGAAGGGCTGATCGGCCTGTTCGTCAACACCCTGGCGGTGCGCATCGAAGCCGGTGCAGCACTTAACGTGGCCGGTTTGCTGGCCCATGCCAAAGACCGCACGCTGGCCGCGCAAGCGCATCAGGACTTGCCGTTCGAACAGGTAGTGGAGGTGGTCAAACCGCCGCGCAGCCTGGCGCACAGCCCGGTGTTCCAGACCTTGTTGACCTGGCAGGCCAGCGACGGTCCAAGCCTGGTACTCGGCGACCTGCAATTTGAAGGGGTTGGCGAAACCAGCAATTTTGCCAAGTTCGACCTGTCGCTGGACCTCAGCGAAGTGCAAGGGCACATCGCCGGCAACCTTGAGTACGCCACGGCGCTGTTCGACGAGGCCACGGTGCGCCGTTACATCGGCTACTTCGAGCGGCTGTTGCACGCGATGGTCGCCGACGACCAGGCGCTGCTGGCGCAGATCACGCTGCTCGACGCCGAGGAACGTACTTACCTGCTGCATGAACTTAATGACACCGAGGTGGCCTACGCCCACGACAGCACGATTCATCAGCTGTTCGAAGCGCAGGTCGAGGCGCGCCCCGAGGCCATTGCGGTGGCGTTCGAAGATCAGCGTTTGAGTTACGCCGAGTTGAACCGCCGCGCCAACCGCCTGGCTCACCACCTGATCGGCTTGGGCGTTGGCCCCGACGACCGCGTGGCGATCTGCGCCGAGCGCGGTGACGAAGTACTGGTCGGCCTGCTCGGGATTCTCAAGGCCGGCGCAGCGTATGTGCCGCTGGACCCGCATTACCCGCCGGAGCGCCTGGCCTACATGATTGAGGACAGCGCGCCGTCGGTGCTGCTGACGCAGCACGCGTTGCAGGACCGCTTGCCGGCGCTGGCCATCGCGCAAGTGCTTCTGGACACGCCGTTCAGCGGTGCCGAGCACAACCCGCAGGTGCCAGGCCTGACCGCCCGGCACCTGGCGTATGTGATTTACACCTCGGGCTCTACCGGTAACCCCAAGGGCGTAATGATCGAACACCGTGGGCTGGTCAACTACAGCCTCGACGCGGCGCGCCTGTTCGGGTTGACGCCGGACGACACGGTGTTGCAGCAAAACACCTTGAACTTCGACCTGTCGGTTGAGGAAATCTTTCCGGCCTTGCTGGCGGGCGCCACCCTGGCGCGAGCCGGCACGTGTTCGGCACCGACGCGGCGCAAGACCCGGCGATCCGCCCGACCTTCCTGCACCTGACGGCCGCGCACTGGCACACCCTGGCCGCTGAATGGCACCACACGCCGATGCAGGCCGAGGAGCGCTTGCGCCATGTACGCCTGATTAACGTCACCGGTGACGCACTGTCGGCGCAGAAATTAAAACTCTGGGACGAGGTGCGCCCGGCCCATACCCGCTTGATCAATACCTACGGCCCGACCGAGGCGACCGTGTCGTGCACCGCCGCCTACGTCAGCCACGATGCGCTGGCGGGTGTCGAAGGCAGCGGCAACGCAACCATCGGCAAACCGATGGCCAACACACGTATTTACCTGCTCGACAGCCAGCAACAACCCGTGCCGTTCGGCGTGGCCGGGGAGATTTTCATCGGCGGCGATGGCGTTGCCCGAGGCTATCTGAACCTCGACGCGGTGAGTGCCGAGCGCTTCCTCGCCGACCCGTTCAGTGAGGTGCCAGGCGCGCGCATGTACAAAACCGGTGACTTGGCGCGCTACCTGGCGGATGGGCGTATCGAGTACCTGGGGCGCAACGACTTCCAGGTCAAGGTGCGCGGCTTCCGTATCGAGTTGGGCGAGATCGAGTCGAGGCTCGGCAACTGTGTCGGGGTCAAAGAAGCCGCGGTGATTGCGCGTGAAGACCGCCCTGGCGAGAAGCGCCTGGTGGCCTACGTGGTGCCGCATGCCGGCGCCAGCTTGAGCGCCGCCGGCTTGCGCAGCTACCTGGCGCCGCTGTTGGCGGAATACATGATCCCGGGCGCGTTTGTGCTGCTTGAGGCATTGCCGCTGACACCGAACCGCAAGCTCGACCGCAAGGCGCTGCCGGCACCGGACCAGTCGGCCGTGGCCAGCCGAGATTACGAAGCGCCGCAAGGCCGTATCGAACGCAGCCTGGCGCTGGTCTGGGCGCAGGTGTTGCAACTGGAGCAAGTGGGGCGCCACGACAACTTCTTCGAGCTGGGCGGGCATTCGCTGCTGGCGGTCAAACTGGTGGAGCGCCTGCGCCAGGAAGACCTGCGGGTCGACGTTGGCGCACTGTTTACCCACCCGACGCTGGCCGGGCTGGCCAAAGTAGTGGGCGGCAGCCGCGCGCTGGTGATCCCGCCGAACGCTATCAGCACTGATTGCCGACGCATTACCCCGCAAATGCTGCCGCTGGCCAGCCTCAGCCAGGATGAAATCGACAGCTTGGTTGCCGGTGTGCCGGGCCAACTGGCCAACGTGCAAGACATCTACGCGATGACGCCGTTGCAAGAGGGCATCCTTTATCACCACTTGCTGGCCGAGGAGGGCGACCTGTACCTGGAGCAGGCGTCGTTTAACTTCGATTCTCACGAGCGGCTCGTAGCCTTTGCCCTCGCGTTGCAGGGCGTGATCGAACGTAACGACATCTTGCGCTCCGCCATGCGCTGGGAGGGCTTGAGCGAGCCGGTGCAGGTGGTGTTGCGCCACGTACCGTTCGCGCTGGAAGAGATCGCGCTGGCAGGCGATGCCGAGGCGGGCGCGCAATTGCGCGAGCGCTTCAACCCGCAGCATTTCCGCATGGACTTGCGCGACGCGCCGCTGATGCGCCTGGTGTATGCCTACGACGCACAGCAGCAACACTGGGCAGCTTTGTTGATGTTCCATCACATGCTGTTCGATCACGTTGCCATGGACATTCTGCAACACGAATTGCAGGCGTTCCTGTCGGGCCAGGAAGGCCGTTTGAATGTGCCAGTGCCGTACCGCAACTATGTGGCTCAGGCACGCCTCGGGATGACCGAGCAGGAGCATGAAGCGTTTTTCAGCGAGATGCTCGCCGACATCGACGAGCCAACCCTGCCGTTTGGCCTGCACGACGTGCACGCGGGCGGCGTGCTGGAGCTGGCGCACCTGCGCGTGGACGACGACCTCGGCCCGCGTGTGCGCGCCAGTGCGCGGCAATTGGGCGTGAGCGCCGCAAGCCTGATGCACATGGCGTGGGCGCAAGTGCTGGGGCATGTGTGTGGCCAGGCTGAGGTGGTGTTCGGCACCGTGTTGATGGGCGGCATGCAAGGTGGCGAACGCGCGCTGGGGCTGTTTATCAATACCTTGCCGCTGCGCATCAGCGTGGGCGCTGACAGTGTGTATGCCGGGGTCAAGACCACGCATGCACGTTTGAGCAGGTTGTTAAGCCACGAACACGCTTCCCTGGCGCTGGCACAGCGTTGCAGCGGCGTGGCCGCTCCGGCGCCGCTGTTCAGTGCTTTGCTCAATTACCGGCACAGTGCCGCTGCGGCTTCCAGTGAAGACATCGCGGTATGGACGGGCATTCAGGCGCTGGGCGGCGAAGAACGCAGCAACTACCCGCTGTCGCTGGACGTCGATGATTTTGGCGAGGCGTTTGGCCTCACGGTCCAAGTCACCCCGGGCGTGGGTGCGCAGCGTCTTTGCGGCTATATGCACGGCGCGCTGGAGAGCCTGGTCGATGCCTTGGAGCGAACCCCGGACGCCTCGTTGAGCAGCCTGGATATTCTGCCGTTGGCCGAGCGCCGCCAGGTGCTGCTGGACTTCAACCAAACGCGTACCGACGCTGCGCAGGATTGCTTGATCCACGCGCTGTTCGAGGAGCAGGTGCTGCTCCACGCCGATGCAATCGCTTTGGAGTATGAAGGTCAGCAACTGACGTACGCCGAACTGAATGCCCAGGCCAACCAGTTGGCGCATCACCTGATCGCCCTCGGTGTGCAACCGGATGACCGCGTGGCCATCGCGCTGGAGCGTGGCCTGCGGATGATCGTGGGGTTGCTCGCGACCCTCAAGGCGGGTGCCGCTTACGTGCCGCTGGACCCGGCGTATCCGCCACAACGTTTGGCGTTCATGCTCGCCGACAGCACCCCGCGCGTGTTGCTCAGCGAGTACGCGGTACTGCCGTTGCTCGGTGCACTGCCGGAAAGCGTGCAGGTGCTGACCTTGAACAGTGCGCTGCAGCCGTGGCGCGATTTGAGCCCGCACAACCCGCTGGCCGGGGAGCGTGGGCTGACCGCCGAACACCTCGCTTACGTGCTCTACACGTCCGGTTCTACCGGGCAGCCCAAGGGCGTGATGATCGAGCATGCCGGGCTGTGCAACGAGATCCAGGCGATTCGCGACTTGACCGGGCTGACCGCTGGTGATCGCACGCTGCAATTTGCGACGATCAACTTCGACGCGTCGATTGAGGAAATTTTCGGCGCGCTGACCTGTGGCGCCACCCTGGTGCTGCGCAGTGCCGCCTGGTTGACCGATGCCGCGCACTTCTGGGCATTGGCGGCGCAAGCACGCTTGTCGATCATCAGCCTGCCCACGCGTTTCTGGCAGGGCCTGGCGCAAGACCGCGACGCCGCAATCCCGGCCTCGGTGCGCATGATTGTGGTGGGTGGCGAGGAGCTGAGCCCGGACGCGGTGCAGCATTGGTTCCTGCGCAGCGGGCATACGCCGCGCTTGCTGAATACCTACGGCCCGACCGAAGCGACGATTATTGCCACCGCCACTGAAGTGTTCGCCGCCAACCCGCAGCCACGCAAGATCGGCAAGCCGATTGCCAACATGCGTGCGTACGTGCTGGATGCGCACGGCAACCCGACCGGGGTGGGCGTGACGGGCGAAATTCACCTCGCCGGTGTCGGTGTTGCGCGTGGCTACCTCAATCAACCGCACTTAAGCAGCGAGCGTTTTCTGAGTGACCCGTTCAGCGACGGCGTGGGCCGCTTGTATAAAACCGGCGACCTCGGCCGCTGGCTGGTGGATGGCAGCCTGGAATACCTCGGGCGTAACGATGATCAGGTGAAAATCCGTGGGTTCCGCATCGAGCTGGGCGAAGTCGAAAGTGCGCTGCTGGCCTGCGAAGGCGTGCGTGCGGCGGTGGTAATGGCGCGCGACGACAGCGCCGGGCAGGTCAGCGGCAAGCAGTTGGTGGCGTACCTGTGTGGTACGACGGGCACGCTTGAGCAACTGCGCGAAGAGCTGTTGACCCACCTGCCGGAGTACATGCTGCCGAGTGCCTTTGTGCACCTGGACACGCTGCCGGTCACGCCGAACGGCAAGCTCGACCGCAAAGCCTTGCCGGCCCCTGAACAGGCGGTGCTCAGCCGCGACTACGAGGCGCCAGCGGATGCGCTGGAAGAAACCCTCGCTGCGTGCTGGGCCGAGGTCTTGAAGCTGGTGCGGGTAGGGCGCCACGACAATTTCTTTGAAATGGGCGGGCATTCCTTGCTGGCGATTCGTCTGGTCAGCCAACTGGCGCAGGCGAATGTTCAGGTGACGTTGGCGGAGTGCTTCCAGCACGCCAGTGTCGCGTCGATGGCGGCGATGCTGCGCCTGCGCACGCAGGCGCCACAGCCGCAGCACGATGGGCTGGTCACGGTGCGCCGTGGCGGCAGTCAAACCCCACTGTTCCTGGTGCATGAGTTCAGCGGGCTCGACGTGTATTTCCCGGCGTTGGCGCAACACATCGACGCGCAGATTCCGGTGTATGGCTTGCCGGGGCTGGCGTGGGGTGAACCGCAACTGCGCAGCATGGAGTGCCTGGCGACGCGGCATATCGCACTGATGCGCTCGGTTCAGCCGCACGGGCCGTACCGCGTGGCCGGCTGGTCGTTCGGCGGCGTACTGGCCTATGAGATCGCCGCGCAGTTGCTCGGCATGGACGAGGCGGTTGAGTTCATCGGGCTGATCGACACCCATGTGCCGCGTCTGGTCGACCAAGGCAAGGCGCGCTGGTCGGCGGCCAACGCCCACTGCCTGCACCTGTTGGAGCTGTGCAGCGCGTTCTGCGCCGCGCAGCCGCCGTTGGACCCGCAAGCGCCGGCCACCCTGGCAACACTTGAACGCGAGGTGGCGCAACTCGACTTTGACAGCCTGTGGCAGCGTTGCCGTGACGCCCGGTTGCTGCAACCGCAACTGGCGGCGCTGCCGCGTGAGGCGTTGTTTGCGTACCTGGACCGTGAAGTGGCGCATGGGCATGCGCAGGCGCATTACACCGTGTGCCCGCTGACCGTACCGGTGCATTTATTTACCGCCGAACAGCGTACCGACGAGGCCTCGCGCAGCAGCGCAACGTTGGGCTGGGATCAGGTGGTTCCGGCCACGTTGTTGCAGCGCATCGATGTACCGGGCGATCACCAAAGCATGATGCAGGCGCCGCATATCCAGGCACTCGGGCAAGCCATTGGCGCAGCGCTGGCCAAGGCACCGGTGCTTGCGACTAATGCGCCGTATCAACCGCTGTTAACCATTCAAAGTGGGCAGGCAGGGCGTGCACCGGTGTTCTGCGTGCCGGGCGCCGGCGACAGTGTGACCGGTTTTATCGGCCTCACCGATGCCTTCGGCCCGACTTGGCCGATTCATGGCCTGCAACCGCGCGGGCTGGACGGCAAAGCGGTGCCGCATAGCCGCGTGGAAGCGGCGGCGAGTGCCTATCTGGTCGCGCTTGAGCAGGTTTGCCCAAGTGGCCCGGTGCATCTGTTGGGGCATTCCTTCGGCGGCTGGGTGGCGTTCGAAATGGCGCTGCAGTTGCAGGCGCGTGGGCGTGAAGTGGCGTCGTTGACCTTGGTCGACAGCGAGTCGCCCGGCGGCAATGGCGTGGTCGGCAAGCCCTACACCGCAACGCAAGTGCTGGAACGGTTGATCGACACCATGCAACTGGCAGCAGGCAAACCCCTGGGCATTGACCGGCAAGCATTTGTCAGCCTCAACGAAGCGCAACAACTGGCGGCGTTGCACGCGGGAATGGTGCGCGCGGGCATGCTGTCGGCGCGTTCGACGCCGGAGGTGATGTACGGACCGGCGCGCGCTTTCGGCGCGGCGTTACGCACGGTTTACCGGCCACGCCAGCACTACATCGGCCCGGTGCGCCTGGTGCTGGCCGATGATCCGAGCCTGGATGCGCAGGGCAATCAACGCGAGCAAGCCGACATGATCGAAGGCTGGGGCAAATACGCAGAGGGTTTGGAAACCTGGTACGGCCCAGGCAACCATTTCACGCTGCTCAAGGCGCCGCACGTGTACAGCCTCGCGTCGTGGTGGCACGACGGCTTGGCCGTACCGGCAGGCAAGGTGACGTCATGAACCATGTCAAAGGGGGAGCCGGCACAGGCGCTTGCGCCCTTATCTGAAGCGAACCGTCACGCAGCTTAGTGCGCAGCCCGGCGATTGGCCGGGTCTACCTTTCAACGTATTAGTGGTCATCTATGGAAAAGCCAAAGTTTCGCAAGATTGTCTGGGGCCTGGGTCTGGTTGTTGTGGCAGGGCTGATTATCTACTCCGTGCAAGCGCCGGCTGAGCCGCCGCAGTACCTGACCGCCAAGGTGGAACGTGGCGAGATTGAAAACTCGGTGCTGGCCACCGGGATTCTGCAAGGGGTCAAGCAGGTTGACGTGGGCGCGCAAGTCTCGGGCCAATTGAAGTCACTGAAGGTCAAGCTCGGCGATAAGGTCAAGAAGGGCCAGTGGCTGGCGGAAATCGACCCACTGGTGCTGCAGAACACCTTGCGTCAGGCCCAAGTCAGCGAAGAAAACCTGGAGGCGCAGCGCAAGGCCACGTCGGCGCAACTGGCGCAGACCAAATCGGTGTGGGAGCGCTACAGCAAACTGCAATCGGATGCGGCGATTTCCAAGCAGGATTTCGAAACCGCTGAATCCAATTACCTGGTGCAAAACGCCAACCTGGTCGCGTTGGATGCCCAGCTGAAAAATGCACGCATCCAGATCGACACCGCCAAGGTCAACCTCGGCTACACGCGCATTATTGCGCCGATCGATGGCGACGTAGTGGGCATCGTTACCCAGGAAGGCCAGACTGTGATCGCCGAGCAATTGGCACCGGTGCTGCTCAAACTGGCGGACCTGGACACCATGACCGTCAAGGCTCAGGTATCGGAAGCGGACGTGATCCACATCCAGCCGGGCCAAGAGGTGTACTTCACCATTCTTGGCGAAGCCAACAAGCGTTATTACGCCAAACTGCGCGGCACTGAACCGGCGCCGCAGAACTACCTCGACACGCAGGCGGCGGGTACGCCCAAAACCAACACGGCGGTGTTCTACAACGCCTTGTTCGATGTACCCAACCCGGACCACCGCCTGCGTATTTCGATGACCGCCCAAGTGCGCATCGTGCGCGATACCGCCAAGGATGTGTTGTTGGTGCCGGTGGCCGCACTCGGCAAACGCAATACCGACGGCTCCTACGTGGTGCGTGTGCTCGACGAGACCGGCCACGCGCAGGACCGCAACGTTAAAGTGGGCATCAACAACAACGTCAAGGCGCAGATCAACGACGGCCTGGCTGAAGGTGACAAGGTGGTGATCGGTGATCCGACGCCGGCCGTGGCGGGGATCTGATCATGACCCAAGCACTGTTGGAGCTCAAAGGCATCAGCCGTAGTTTTATCGCGGGCGAAAAAGCCTTTATGGCCCTCAAGGATGTCAACCTGACCATCAACGCCGGGGAAATGGTGGCCATCACCGGCGCGTCGGGGTCCGGCAAGTCGACCCTGATGAACATTCTTGGCTGCCTGGATTACGCCACCGACGGCAGTTACACCATCAGCGGCCGCGAAACCCGCGACTTGGGCGACCAGGAACTGGCAGAGCTGCGCCGTGACCACTTCGGGTTCATCTTCCAGCGCTACCACTTGCTGCCGCACCTGAGCGCCATGCACAACGTCGAGATGCCGGCGATCTACGCAGGCGTGCCCGAGGGCCAGCGCCACAGCCGCGCCAAGGAACTGCTGGCGCGGCTCGGGCTGGCGACGCACTTGGCCAACCGCCCCAGCCAGTTGTCTGGCGGGCAACAGCAACGCGTGAGTATTGCGCGCGCGTTGATGAATGGCGGGCAAGTGATTCTGGCCGATGAACCGACCGGCGCCCTCGACACCGCCAGTGGCAAAGAGGTGATGAATATCCTCTTGGAGCTGCACGCGGCCGGCCACACCGTGATCATCGTGACCCACGATCCCAAGGTGGCCGCGAACGCCGAGCGCATTATTGAAATGCGTGACGGTGAGGTGCTCAGTGACCGTGTCAATGAGCGCGTCGGCGTGGAGCTGGCAGCCCCCGACGCCGCCGCGACCAAGGCCAAACCCGGTCGCCGCCTGGTGGCGAGCCTGGGCTTGTTCAAGGAAGCGTTTGTGATGGCGTGGGTCGCGTTGATTTCACACCGCATGCGCACGTTGTTGACCATGCTCGGTATTGTCATCGGCATCACCTCGGTGGTGTCGATCGTGGCGATTGGCGAGGGCGCCAAGCGCTACGTGCTGAGTGACATTCAGGCGATTGGCAGTAACACCATCGACATTTACCCCGGCACCGATTTTGGCGACAGCCATGCCTCGGCCATCGAAACGCTGGTGTTGGCGGATGTCACGGCGCTGAGCCAATTGCATTACATCGACAGCGCCACCCCCAACGCCGGGCGCAACCTGTTGCTGCGCTTTGGCAATATCGACGTCGACGCGACGGTCAACGGGGTCAGCGCGAGCTCGTTCCAGGTGCGCGGGATCAAGTTGGCCGAAGGCATCACCTTCAGCCAGGATGACGACACCCGCCAGGCGCAGGTGGTTGTGATCGATCACAACACGCGTAACCGTTTGTTCGGGCCGAACGTTGACGCCCTCGGCCAAATAATCCTGGTGGGTAACTTGCCCTGCACGGTGATTGGCGTGGCGGCAGACAACAAAAACATCTTCAACACCAGCAAGGCGCTGAATGTGTGGGTGCCTTACGAAACCGCGGCGGGCCGGCTGTTGGGCCAGCGTTACCTGGACAGCATCACCGTGCGCATCAAGGACGGCCAGCCGAGCAAGGTGGTGGAAGACAACGTGGTCAAACTGATGGAGCAGCGCCACGGCACCAAGGACTTCTTCACCTACAACCTCGACAGCATTATGCAAACCGTGCAGAAAACCAGCCAGTCGCTGGCCTTGCTGCTGTCGCTGATCGCGTTGATTTCGCTGGTGGTGGGCGGCATCGGCGTGATGAATATCATGCTGGTATCGGTGACCGAACGCACCCGCGAAATTGGTATCCGCATGGCCGTGGGCGCACGTCAGTCAGATATTCGCCAACAGTTTTTGGTGGAGGCGGTGATGGTCTGCCTGATCGGCGGGGTTATCGGTATTTCATTGTCATTCGGTATCGGCTTTGTGTTTTCGCTGCTGATCAAGGAATGGCAGATGGTGTTTTCGCTGGAGTCTATTATTACCGCGTTTGTGTGTTCAAGCCTGATCGGCATTATCTTCGGATTTGTGCCGGCACGTAATGCGGCGCGGCTGGACCCGATTGAAGCGCTTGCCCGCGACTGAGGCGGCGTAAAAAAGCCCGCCAACCGTGACCGGTGGCGGGCTTTTTTGTGGCGTTGGCTCAGGCCGATTGGCCGACGACGTGCAGGCGGTTTTCAGTTGCCGCGCTGATCGCATCTTCAAAACGTTCAAGTACGCTGCCGACCTCGGCTGCGCTGATGGTCAGCGCAGGCAGGAAGCGCAAGACCGAGCTGTGGCGGCCACCGGTTTCGATAATCAGGCCATTGTCGAAGCAATTGAGCTTGATCGCCCGGGCCAGCGCACCGTCGCCTTGGCCCGGTCGGTCCTCGGCGCCCGGCTTGGTGATCTCGACACCCAGCATCAGGCCGCGACCACGTACGTCGCCGATCTGCTCATAACGCAGGGCAATGTCGCGCAAACCATTGCTCAATTGTTCGCCGCGCTCGGCAGCGTGCTCAACCAGTTGGTGTTGCTGGATATGCCGCATGGTCGCGCGACCGGCGACCATGGCGATCTGATTACCGCGGAACGTGCCGGCATGCATGCCCGGCCCCCAAGTGTCGAGGTGCTCGGCGTAGACAATCACCGACAGCGGGTAACCGCCGCCAATCGCCTTGGACAGCACCAGAATGTCGGGCGTGATGCCCGCGTGCTCGATGGCAAAGGTGCTACCGGTACGGCCCAGGCCGGTCTGCACCTCATCAACGATCAGCACAATGTCCAGCTCGCGGGTAATTTCTCGCAGCCCGCGCAGCCATTGGGCCGAGGCCGGAATGCAACCGCCTTCACCCTGCACCACTTCGACGAGCACTGCGGCCGGGCGCGTGACGCCGCCTTCCGGGTCCGACAGCACGGTGCGAATGTAATCAATCGAGAGTTGGTCGGTTTGCTTGCCGTCGGTGCCGAAAGGGCAGCGGAAGCGATAAGGGAACGGCAGGAAGTGGGTGTTCTGCGTGGTGACGTTATTGATGCTTTTGGGGCCGAGGTTACCCATCGCCGACAACGCGCCGGCCGTCATGCCATGGTAACCGCCATGAAAGGCCATCAGTGTTGAGCGCTTGGTGTAATGCCGGGCGAGCTTTATTGCAGCTTCGACGGCGTCCGAACCACTTGGGCCGCAGAACAGGATTTTGCTCGAGTCGCGCATGTTGGCCGGCAGTTGGGAGAACAGTTCCTGCACAAACGCATGCTTGGCCGGTGTGGCCAGGTCCAGGGCTTGTTGCAGTTGGTCGCTGCCGAGAAAGTCCATTACGGCGGCTTTCACCGCGGGCGGGTTGTGCCCCAGCGCCAGGGTGCCGGCGTTGGCCAGGCAGTCGAGGTATTCCTTGCCCTGGGCATCCTTGACCCACACGCCTTTGCCGCTGACGAACAGCCGTTGGAATGTCGCCGCATAGCTGCGCGCATTCGACTCGATTTTTTTCAGATAACTTAACTCTTCCATATTCATGCACTCATCGGCTGTGGGAAAGAACAGCGCTGGATAGTTGATGAAACAAAACCACGGGAGCGTGTAAACGCATAACCGGCCAGCGTGTTAATTAGCCGGTAGTTAAGCCGCAGGGCCAACGTTTACGCGTGTTTTAAAGTGTGTAGGAAGGAGGTCTTGATCGCCATGTATTCAGGCGTGGGATGTCCCTGAAATCTATGTCTTTAGGCGTTTTTTTTTAACGGCTGATAAATATGACCGCTGCCAGGCCATACGCATGAAAGTTTGAATATAAAAAGCGGGTCAACGATCGCTTAGTGTTGCTGATGCAAAATCAGCCGCAGGGTAATGAGGCATACGCGAGCACGTTCTGCCTCATTGTCAGGTGTAAACGAAACGGGCTTTATTTCAGTGAACGCGGCGATCAGGTTGCGCTGAGGCCGTCATCAGTGAAGGAGTGCCGGGTGCCGCGTGCATCCAGCGAATCAGTGAATGCCGACCACTGATGCCCATTTTTATCACCGCGCGCTTGAGGTAACTCTCGACGGTATTGACCTTCAGCGAAAGCGCTTCAGCCAGCTCGGGTGCAGTGCGCCCCGACAGAAGGCCTGTGCAGATTTGTTTTTCACGCGTGGACAGGTGCAGGCCCGATTGCGCCAGGCGGTCTTCAAAGCGTTGCCTGAGGGTATGGATGTCCCGGTTTTCCGGGACAAGCAGGTCAGCCGGAAGATTTTTATTGATCCGCGTCTGTGGACTTATCGCATTAATGTGTTTCTCTACCAACGGCAGCAGCAGGGACGAGAAATCCTTAAGCATTAGCTGCTCTTGTGCGGAGAAATCGTTCGCCTGTTGTTCGCGATAAACCGAAATAATGTAGCAGTATTCGTCTTTACGCGAGGTCAGGTGCAACTGGGAATTGAACTCTACCGGGCGACGGTCAGGCACATCGGACGAGAAGTCGGTGAGGCGGCGATGAATGGCGCGCTCATCAGCGTCAACGAGCAATGGCGGAGTTTTCATGAAGTTGGACCCGATCAATGAATCCATGCAGGCCGGACTTACCCACTCAACACTGGCATCGTTCGCCCCCTCGGACGACAGCGCGCTGCTCTTTACCCGAAGTTGAGTAATGTGCGTAGCGTCCACGGGCAATTTGGTCAGTATTAAATCGTGCAACAGTCGCGAGAAGTTACGTTTGCCTGTATTGGCGATGACCTTACCGATACGCGGGAACAACGTTTGTGAGTTCATCATTTTCACCGGATGTTTCAGGGTTGAAAGGGGGAACGGTTAGGTGAGTTTGATTGGCACGAGCCACAGATCAGTGCGAACGACTAGTTAAAAATAAGTTGTACGTTTTTCACGGCCAGCAGTTTTTCGGTGCCCATGTAAATCGACAACAGGCCAATCGCAAGCAGAAAAATACCCGGTGCCTTGGCCATGATTTTTTGCACGTCGTTATAGGGCAACAGTTGTCGGGAGACCGCACCGTAGGCCAGTAATATTGAGGCATCGATGACGCCCCAGATCACTGCCAGTATCAGGCCCTGCTGGAGGAAGCTACCGCCGGGTTCGATGAAGCCGGGCAGGAAAGCCAGGAAAAACAGAATGTCTTTGGGGTTCGACAAACCGACTTTAAGGGCTCGCCAGAAAAAGTGCCGTTGACTGTATTGAATGCTTGCAGGTCCGTCGGCCTTACGCAGCAGGGCGGTTATGCCCAACCAGGCCAAGTAGAGGCCGCCGACCAATTGGCCCCAATCAAGCAGAACCGGGCTGACGTCCAGCGCGGTGTAGATGAGTGTCAGGGTCATCAGCAGCAATAATTGGGCGGACACCACACCCCCCGTGATAGTGGCTGCAGGCCAGGCATGCTTGGCGTCGGAGATGACCAATGCCACCACCGGACCAGGAGAGGCAATCAGGAAAAATACGGCGAGGGCAAAGGTCAGGTGCAACGAGTTCATCGGCTGGTTACCAGATCAAGTACGCGTTGGTTTTTTCCGAATTTTTGCGCGTAGTGGCGGTAGCCGGTCACAGCGAAGGTGCGCTGCATCCAGCGATCATTGCCATCCAGATTGGCCGAAAAGGCACTGCGTGCATGGGCGGTTTTACGGTTGTCGATAATCAGCAGGTCGCCGGCCTTCATGTGCACGGGCTCCGCCACTTGCCAGGCGGCCTTGCGCAACACCTCCAACTTCATTTGCGCGGATTTGCTCCGCGCGACCATGAACTGAGGGTCGAAGCGAAAGAACGGAGCGTCAGGATCACCGTAGAGAACGGTTTGTTTTTGGTTGATGTCAATGCGACAGTTTTTTTCTGTGATGCAATAGTCCGAAAGGAAATTGTATTTTTCTTCGAGGAAATAGCGGATGTCGTCAGGCGTAAGGTGGTCGCGAATACGGTCGATGGAACTGATAAAGGTTGCTGCCTCGGCAGCCGGATCCTGGCGCAGGCACAAGAGCACCAGATAATCAGGTGAAACAGTATGAAATGCGTTTTCGGTGTGCAACTCCAGCTCACAGTCATAGCTGTCTGAGTTAGTGTCTTTGGAGTGTTTTTTTTGCGGAAAAAAGTTGTTGATAATGTCGCCGTTCGACTCTTGTATATAGCCGATCGGATCACCCAGTACAGCCGTTGCTTTAAGAATTGTATGTTCGCTTATTGTGCAATTTTTTTGCAGCGTGGCACGGTCCATGGGCGTGGGCGGAATATCACCAATGGGTAAGTTTTCGAGGTGCAGGTAACCTTTTTTATTACCAAATAACCGAAAATTTAAGAGGGCCGACTGAAGGGGTTCGTCGAGTTTTGTGTGAGTGATGCTGCGGGACAGAATATGATCGAAATCGGGCATTTTAAGGAGTCTGCTATGTGTTAACTAGAGTAAGGGCTGCAGAGGAATAAGCGTCCGATACACAAATTAAGTAGTCGAAATAGGGCTGATCCGCTTTCCGATTTTTATAAGTCTTATTTATGCCGCTAAGTATTTGGCAAATTCGCTGCCTTTAAAAGCAGAAAAAAAGGATGGGTAAGGATGAGTATGAGTCATGATGCTCTAGATCACACGCCACGCCGCCTGCCGCCGCTGTATGCACTGCGTGCTTTTGAGCTGGCGGCACGTTTCAGTTCATTCACATTGGCTGCTGATCATCTTTTTATTACTCAAAGTGCCGTCAGCCGCCACGTGAAAACCCTTGAAGAGCATTTTGGCTGCGCGCTGTTCGAACGCAGAGGGCCAAGAATCTATTTGACCCAGGCCGGAAAGTTGTTGGCGCAGGAACTCAAGATTGGTTTTCGATTGATTGAACAAGCCTGCACGACTATCAGCCGCAAGGAGAAAATACTGCGCGTCAAGGCGCCCTCTACCTTGACCATGCGCTGGTTGTTACAGGTACTTGATACGTTCAACACGTTGGACACTGAAGAGCAGGTTCAGTTGTCCAGCGAATGGATGGACGTAGACTTTGTCAACTTCGATATAGAACCGTTCGATTGCGCTGTGCTGTTAGGCAATGGGCGATTTTCCAGCGACCTTGAGTCGATTAAACTGTTTGATGAGTGGCTGATCCCTGTCTGTTCACCCGGCTTGCTCGAACAGCGTAACTTGAGTGCGCAAGATGTGTTCTCCGCCGGGTTGATCCACCCGTCCCGAGACCGGCGTGACTGGCAGTGCTGGTTGGAACGCGTGGGCATGATCGCCGCCGTTTCGTGGCAGAAAGGCAAAATTTTCGACACGTTGGAGCTGGGCATATCAGCCGCCATTCAAGGCCGTGGCGTGTCCATGGGCGACCTGACGCTGGTGGGTGATGAGCTGGTGAAGGGCGCGTTGGTGCTGCCCTTTAACAAAGCCGTCAGCACCGGCGACAGCTATTACCTGGTGTGGCCGAAGCGCAGCAACAGCAATGCGACACTGGCGAACTTCAGGCGTTACTTGCTGGAGAGCGTGCCGGTGATCAATCAGCGGGGTCTGGAGTTCTTGAGTTGAACCGCCTCAAAATACCCTGAAAAACTGCTGGCAGAGGGCGAAAAATCCATGAAACGCGTGGTTTATAGCCGCCGTTGAGAGGTTGCACCGCAGCACCATTCCTCAGCTAAGTCTTTGCATACTCACGATAATCCCGGACAATCGCGCCCCTGTTACGGTCGGGGCGCTGCCTGTCAGGTTTTTCTGACTCGTCCCGGCTGTGGAAATGCGGAGATCCGACCGGATGAATGATCATGCCAATAGCGTCGACGAACGCTATGCAACGACACCTGCAACCCTCACACGCTGGAGCCGCCAGGACACCACCTGGATGCTCGGCTTGTTCGGCACCGCCATTGGCGCCGGCACTTTGTTTTTACCCATCAACGCGGGCCTGGGAGGCTTCTGGCCGCTGGTGATCCTGGCGCTGCTGGCATTCCCGATGACCTTCTTTGCCCACCGCGGGCTGACCCGTTTCGTACTGTCCGGCCGTGAAGGCTCCGACATTACCGACGTGGTTGAAGAACACTTCGGGCTCACGGCCGGTGCACTGATCACCTTGCTGTACTTTTTCGCGATCTTCCCGATCCTGCTGATCTACAGCGTGGCGCTGACCAACACCGTCGGCAGCTTCATGGAACACCAACTGCACATCATGCCGCCGCCTCGCGCGATCCTGGCGTTTGTGCTGATCCTCGGCCTGCTGGCGTGGTGCGCTGCGGTGAGCAAGTGATCGTCAAGGCCATGAGCCTGATGGTGTATCCGTTTATCGTCGCGTTGCTGTTTTTGGCGGTGTACCTGATCCCGCACTGGAACGGCGGCATCCTCAGCACCGCAACTGAAGTGCCGGCGCCCTCAGCGTTGCTCAGCACGCTGTGGCTGGCGATTCCGGTGATGGTGTTCTCGTTCAACCACTCACCGATCATTTCCGCGTTTGCGGTGGACCAGAAGCGCCAGTACGGCGCGCATGCCGATGAGCGCAGCTCGCAGATTCTGTCGCGTGCGCACTTGCTGATGGTGGTGATGGTGCTGTTCTTCGTGTTCAGCTGCGTGCTGACCCTGTCGCCGGCGCAGTTGGCTGAAGCGAAAGCGCAGAACCTGTCGATCCTGTCGTACCTGGCCAACCATTTTGATAACCCGACCATTGCGTTTGCCGCGCCGTTGATTGCGTTTGTGGCGATTGCCAAGTCGTTCCTGGGCCATTACATCGGCGCCAGTGAGGGTCTTAAAGGGTTGGTGTTGAAGACGGGTCGACGTCCGGCCGCCAAGGTGCTGGACCGCATGACGGCTGCGTTTATGCTGGTGGTGTGCTGGGCTGTGGCGACGTTGAACCCGAGCATTCTGGGGATGATCGAAACCATGGGCGGTCCGATTATCGCGTCGATTTTGTTCTTGATGCCGATGTACGCGATCCGCAAGGTGCCGGCGATGGCCAAGTACCGTGGGCAGGCGTCGAACGTGTTCGTGACGGCGGTGGGGTTGGTGGCGATTACTGCACTGGTGTATTCGTTTATTGCTTGAGCCAACGTGAGAGGGGGCTTGCTCCCGATAGCGGTGAATCAGTCACTGAAGCTATTGACTGACCCACTGCAATCGGGAGCAAGCCCCCTCTCATTTGTTACATCAACACAGCTTAGGCTTGAATCACCGGAATGTTGGCGCTTGCTGCGATTTTACGGAACTCGGCGATCTGGTCGAAGTTCAGGTAGCGATAGACGTCACTGGCCATAGTGTCCAGTTTCGCTGCGTAACCCATGTACTCTTCGACGGTCGGCAGGCGACCCAGCGTGGAGGCGACCGCCGCCAGCTCAGCCGAAGCCAGGTAGACGTTCGCGCCATCACCCAGACGGTTCGGGAAGTTACGCGTCGACGTCGACACCACGGTCGAGTTCGGCTCTACGCGTGCCTGGTTACCCATGCACAGCGAGCAGCCCGGCATTTCCATACGCGCGCCAGCCTTGCCGTAGATGCCGTAGTAGCCTTCTTCGGTCAGTTGGTGAGCGTCCATCTTGGTCGGCGGCGACAGCCACAGACGCGTTGGCAGCTTGCCCTTGACCTGCTCCAGCAACTTGCCGGCAGCGCGGAAGTGACCGATGTTGGTCATGCACGAGCCGATGAACACTTCGTCGATCTTCTCGCCGGCAACGCTGGACAACAGACGGGCATCGTCCGGGTCGTTCGGTGCGCAGAGGATTGGCTCGTTGATTTCAGCCAGGTCGATCTCGATGATTTCGGCGTATTCCGCGTCGGCATCGGCTTCCATCAGCTCCGGGTTGGCAACCCAGGCTTCCATCGCTTGGGCGCGACGTTCCAGGGTACGTGCATCGCCGTAGCCTTCGCCGATCATCCAGCGCAGCAGGGTGATGTTGGAGTTCAGGTACTCGGTGACGGAGGCTTTCGACAGCTTGATGGTGCAACCGGCAGCCGAACGTTCGGCCGAGGCGTCGGACAGCTCAAACGCTTGTTCCAGCGTCAGGTCGTTCAGGCCTTCGATTTCAAGGATGCGGCCGGAGAAGGCGTTCTTCTTGCCCTTTTTCTCCACGGTCAGCAGGCCAGCCTGAATCGCGTAGTAAGGGATGGCGTGCACCAGGTCACGCAGGGTGATGCCAGGTTGCATTTTGCCTTTGAAGCGCACCAGGATCGATTCCGGCATGTCCAGTGGCATGACGCCAGTGGCTGCGGCGAACGCGACCAGACCGGAGCCGGCCGGGAACGAGATGCCCATCGGGAAACGGGTGTGCGAGTCACCACCGGTGCCGACGGTGTCCGGCAGCAGCATGCGGTTCAACCAGCTGTGGATGATGCCGTCGCCCGGACGCAGCGATACGCCGCCACGGGTCATGATGAAGTCAGGCAGCGTGTGGTGGGTGGTCACGTCGATCGGCTTTGGATAGGCCGCGGTGTGGCAGAAAGACTGCATCACCAGGTCGGTCGAGAAGCCCAGGCACGCCAGGTCTTTCAGTTCATCACGGGTCATCGGACCGGTGGTGTCCTGCGAGCCCACGGTGGTCATTTTCGGTTCGCAGTAGGTGCCAGGACGAACGCCTTTGCCTTCTTCGAGGCCGCACGCGCGGCCGACCATTTTCTGCGCCAGGGTAAAGCCCTTGTCGCTTTCAGCCGGCGCTTCCGGCAGTTTGAACAGGGTCGAAGGTGGCAGGCCCAGCTCGGTACGCGCTTTTTCAGTCAGGCCACGGCCGATGATCAGCGGGATACGGCCGCCGGCGCGGACTTCGTCCAACAGCACCGGGGTCTTCATTTCGAAGGTGGTCAGCACTTCATCGGTGCCGTGCTTGCAGACTTTGCCAGCATGCGGGTACAGGTCGATCACGTCGCCCATGTTCATGTTGGTGACGTCGAATTCGATTGGCAGTGCGCCAGCATCTTCCATGGTGTTGTAGAAGATTGGAGCGATCTTGCTGCCGAAGCAGAAGCCACCGGCGCGCTTGTTCGGCACGTAAGGCACGTCGTCGCCGAAGAACCACAGCACCGAGTTGGTTGCCGACTTGCGCGACGAACCGGTACCGACCACGTCACCGACGTAGGCAATCGGGAAACCCTGGCCGCGCATCTCTTCGATCTGCGTCATCGGGCCAGTTTTGCCTTGCTCGTCCGGCACGATGCCTTCACGGGCCATTTTCAACATGGCCAGGGCGTGCAGCGGGATGTCCGGGCGGGACCAGGCATCAGGCGCAGGGGAGAGGTCGTCGGTGTTGGTTTCGCCGGTGACCTTGAACACGCGCAGGCTGATCTTGTCGGCCAGGGTTGGGCGGTTCTTGAACCACTCGCCGTCAGCCCAGGACTGGATCACGGCTTTGGCGTGCGGGTTGCCGTTCTTGGCTTTCTCAGCCACGTCGTGGAACGCATCGAACATCAGCAGGGTGTGCTTGAGTTGGGCGGCAGCGACAGGCGCAAGCGTAGCGTCGTCCAGCAGCTCGACCAACGTAACGATGTTGTAGCCGCCTTGCATGGTGCCGAGCAGTTCAACAGCGCGTTTTTTGTCGATCAGGGGGGAAGTGGCTTCGCCCTTGGCCAGGGCAGACAGGAAACCGGCCTTGACGTAGGCAGCTTCGTCAACGCCTGGTGGAATGCGGTTGGTGATCAGGTCAACGAGGAATTCTTCTTCGCCAGCCGGGGGATTTTTCAGCAGCTCGACCAGGCCTGCGGTTTGTTCGGCGTTAAGCGGCTGGGGAACGATACCCAGTGCTGCACGCTCTTCGATATGTTTGCGGTAGGCTTCAAGCACAGTTATTACCCTCATCAGTGGTCCCACGGGACGCTCATCCAGAAATGATCGGCACGCGTGCGCTCGGGGGCTTTTTGGGCCGCAAAGCCAGCGCTGCCGGCATTTCTCACAGAAGCTGCTTTCAAAGTTTTACGCCTGCAGAACGGTGCTGATGAGGGTTGGCGCGGGTTTGACCTACCGGGTCATGCCCGCGCCAACACCGTTCTGAAGGAACGACTGTGCTCGTGACGCTTTGAAAACAGCTTCCAGCGGATTATTGGCGCCTTACAAGGCCGGATGATTCTACGGCAAAAAAAATTTAAAGGTAAGTTGCCTAACCAAGTTTGCTGGGTGATCAACCTTAGACAAAGGGCTAACATGGCGCACTGTTTCGCTGATTTGCGTGTCATTGCCCATGTCCAACCACACCATCAAAACGCCCTGCGTCGGCCTGTGCTCCACGGTTTACGGCGATCTTGTGTGCCGCGGCTGCAAGCGGTTTCACCACGAGGTCATCCTGTGGAATGGTTATAACGAAGAGGAGAAACGCGCGGTCTGGCTCCGGCTTGAGCAGCTGTTGGTGCAGGTGATGGCCGGTAAACTGGAGGTCTTCGACCCCAAAACCCTGCGCGGGCAACTGGAGCAACGCAAGATCCGCTTCGTGCCGCACCAGTCCGAGTACTGCTGGGCGTACCAATTGATCGCGCGCGGCGCGCGGGTGATTTCCAACCTGGAAGCCTACGGCATGGTGCTGCTGCCGGAGTTTCGCGACTGGGCATTGCCGGAACTGCGCGACGCCATCGACCGGGAGTTTTTCATCCTGTCCGAAGCGCACTACCAACGCTACATCGCCCCCGGTTTCCTCAGGGATGCGTTTGCCGACTGACCCACCGCCATCGGGAGCAAGCCCCCTCCCACAGTGACCTCCAGTGTTTGGGAGGGCAGGGTTTTGTGACTGGGCATTGCCGCCCCTGAATCGAGCCGGGTTTGCTGAGGGATGCTTTTGCTGCCTGACAACACAGATCAACACTGTGGTAGCCAGCCCCTTGCCACAGTGACCTCCAATGTTTGGGAGAGCAGGGCTTTGTGACTGGACATTGCCGCC
>NZ_VUAZ01000185.1 GCF_009296165.1 Pseudomonas kitaguniensis | reverse complement strand
CGCCGAGTTCGAAGAAGTGGTCGTCGAGGCCCACCTGCTGCACCTCCAGCACCTCGGCCCAGATCGCCGCAACCTGTTGTTCGCGGAGCGTGACGGGCGCTACATGCGCTTTCAGCAACACACCGCCATCCGCTTTGGGCAGTGCCTTGCGGTCGAGTTTGCCGTTGGGGGTCAAGGGCAGGCTGTCCAGGAAAATCAGGTGCGCAGGCACCATGTAGTCCGGCAAACGTTCGCGCAAGGCAGCCTTGTACTGGTCACGCAGCGCCGCTTGCTGGTCGGGGGCGACACTCACCAGGTAGGCGATCAAGCGGTCATTGTCGGCCAGCACCACGGCTTCGCGCACCGCCGCGTGTTCACGCAGGCAGGCTTCGATTTCACCCAGTTCAATACGGAAACCGCGCACCTTGACCTGATGGTCGACGCGGCCGATGTACTCCACCACGCCATCGGCGCGATAGCGGGCCAGGTCGCCGCTGCGGTACAGGCGTTCGCCCGGCGCGCCGTAAGGGTTAGGCACAAAACGTTCAGCGGTGAGCGCTGGCCGCTGGTGATAACCCCGCGCCAAGCCAACGCCGCCGATCAGCAATTCACCGGCAGCGCCCTGCGGACAAGGCGTTAACCCGGCGTTGAGAATGAACAATGAGGTGTTGGCAATCGGTCGCCCGACAAAAGGCTGCGCGTCCAACAAACGATGGGCAGCCGACCAGATGGTGGTTTCCGTCGGGCCATACAGGTTCCATACCGGCCCTTGCAGGTCGAGCAGGCGCTGGGCCAAGTCGACCGGCAGCGCTTCGCCGCCACACAAGCACTGGACGCCTTGCAGCAGGTCGGCACGCGGGCTTTCCAGCAGCATGCGCCAGGTTGAAGGGGTGGCTTGCAGCACATTTGCGCGCTGGCCGTGCACCCGGTCCAGAATTGCTTCCGGGTCGAGCGCCAGTTCCTGGCTGCTCAGCAGCACCGTGGCGCCGACGCTGAGTGGCACGTACAGCTCGAGTGCAAAGATGTCGAACGAGAACGTGGTCAGCGACATCACCCGCGCGTCGCTGCGAATTTCCAGGGCGTCAGCCATGCCGCAGGTAAAGCTGCACAGCGCCTGATGGCGCACCATCACACCCTTGGGCTTGCCGGTGGAACCGGAGGTGTAGATCACATAGGCCAAGTGCGCAGGCGTGACAGCGACCTGCGGGTTGTGTTCGTCCGCGCTGGCATCATCCACCAACAGCACCTGCACACCGTGCGGTTGCGCCAGACTACCGTTCAGGTGTGGCTGGGTCAGCAACACCCGGGCCTGGCTGTCTTCAAGCATGAAGGCCAGGCGCTCCGCCGGGAACTGCGGGTCGAGCGGCACATAGGCGCCACCGGCCTTGAGCGTCGCCAACAAGCCGACCACCATCTGCAGCGAGCGCTCGACATGCACCGCCACCAACACGTCCGGGCCAACGCCCGCTGCGATCAGGCGATGGGCCAGGCGGTTGGCGCGGCGGTTGAGCTCGCTGTAGCTCAGCGCGTCGTCATTAAATTGCAGCGCACAGGCGTCCGGCGTGGCCAGTGCTTGTGCTTCGAACAGTTGATGCACGCAGCGCGTGTGCGGGTAGTCGAACTGGCTGTGGTTCCAGCCGTGCACGCTCTGTTGCCATTGCTGATCGCTGAGCATCGGCAATTCATCCAGTGCTTGCGAGGCGTCACGGACCACCGCGTGTAACAGGTTCTGCCAGTGCTGCGCCATGCGCTGCAGGGTCGCGGGCTCGAACAAGTCGGTGGCGTAGGTCAGCGAAGCCCACAGGCCCTCGGCGGACTCTTCGGTTTCAAGGCTCAAGTCAAACTGCGTGGTGTGGCCAGCCCACTCCAGCGGCTGCAACACAAGGCCAGGCAGTTGCACAGCGCCGCCGCGCAGGGTGTCCTGGTGGTTGAACATTACCTGGAACAACGGGTTATGGCTGAGGCTGCGTTCCGGTTGCAGCGCTTCGACTAACTGCTCGAATGGCAAGTCCTGATGGGCTTGCGCTTCCAGCGCGCGCTGTTTGACCTGCGCGAGCAATTGGCCGAAAGCCATTTGCCCGTCAAGGTCGGCCTGCAGCACTTGAGTGTTGACGAAGAAACCAATCAGACGCTCGGTCTCAAGGCGGTTACGGTTGGCGATTGGCACCCCGACACGCAGCGTTGACTGGCCGCTGTAGCGATGCAACAAGGTCTGGAACGACGCCAGCAACAGCACAAAGAAGGTCACGCCCTCACGTTGCGCCAGCGCCTTCAGGTCGGCCACCAGTGCAGGGTCGAGCTGCACCTGTTGACGCGCGCCACGGTAGCTTTGCACCGGCGGACGCGGGTGGTCGAGCGGCAACTCCAGCACCGGATGCTCGTCGCCCAGGCGCCGCTGCCAGTAATCCAGCTGGCGCTGTGTTTCGCCGGCCGCCATCCAGTCGCGCTGCCATACGGCATAGTCGGCGTATTGGATCGGCAAGCCAGGCAACTGGGCCTGGCCCTGATACAACGCCACCAGCTCATCGACCATCACCTGCATCGACCAACCGTCAGAGATGATGTGGTGCTGGGTGATCACCAGCACATGGTGGTCGGGCGCGATCACCAGCAGTTTGACGCGCATCAGCGGGCCGTTGCACAGGTCGAACGGGCGTTGGATTTCTTGCTCCACACAGCGCTGGATCGCCGCAGCCTCTACGCTGGCCTGCTCGACAGGCATCGCCAGTGCGGGATGGATTACCTGCAAGACTTGCTCAGCGTTTTCGACAAAGGTGGTGCGCAAAGGCTCATGCCGTTCGACCAGTGCCTGCAAGGCGCGCTCCAGCGCGTTGACGTCGAGTTGGCCGCGCACCTGCAGCGCCGTGGGTACGTGGTAGGCGGCGCTGGCAGGGTCGAGTTGCCACAAAAACCATTGGCGTTCCTGGGCGAAGGACAGCGCCATCGGTTGCCCGCGCTCCAGCGCTACCAGCGGTTGCGCGCTGTGCGGATGCAACTGCACACACGCGGTGGCGAATGCTTGCAGCGTCGGCTGCTCAAACAGTGCGCGCAACGGCACTTCGCGCTTCAACTCATGCCGCACGCGCGAAATCACTTGAGTGGCCAGCAGCGAATGACCGCCCAGTTCGAAGAAATGATCCGTCAGGCCCACCTGCTCGACCTGCAACACCACTTGCCAGATCGCCGCCAACTGCAGTTGCAGCGGGCTGTGCGGCGCTACATACGCTTGTTGACGCAGGTTCAGGTCTGGCGCCGGCAGCGCACGCCGGTCAAGTTTGCCGTTGTTGTTCAGCGGCAAGGCTTCAAGCACCACCCAGTGCCCCGGCACCATGTAGTCCGGCAGCGACTCGCGCAAGGTTGCCGCCAAGGCTTGCGAGTCCAGGCGTTGACCTTGGGCCGGCACCACGTAAGCCACCAATTGCAGGCCGGTCGCACCCGGCTGGGCGATGACTGCGGCTTCACGCACGTGCGGCAAGCCTTGCAGGCAGGCCTCGATCTCACCCATTTCAATGCGATAGCCGCGGATTTTCACCTGATGGTCGATACGCCCGACGTACTCCAGCGCTCCCGCCGCGTTGTAGCGCGCCAGGTCACCGCTACGGTAGAGCCGCGCGCCCGGCACGTTGGAAAACGGGTCGGGAAGGAAGCGCTCGGCAGTCAGTGCCGGGCGGTCGAAGTAACCCTGAGCCAAGCCCGCGTGCGCACCGATGCACAGCTCGCCGACGCCGTCGGTGGCCAGCAGCTCGAAAGCACTGTCGAGCACATACAGCGCGCGGCCGGCGATCGCCCGACCAATCGGCACGCCGAACGCATCACTGGCATCCGCCAATTGGCAGTCGTGCACACTGGACACCACCGTTGCCTCGGTCGGCCCGTAGGTGTTGACCAGGCGCACCGCGCCCAGCCCTGCGGCGTGCCAGGCGCGCAGGCCTTCCACCGACATGGCTTCGCCGCCCACATGCACCTGGCGCAGGTTGCCCAAGGTGCGACGGTCGAGCGCGCATTCCTTGGCCAACAGATACCAGTAAGCGGCCGGCAAGTCGGCCAGGGTCACGCCCTGCTCGACGATTTCGCGCGCCAATTGCCCGGCGTCCCACATCTCATCGCCACGCATGATCAACGCCGCGCCCACACACAGCGGCGCATAGCACTGCTCGACAAACCCGTCGAAGCTGAAGGTCGCAAATTGCAGTACGCGGTCCTCTGCACCCAGCCGGCTGTACACCTCGGCGCTGTCGCAGAATTGGCTGAGGGCGGCATGGTCGATGGCCACGCCTTTGGGCAGGCCGGTGGAGCCGGAGGTGT
>NZ_VUAZ01000184.1 GCF_009296165.1 Pseudomonas kitaguniensis | reverse complement strand
GGGCTGGATGGGGTGTTGTATCTGCTGGGCTTGCGTGACCGCGAGGGTCAGTCGTAACCCGTTCTAACTAAAGAAATGCAATAAACAATGTGAGTGGGGGGCGGCCATCGTGGTTTAACGGGGCGCTTCTCAGATCAAAAGCAAGAGCACGGCGGCCTGAAAGCCGACCTGAGTGGTTGAAGCAGATCAAAGGCGAGTTTTGCATACACGGCAGATCTGCTTTTTTTGCTTTCTGTGGGAGGGGGCTTGCTCCCGATAGCAGTTTCACAGTTGATACATGAGTTGACTGACCCACCGCTATCGGGAGCAAGCCCCCTCCCACAGTTTGACCTCATTAAACCTAAATAAATTTTAATAGCAAAAACAATAGGTTATTTGTAGTTTGATAAGCGCGGGCTTGGCAGATCGGGTCGGCACTACACAGCGCCAGGCAGCGTCAACTGCGGGTTCACAAACTCAAACGCCGCCAGCTGAAACCCTTGCTCATCCACTTGCAGCGCCCAGCCCTGCTTGTCCCAATCACCCAGCACAATGCGCTTGGCCGCCTGCTCGCCAATCTGCAACTTATGAATGGCCGGGCGGTGCGTATGGCCGTGGACCAGCGTGCGCACGCCAAATTGCTGCATCACCCGCGGTACTTCCTCGGGCGTTACATCAACAATGTCGTTGGCTTTCATGCGCACCTGCGCGCGGCTTTCACTGCGCAGCTTGCGCGCCAGTCTGTGCCGGGTACGCAGCGGCAAGTGACGCAGGATAAACAGCAGCAGCGGGTTACGCAGGATGCGCCGCAGTTTCATATAACCCACATCGCGGGTGCAGAGGCTGTCGCCGTGCATCAACAGCACAGGCTCACCGTACAACTGCACGACACTCGGGTCCTTGAGCAAGGTGGCACCTGCAGCTTTGCAGAACGCCTTGCCGATCAGGAAGTCCCGGTTGCCATGCATAATAAAAATCGGGGTGCCGCTGTCGCTCAGCTCGCGCAACGCCTGGCAGATGGAACGCTGGAAAGGCGTCATCCCATCGTCGCCGATCCAGGCTTCAAAGAAGTCCCCCAGAATGTACAACGCCTGGGCGCCTCGGGCGCGGCCGTGGAGTAGATCCAGAAACGCCCGGGTGATGTCCGGGCGCTCCTCTTCCAGATGCAAATCTGAAATCAGCAATATCACCCAACGATCTCGGCTTTCTCGATGATTACGTCTTCTGCCGGGACATCCTGGTGGCCGGACTTGGACGTGGTGGACACGCCTTTGATTTTGTCGACAACGTCTGTGCCTTCGGTCACTTTACCGAACACGGCATAACCCCAACCCTGCACGTTCTTGCCGCTGTGGTTGAGGAAAGCGTTGTCGGCCACGTTGATGAAGAACTGTGCGGAGGCCGAATGCGGCTCCATGGTACGGGCCATGGCGACGGTGTATTTCTCGTTGGAAAGGCCGTTGTCCGCTTCGTTCTGAATGCTTGGGCGCTTGTCTTTCTTTTCTTTCATGCCTGGCTCAAAACCGCCGCCCTGGACCATGAAGTTAGGAATGACGCGGTGGAAAACAGTGTTTTCGTAGTGGCCGGCATTCACGTATTCGATGAAGTTGGCGACGGTGATCGGCGCTTTCTCGGCGTTCAGCTCGATGACGATGTCACCGTGGTTGGTGGTCAGTTTGACTTGAGTCATGTTCACTACTCTTTTCAGGGAATTCGTGGGTTTGGACGCGAGGGCGCCGCACCTGTTTGGCTAAACGTAGGCCAAGTCGCGCAGTTTAGCGTGCCCGACAGGAATTTCGAGGTGGTTTTTTACCGCCCATGCATTAAATGCAGCAGTTTTTGGCCACGCTCTGTCAGCGGCTTGACCGCTTCGGCTATGATAAGCCCTTTGTTTTATCGGCCCCCACCTCTGGTCTGGCCAAGTACTTCGTCTGTTCAAGGATCCTATGAGCAAGCCCACTGTCGACCCTACCTCGAATGCCAAGGCCGGACCTGCCGTCCCGGTCAATTTCCTGCGCCCGATCATCCAGGCGGACCTGGATTCGGGCAAGCACACGCAGATCGTCACCCGTTTCCCGCCAGAGCCTAACGGCTACCTGCACATCGGTCACGCCAAGTCGATCTGTGTGAACTTCGGCCTGGCCCAGGAATTCGGTGGCGTTACGCACCTGCGTTTCGACGACACCAACCCGGCCAAGGAAGACCAGGAATACATCGACGCCATCGAAAGCGACATCAAGTGGCTGGGTTTTGAATGGTCCGGTGAAGTGCGCTATGCGTCCAAATATTTTGACCAGTTGTTCGACTGGGCCGTCGAGCTGATCAAAGCCGGCAAGGCCTACGTCGACGACCTGAGCCCGGAGCAAGCCAAGGAATACCGTGGCACGCTGACCGAGCCAGGTAAAAACAGCCCGTTCCGCGACCGTTCGGTTGAAGAGAACCTCGACTGGTTCGCCCGCATGCGCGCCGGTGAGTTCGCCGATGGCGCCCGTGTGCTGCGTGCCAAGATCGACATGGCCTCGCCGAACATGAACCTGCGCGACCCGATCATGTACCGCATCCGCCATGCTCACCACCACCAGACCGGTGACAAGTGGTGCATTTACCCGAACTACGATTTCACCCACGGTCAGTCGGACGCCATTGAAGGCATCACCCACTCGATCTGCACCCTGGAGTTCGAAAGCCATCGCCCGCTGTATGAATGGTTCCTCGACAGCCTGCCGGTACCGGCGCACCCGCGCCAGTACGAATTCAGCCGCCTGAACCTGAACTACACCATCACCAGCAAGCGCAAGCTCAAGCAACTGGTGGATGAAAAGCACGTGCATGGCTGGGACGACCCGCGCATGTCGACGCTGTCGGGCTTCCGCCGTCGTGGCTACACGCCGGCGTCGATCCGCAACTTCTGCGACATGGTCGGCACCAACCGTTCCGACGGCGTGGTTGACTTCGGCATGCTCGAATTCAGCATCCGCCAGGACCTCGACGCGAACGCTCCGCGCGCCATGTGCGTGCTGCGCCCGTTGAAGGTGGTGATCACCAATTATCCGGAAGACCAGGTCGAGAACCTCGAACTGCCGCGTCATCCGCAGAAAGAAGAACTCGGCGTGCGCAAGCTGCCGTTCGCCCGTGAAATCTACATCGACCGCGATGACTTCATGGAAGAGCCGCCAAAGGGCTACAAGCGCCTGGAGCCGAACGGCGAAGTGCGCCTGCGCGGCAGCTACGTGATCCGTGCCGACGAAGCCATCAAGGACGCCGACGGCAACATCGTCGAGCTGCGCTGCTCGTACGACCCGGACACCCTGGGCAAGAACCCGGAAGGCCGCAAGGTCAAGGGCGTGGTCCACTGGGTGCCGGCCGCTGCCAGCATCGAATGCGAAGTGCGCTTGTACGATCGCCTGTTCCGTTCGCCGAACCCGGAGAAGGCCGAAGACAGCGCCAGTTTCCTCGACAACATCAACCCTGACTCCCTGCAAGTACTCACGGGTTGTCGCGCCGAGCCATCGTTGGCCGACGCACAGCCGGAAGACCGTTTTCAGTTCGAGCGCGAAGGTTACTTCTGCGCAGATATCAAGGACTCCAAACCTGGTGCTCCGGTATTCAACCGTACCGTGACCTTGCGTGATTCGTGGGGCCAGTGATTCTCTAAGGAAGCCGTTGTGCTAACGATCTACAACACACTCAGCAAGACCAAAGAAGTCTTCAAGCCGCTGGATGGCAACAAGGTGCGCATGTACGTGTGCGGCATGACCGTGTACGACTATTGCCACATCGGCCACGGCCGCAGCATGGTTGCCTTCGATCTGGTGACCCGCTGGTTGCGTTTCAGCGGCTATGACTTGACGTACGTGCGCAACATCACCGACATCGACGACAAGATCATCAACCGCGCCAACGAAAACGGCGAGTCGTTCGACGTGCTGACCGAGCGCATGATCGCCGCGATGCATGAGGACGAGGCGCGCCTTAATATCCTCAAGCCGGACATGGAACCGCGCGCCACGGACCACATTCCCGGCATGCACGCGATGATTCAAACCCTGATCGACAAGGGTTACGCCTACGCGCCGGGCAATGGTGACGTGTACTACCGCGTCGCCAAGTTCATGGGTTACGGCAAGCTGTCGCGCAAGAAAATCGAAGACCTGCGCATCGGTGCGCGCATCGAAGTTGACGAAGCCAAGCAAGACCCGCTCGACTTCGTGCTGTGGAAAGCCACCAAGCCCGGCGAGCCGAGCTGGGAATCGCCGTGGGGCGCCGGGCGTCCGGGCTGGCACATCGAATGCTCGGTGATGTCCACCTGCTGCCTGGGCGAGACCTTCGACATTCATGGCGGCGGCAGCGACCTTGAGTTCCCGCACCACGAAAACGAAATCGCGCAAAGCGAAGCCGCCACCGGCAAGACCTACGCCAATGCCTGGATGCACTGCGGCATGATCCGCATCAATGGCGAGAAGATGTCCAAGTCCTTGAACAACTTCTTCACCATTCGCGACGTGCTCGAAAAGTACCACCCGGAAGTGGTGCGTTACCTGTTGGTGTCGAGCCACTACCGCAGCGCGATCAACTACTCGGAAGACAACCTCAAGGACGCCAAAGGCGCCCTGGAGCGGTTCTACCATGCGTTGAAAGGCTTGCCCGCCGTGGCACCTGCCGGTGGCGAGGGGTTTGTCGCGCGGTTTACCGAAGTGATGAACGACGACTTCGGCACACCGGAAGCGTGTGCCGTACTGTTCGAAATGGTGCGTGAGATCAACCGCCTGCGTGAGACTGACATCGATGCAGCGGCCGGGCTTGCTGCGCGCCTGAAAGAGCTGGCCAGCGTACTCGGCGTGCTGCAGATGCAAGCCGATGACTTCCTGCAGGCCGGCGCCGAAGGGCGTGTAGATGCGGCCCAGGTGGATGCGCTGATTCAAGCGCGTCTGGCCGCGCGTGCCAACAAGGACTGGGCGGAATCCGACCGTATCCGTGACCAACTGACCGCGATGGGGGTGGTGTTGGAAGACGGCAAAGGCGGGACCACGTGGCGCTTGGCTGATCAAGCCTGATGGGTAAACGCTGAATGAAAAAAGCCCCGACTGGTTCGGGGCTTTTTTAATTTAAATGTAGAGTACCTGGCGCGTCTTAGATTGCAGGCCCGCTTGTTAGGGTTTTTTTTGTGGGGGCTGTTGGTAATGCGAAAACAAGTTGACCTTTTTCTCTGCCAAATACACCAATGTCTCGTATAGCGCGATGAGTTGTCCGAACGTTTTATTAGGGTAATTTTTATAGTTTTCGCGCGTAATATAAAGTGATTCCAGATGACGGTTTAGCTGGTGCTGTGCCATGCCCAGCTCCTGTTGAGCTATCTTTGCTCTTTCATGTTCATTCACTGCCCAACTTTCAAATTCGCATTTTTCGTACCGCCAAGGATTTTCTTCAATGTCAATTTTCCACAAGTCTAAATAGCCTGATTTGGCTGTTAAGCGGGAAACAATATCATCTGCGCCTTCAACCATAATAGATAGAGCTTCAAGGTCGTGCAGGGTTTGAATGGTACTTCCGTATCGTTTTCTAACCTGTTCAAGTAATTTGCTGATCGTGTCTGTATGTATTTTTATTGTGTTCTTCGATTCGTCGTTCACAAGCGTTATCAGTTCTTGGGGTTGGCGGATAACTGCCTTTTCAACCAGCGTTAGCGCTGTGCAGTCGAAAATATTGGCGGGGGTGCAAGAGAACGGGCTAGCCGCTAAGTCAATGCCAGCTTCGCAGTAGGCTTGCGCTACTAACCTCGAACAAAATTGGAGGCTGGAAGGCCTTTCAAGATCGATTTTTATAGATTTAAACCATTCTTTTTTGAAAAGGGGGGCGGCCTTCACTGCGTCCCAAATAGAGTAAGTAGTGCCAATTTTTAACCGCGCATACCGGTCAATGATGCTCAAGGTTTCCGCTGAAAGACAGGGAGAATATCGCTTCAGGGCAATCTGATCTGGGCGCTCAGCCAGCAATCGCTGTACATTAAAAGAGTGCACGCCTCCTTTTTTGTCTGCATGGATACAAGCGCCATAGCCTATGCACAGCATGACATGCGAATAATTGCCCCCAGTGAAATTTCTTATTGTTTTGCTCGTGAGGCTTTCCTCGCTGGTGAACACTATATCTCCGGGCTTCATCAATGCTAAGTCGATCCCGTACACTTTCGTTCTCCGTATTGACAAGAGATAGCATAGTGTCGGTTTTTGTCGCGCTTTTCCAATTTCGTCAGGCACCCGGCATACCCGAAGGTATTCCGCGCACAGCCGCCATTACATCAGGCATAAAAAAGCGCCCGTTATCTTGTGGTGGACGCTGTGCGTCTAGCGTTTAACCGGGCTGCGAAACCCGGTCGCTGAATTTGCAGCGACTACTGAAGGCCAGGCTGCCATCTTCCGAGGGACAACCTTAAAACGCTGTCGGAAATTTCTGCGAGAGGACTGGGCCATGCGCCTGATGATTAGCGCTGGACATAAGGTAGGAACGAGCCGGCCTGTGCTCGACTTGTCGCGAACACACCCACGATGCACAGGTCTGCACGCTGACACACGTATGGAACCCTCAACGGCCAGCACACCACTGAGCAAGTGAGGGCCCTGCGGGCTCTTCAACTGGCCGGGAGCGTTGCAGATGTGGAATTCAGGGGTAGCAGGGACGGGAGATGTGGGCGCCAGGTATGCGCCAACGGTAGGGCAATCGCAGTCGGTGTCCATTGCGCCTGACATGGCAGCGATGAAACGGCTGGGCAATGAATTGTTTGATGCGACGCCCAGCGCAAAGTCGCAAACGGCTCAACGTTTGTCTGACAGCTTGAAGGTGCTTCGAGAACAGGCAGGCAGCGCTACTTTCAAGCACGATATCGATGAGCTGATTAATACACTGGACGTCTACCTGGCGTCCGAGGCGGCAATTCGTCAGTCCGTGCAGCAAATGTTCCCGGACGCAGGTGCTTTGCCTGCCTCCGCAGCGCCGCGTGATAGCGGCCGTGCCCCTGCTTTCGACAGGCCTGCACTGCGCAATCCAGCGTTCATGAGTAACAGGGCAGACGCTCAGCGCGCTGTTGAATTTGACTACTACACCGATACACGCACACCGGGAAGGAAGCCCAGCGTGGGCAACGTACCCGGCAATATCTGGAGTGGTTTCAGTCAAGGGAAGGACGGAAACTGCATCACGGTTGCAGCCACGAAGGTTGCAATGATGAGGTTTGGCCAGAAGCCCACTGATATTTTCAAACAGGTGAAGTTGGCGGGCGATGGCTATAACGTAGAGATGCGTGATGGCTTCACGCTCCACCTGTCCAAGGGCGAGTTGGAGGTGGCTGCCCGCAGATCTGATTACAAGGGGAATAATCAGGCGATACTGGCTGATGCTCATTTTCTGTATGCCGCGAGTGCCAAACGCGCGCAGATGGAAAACAACGACGGTTACGCCAGTCAGAGTTTCGGCCATGCATTAAGCAGCATCAATGATGGCGACGCGAATCGTTGGGATGGTTTGCAGCGCCTGGGCCTGAGTGCTCACATTCAAGTCACCAGCGTTGCACACCTGGCGCGTGGGCAGTTGGGTGTGGTGACTCACGGCATGCTAATCGACGGTCAGATGGTCGGGCATTCCCTTGCAGTGATCAATGGGCGGGAAGAGGTGTGGGGGACTCAAGGCGGGTATCCTCCGACCAATATCTACGCTAACGCATTGGCCTTGATTTGATGTTTTGGACGGGGGCGGCGTGCGGCCCCCTGCCACCTTGAATCAGCGGCGGCTGCTGACTTCGGCGGGCACCTCGTCACCGGCCATGCGCTTGCGGAACAGCGCGGTGCGGGCCAACAGCAGGGTGGTCACCGGCACAGTGATCGACAACAAAATCGGGATCAACCAGCCGTGCAGCACCGGTGCGGATTTGAGCACCGAAAAGTACACAATCGAGGCCAGCGCCACACACCATGCGCCCAGCGTCGAGGCCAATGCCGGTGGGTGCATGCGCTGAAAGAAGTCTTTCATGCGCAGCAATCCAATCGCGCCGATCAGTGCGAACAGGCTGCTCAGCACCAGCAGCACCGCCACGATCACTTCAACCCATAACGGCATCATTCAATGACCTCCCCACGCAGCAGGAATTTCGCCAGGGCAAACGACCCGACGAAGCCAAACAGCGCAATCAGCAACGCCGCTTCAAAGTAGGTGTCACTGGCGTAGCGGATGCCGAGCACCAGCATCATTAGCATCGCCAGCATGTACAGGTAGTCCAGCGCGAGTACCCGGTCTTGCGCCGATGGGCCTTTGAACAGGCGCACCAGGGTCAGCACCATGGCCAGCGAAAACAGAAACAGGCTGAGCAAGATCGCATTGGAGAGCAGTGCGCTCATTCGAAGATCTCCATCAAGGGCCGTTCATAGGCGTGTTTGAAGTGCTGGATAAAGAGCGCTTCGTCATCCAGGTCGAACACATGCAGCAACAGCACGCTGCGGTCCAGCGCCAGCTCTGACCAAACCGTGCCAGGCGTTACGCTGGTGATCATCGACAGCACCGCCAGGCCGTTGGCGTCGCGCAGGTCCAGGGGAACTTTGATAAACCGCGAGTGCGGCGGGCGTGAACCGCACGTCAGCACGCCCCAAGCCACTTGCAGGTTGGAGATAATCACGTCGCGGCCCACCCGCAAGAACAGGCGGATGATCACACCAGGGCGACGGATGCGAATCGGCAACGGGCGCAACGGCGCCATCAGCAGCGGCGCCAGAAAGCCCATCAACGCGCCCAGCAGCAGGTTGCCGGGGCTCACCGAGAGGTTGAGTACCAACCACAGCAGCCACAATGCCAGCGACAACCACGGCGCAGGGAACAGACGTTTCATGGCTGCACCTCCATTGCGGCAGCCTGGGCTTCAGGGCTCGGAATTGCGCGCGTCGCCATCACGGCCATCACATAGCCTTCCGGGTTGTTCAGGCTTTCGGCGGTGGCTTGGGTGTAGCGCATCAACGGTTCGGCCTTGAAGGTCAGGACGATGCTCAGGCCCAGCAGGAAGAAGATCGGCACGCACTCGTAGCGGCGCAGCAGCGGCGAGGGGCGCTCCTCTGGCGTCCAGAAGCGCTGTATACCCAAGCGCGCGAAGGCGATCAGCGAGGCCAGGCCAGACAGAATCAGCAGCGCCACCAGGCCCCAGGCGGCTGGGCGAATCGGTTCTTCCAGCGCGTTACCCAGGCCCGTCGGGTTGACCAGCGCGCTCAACAGGCTGAGCTTGCCGATAAACCCGGACAACGGCGGCATGCCGATAATCAGCAGCGCACAGGCGACAAAACTCAAACCGAGGAAGGCCATGGTCCAGGGGATCACTTGGCCGACCACGGCTTTTTGCTCATCGTCCAGGTTGACGCCAGGGCGTGGGTGCAACGATTCCATGGCTTTGGGCAGCGCATCGATTTCTTCATCCAGCGGCAGGTCATTGGCCGAGCGCGAGCGCTCGATCAGTTCTGCCAACAGGAACAGCGCGCTCAGGGCAAGCGTTGAGCTGACCAGATAGAACAGCGCCCCGGCGGTCAGGCTTGGCTGGGCAAAACCGACTGCCGACAGCAGAATCCCGGCCGACACCAGAATGCTCAAGCTGGCCATGCGCTCCAGTCGTTGCGCCGCGACCATCGCCAGTGCCGCGCAAATAATCGTCGCCATGCCGCCGTACACTAGCCAGTCGCCGCCAAACAAGGCCGACGCACCGGCTTGGCCGGAGAACAGCAGGGTCCACAGGCGCAGCACGGTGTACACGCCGACTTTGGTCATGATCGCAAACATCGCCGCCACCGGCGCGCTGGCCGAGGAGTAGGCGGGCGCCAACCAGAAGTTCAACGGCCACATACCGGCTTTGGCCAGGAACGCCGTCGCCAGAATCGCCGCACCGGCATGCAGCAGGCCGCGATCAGCCTCCGGCACCAGCGGGATTTTCAGCGCCAGGTCGGCAAAGTTAAGCGTGCCGGTGACGCCGTAGATCATCGCCGCGCCGATCAGGAACAGCGACGACGCCAGCAGGTTGATCGCGATGTAATGCAGCCCCGACGACACGCGTGCGCGGCCCGAGCCATGCAGCATCAGCCCGTAGGACGCCGCCAGCAGCACTTCAAAAAACACGAACAGGTTGAACAGGTCCGCCGTGAGGAAGGCGCCGTACAAGCCCATCATCTGGATCTGGAACAGCGCGTGGAAGCTGGTGCCTGCGCGGTCCCAGCGGGCCATGGCGAACAGCAGCGCACTGACGCCGATAACTCCGGTGAGCACCAGCATCAGCGCCGACAGTTGGTCCACCACCAGCACGATGCCGAAGGGCACCTGCCAGTTGCCCGGCAGGTACACGCCGATTGAGCCGGGGCCACCTTTTTGCGTCCAATACAGCAACAGGATAGAGAAGCCCAAACCGAGGATGCTGGAACACAGGTTGATCTGGGCTTTCAGCGGTCGGCGTTTTTCGCCCAGCATCAGCATTAATGCGGCCGTGAGCAGTGGCAGCAGGATCGGTGCAACGATCAGTTGGTTGACCCAATTCATTCCTTGGGCTCCCGGCCGTCTACATGGTCAGTGCCGGTCAAGCCGCGGGATGCGAGCAGCACCACCAGAAACAACGCGGTCATGGCGAAGCTGATCACGATGGCCGTCAGCACCAACGCCTGCGGCAGTGGATCGGTGTAGTTGAGCAAGTCTTGCGGCACGCCGTCCTTGATGATCGGTTCCTTGCCGATAAACAGGCTGCCCATGCTGAAAATGAACAGGTTGACCCCGTACGACAGCAGGCACAGGCCCATTACTACCTGGAACGTTCGTGGCCGCAGGATCAGCCAGACGCCGGACGCCGCCAGCACCCCAATGGCGATTGCGATGACTTCTTCCATCAGGCGGCTCCTTGCGATGCGGCAACGGCTTTGGCCTGATTGCTCGGTTTGTGGGCCCGCACGGATTGGTGACCGAGGGCAGTGAGCATCAACAGCGTCGAGCCGACGACCATGGCGTAAACGCCGACGTCGAAAAACAGCGCGCTGGCGATATGAATGTCGCCGAGCACTGGCAGGCTGAAATGCCAGGTGTGCGTGGTCAGGAACGGGTAACCGGCAAACAACGCGCCGAGCCCGGTGAGGGTTGCCGAGAACAGGCCGAAGCCCATCCAGCGCATTGGCCGCAGGCTCATCTGGGCTTCCACCCACTGCGTGCCGGCCACCATGTATTGCAAAATGAACGCCACCGACATCACCAGCCCGGCCACAAAGCCGCCGCCCGGTTGGTTGTGGCCGCGCATGAACAGGTAGAACGACACCACCAGCGCAATCGGCAGCAGCAGGCGCACCAGCACCGCCGGCACCATCATAAAGCCCAGTGCCGTGTCGCTGGCCTGGCGCGGGTTGATCAGGTCGGTGGACACGTCCGGCGCCAGTTGGCGCTGTTGTGCCGGCAGTTGCATGCTTTCCCTGGAGGGGCGGAAGCGCCGCAGCAGGGCATACACCGTCAGCGCCACGGCGCCCAGCACGGTGATTTCGCCGAGAGTGTCGAAGCCACGGAAGTCCACCAGCATCACGTTCACCACATTGCTGCCGCCGCCTTCGGGCAGGGCGCGGCTGAGGTAGAACGAGGAGATGTGGTTGGGCGTCTGGCGGGTCAGCATCGCGTAAGACAGCAGCGCCATGCCGCCACCCACCACGGTCGACAGCAGCAAGTCACGCAGCGCCGGGTGCGCGCCTTGCGCAGCGAGCTGGGCAGTGGCGAGACTTCTTCGATGCGCCGTGGCAGCCAGCGCAGGCCCAGCAGGATCAGCACGGTGGTGACCACTTCGACCACCAGTTGCGTGAGCGCGAGGTCCGGCGCCGAGAACCATACAAAGGTGATGCAGGTCATCAGCCCGCACACGCTGACCATGGTCAGGGCTGCCAGCCGGTGATATTTGGCTTGCCAGGCGGCGCCGAGAGCGCAGGCAATTGCCAGCAGCCACAGGGTCACGAACACAATCGAGCCGGGTATTTTCGGCCGATCGCCCCAACTGATGCCGCTGTTGAGCATCGGGATCAAGCCGGCGATCACCGCCGCCAGCACCAGCAGGAACAACTGGGTTTGCAGGCGCTTGGTGCTGATGCGCTTCTCGATCTTGCGCACGCCACGCATCATTACCACCAGGCTGCGCTCGAACATGCGCTTGCCGTTGAAGTAGCTGATGATGGGCGGGTATTTAAAGCGGCCCCGCTTGAGCTGCTTGCGCAACATCAGGTAGAGCACCACGCCACCGGACATGGCCACCAGGCTCATGATCATCGGCGCGTTCCAGCCGTGCCAGATCGCCAGGCTGTATTCGGGCAGCACGCCGCCGACCACCGGCAATGCCGCAGCGGCGAGGATCGAACCGACTACTTGCGCCGGAAAAATCCCCACCAGCAGGCAGGTGAATACCAGCAACTCCACCGGCGCACGCATCCAGCGCGGCGGCTCGTGCGGGGTATGCGGCAAGTTGGTCGCGGGCGGGCCGAAGAACACATCCACTGTGAAGCGCAACGCGTAGGCGACGCTAAACGTACCGGCCACCGTGGCGATCACCGGCAGGGCGATTTCGAGCCAGGCGGTGGCGGAGATAAACACGGTTTCGGCGAAGAACATTTCTTTGGACAGGAAGCCATTGAGCAACGGCACGCCAGCCATCGACGCACTGGCGACCATCGCCAGCGTCGCGGTAAACGGGATCAGCTTGACCAGACCACTGAGCTTGCGAATGTCCCGCGTGCCGCTTTCGTGGTCGATGATCCCCGCGGCCATGAACAGCGAGGCCTTGAAGGTGGCGTGGTTGAGAATATGGAACACCGCAGCGACTGCGGCCAGCGGGCTGTTGAGGCCCAGCAACAAGGTGATCAGCCCGAGGTGGCTGATGGTGGAATAGGCCAGCAGGCCCTTGAGATCATTCTGGAACATCGCGCAGTACGCGCCGAGGAGCAGGGTAATGGCGCCGGCACCGCCGACGATCCAGAACCATTCTTCGCTGCCGGACAGCGACGGCCACAGGCGGGCGAGCAGGAACACGCCGGCCTTCACCATCGTGGCCGAATGCAAATAGGCTGAAACCGGGGTCGGTGCCGCCATCGCGTGGGGCAGCCAGAAGTGGAAGGGGAATTGCGCGCTTTTGCTCAACGCGCCGATCAGCACCAGCGCCAGCATCACCGGGTACAGTGAGTGCGCGCGAATCTGCTCGCCTGCCGCCAGCACCTGGTCGAGGTCGTAGCTGCCGACGATATGCCCCAGCAACATCACCCCGGCCAGCAGGCACAAACCGCCCGCGCCGGTGACCATCAGCGCCATGTACGCACCCCGGCGCGCATCGGCGCGGTGGTGCCAATAGCCGATCAACAGGAACGAGAACAGGCTGGTCAGTTCCCAGAAGAACACGATCTGAATCAGGTTGCCGGAGATCACCAGGCCGAGCATTGCGCCCATGAAGGCCAGGAAAAACGCAAAGAAACGCGGCACCGGGTCGTCGGGCGACATGTAGTACCGCGCATACAGCGCCACCAGCGTGCCGATGCCCAGCACCAGCATCGAGAACAGCCAGGCGAACCCGTCCATGCGCAACACGAAGTTCAGCCCAAGGCTGGGCAACCACATGAATTCTTCGCGGATCACGCCACCGTGGGCGATTTGCGGGTAGAGCAGGGCGACTTGAATGGTACCGACCAGGGCCACAAGGCCGGCCAGCAGGGATTCGGTGTTGCGTGCATTGTGCGGCAGCAAGGCCGCCAGACAGCTGCCGATAAAAGGCAGAAGCAGTAGAACTATCAGGGACATAGGCTTCTAATCTGCGGGAGTTTGGGATGCATCATACGTGCCGCTTTCTCGATCACCAAACGGCAAGATGTGGCAGGATCCTACAAGGTAGTCTGAAATCCCCCGATTGGCAGTGTTTCCGGTGAGCGCATTCCAACACACACGACCCACTCCGGTGGAAGACAGGCTTGCTCGCGATGGCAATGTGACAGTCAACGCAAAGATCGGACCCTAGCCCTGTTGCTCCTGTTCCCTTTCATCGCGTAATTCGATGGCCTTCTGGCCGCGTGTCTTCAGCTCACTCACGATTACCGCCACCACAATCAATGCCGCCCCGACTATCGCCAGCGGCGCGAAACGCTCCCCGGCAATCCGCCCAATCACGCCGGCCCATATCGGTTCACCGGCGTAAATCAAGGTTGCGCGGGTGGGCGAAACGCTGCGCTGTGCCCAGTTCATTGCGACTTGGATGATCGCGCTGGTCAAGCCCAGCCCGACTGCGCTGAACAGCAGCAACCACGAAAAATCCGGCAGCGCTTCGTCCATCGGCACCACCATCAGAAACGACAACAGCGACGCGGTGGCCAGTTGCACCACGGTCACCCGGCGTACATCGACCTGCCCGGCAAACGCGCTGATCAGAATAATTTCGGCGGCCACCGCAATCGCACAGATCAGCGTGGCGATTTCGCCGGCGCTGAAGTTCAGCGAGGCGCCGGCAGGGCCGGTGAGCAGCATCAACCCGGTAAACGCCAGCATAATGCCGATACTGGGCATCAGCGCTGGGCGACGGCCCAAAACCAGCCACTGCAAAAGCGGTACGCACGGCACGTAGAGTGCGGTGATAAAGGCCGATTGGCTGCTCGGTATCGTTTGCAGGCCAATGGTCTGCATGCCGTAGCCGAACATGATCGAGGCGCCAATGAAGGCGCCAGCTTTCAGTTCAAACAGGCTCAGGTGGTGCAGCGTGCGCAACGAAAAGCAACCGACCACAATCGCCGCCGCCGCAAAACGCAGGCCTACGAAAAACATTGGCCCGCTGACGGTCAGGGCGTGCTGCACCAGCAAAAAGGTGCCGCCCCAAATCATGGTGATCACCACCAGGATGCATTCGGCTTTGCTGAAACGCTTGAAACGCGCGGAGGAGTTCGCAGAGGTCATGGTGGCTCGGTCTTGCAAGGGAAGGGCGCGGACCGCACAATGCGCCGCAAGCTGGGCAGTATACTGCGCACACCTACCCTATGAGCAATATAGTGCACAAAGAAAATCCACACCGGGCGTCTGTGCTACAGCACGTCAGCCAGAACGTTAGGCGCTTGCGCCATGCTGCCGACATGAGCCAGACCGCGTTATCGGAAAAGTCCGGGGTCAGCCGGCGCATGTTGGTGGCCATCGAGGCGGGCGAGAAAAACGTCAGCCTGTCGACCCTGGACCGCGTGGCCGAGGCACTCGGCGTGGCCTTCAGCGACTTGATCCAGGCCCCGGACGCGGGCGATCACAGCCGCATCAACGAGCTGGCCTGGGCCGGTGATATTTCCGGCAGCAAGGCCGTGTTGTTGGCCAAGGCAGTCGCCCGGCGCGAAGTCGAATTGTGGGAGATGCGCCTGGAACCGGGGGACCGCTACAGCTCCGAGCCTGACCCGGAAGGTTGGAGCGTGCAGGTGTTTGTATTCGAGGGCCGCCTGACGCTGATCCTCGACACCGAAGAACACCCTCTCGCGGCCGGTGAGTTCTTCATGTTCGCCAGTCGCCAGCCCCACGCCTATCGCAATGATGGCGAGGTGGCGGTGCGCTTTGTGCGTAACGTCGTGATCTAACTGTTTACCCGGCAACAGTGGATGCACACTTTGCCTGCCTGCAGGCGCTCCGTTTTCGATGTTTTAGCAGCAACCTGCTGATTTTATTGACGATTAAATTCAGGCACGACTCCTGCAATCACTCAGGTATCTCATCGGAGCCTGGAGTCGGCCCATGTCAGCCCACCCTCAACACCCTGCCCATATCATCCGTTCGGACGCCGAAGCCATCGAGGTGGCTGCTCGGTTGGCCGAGCGCTTTGCCGTCGACGCCAGCGTGCGCGACCGCGAGCGGCGCCTGCCGGTTGCCGAACTGGACGCGTTTTCCGCCAGCGGCTTGTGGGGCATCACCATTCCCAAGGTTTACGGCGGCGCAGGTGTGTCCTATGTGACCGTGGCCGAGGTGATCAAGTTGATCTCGGCCGCCGATCCCAGCCTGGGGCAAATCCCGCAGAACCACCTCGGCGTGGTCGACATCCTGCTGCAAACCGCGACGGAAGAACAAAAGCGTTACTACTTCGGCAAGGTCTTGGCCGGCTACCGCTTCGGCAATGCGTTCTCGGAAGCCAACAGCAAAAACGCCGGCACCTTTGACACCCAGATCCGCTTCCACGGCGACACTGCGCAAATCAACGGTGAAAAGTTTTACTGCACCGGCGCACTGTTCGCGCACATCGTGCCCACCGTCGGCAATAACCAGGACCAACAGGCCTTTATCGCCTTCGTCGAGCGCGATGCCGAAGGCCTCAGCGTCATCGACAGTTGGGACGGCTTCGGCCAGCGCACCACGGCCAGCGGCGGCGTGACCCTCGACGGTGTCACGGTGCCGCGCAGTGCGGTGATCCCCGCGCATCTGGCCTTCGATCAACCCACCGCCAATGGCCCGATCTCGCAGATTATTCAGGCCGCGGTCGACACTGGCATTGCCGTGGGCGCGCTGGAGCAGGCAAAAATCTACGCGCGTCAGGCGCGGCCATGGATCGACAGCCAGCTCGATCATGGCTGGCAAGACCCGTTCACCATCGCCGCCATCGGCGACCTCGAATGGCGCGTGCACGGCACCGAAGCGATCCTCGCCAAAGCCGGTTTGGCGGTCGACCAAGCGCTTGCCGAACCCAGTGAAGACAGCGTGGCCAACGCCTCACTGGTGGTCGCCCAAGCCAAAGTGCTGTCGGCTGAAACCGCATTGCTCGCCGCCAGCAAACTCTTCGAACTGGCCGGCACCCGCTCGGTGACCGGCAAACACAACCTCGACCGCTTCTGGCGCAACGCGCGCACCCACACCCTGCATGACCCGGCCCGCTGGAAATACCACCTGATCGGCAACTTCGTGCTCAACGGCGTGAAGCCTGCGCGCCACGCCTGGAACTGAGGACCCTTGACCATGACCGCACTGAACCACGCGCGCCAACTGCTCGAAAGCACTCGACGCTGGGTGCAGACCAGCGATGACCCTTACGTGATCAGCCGCTTCGGCGACTGGCAAATCCGCATCGACGTGGCGGCTGCGTTGCTTGAACGCGCCGAGCGCCACCCCAGCCCTGTCGCGCTGACCGAAGCGCAAATTGCCGCCGCTGAAGCGCTGATTTTCGCCAGCAACGCCGAGTTCGAACTCACCGGCCAACGCAGCGCACTGCCGCCAAGCCTGGATGACCCATTGCGCTTGAAATACCAGCTTGTCGGTAACTACCACCTCAACGGCGTCGCACCAGGGAGCACTGTTTAATGTCCCGTGAAATTCGCTTGAACGCCTTCGACATGAATTGCGTCGGCCACCAATCCCCTGGGCTGTGGGCGCACCCGCGTGATCGTTCGTGGCAATACAAAGACCTCGAATACTGGACCGACCTGGCGAAAATTCTTGAGCGCGGCAAGTTCGACGGCCTGTTTATTGCCGACGTGCTGGGCATTTACGACGTGTACAACGGCAACGGTGACGCAGCGATTCGCCAAGCCACGCAAGTGCCGGTCAACGACCCACTGTCGCTGATTGCGCCGATGGCGATGGTCACCCAGCACCTGGGTTTTGGCCTGACCGCATCGCTGTCATTTGAGCATCCGTACCCGTTTGCGCGCAGGCTTTCGACCCTCGACCACCTGACCAAGGGCCGCGTCGGCTGGAACATAGTCACGTCGTACCTGGAAAGCGGCGCCAAGAACCTCGGCCAAAAAGCCCAGACCGAACACGACGCGCGCTACGACTATGCCGAGGAATACCTGCAGGTTTGCTACAAACTCTGGGAAGGCAGTTGGGAGGAGGGCGCCGTCCTGCGTGACCGCGAACGCCGGATTTTCAGCGACCCGAGCAAAATCCATGAGATTCGCCACGTCGGCAAACACTTCCAGGTGCCTGGCATTCACCTGTGCGAACCCTCGCCGCAGCGCACACCGGTGCTCTACCAGGCCGGCGCGTCCAGCCGTGGCAAGCAATTCGCCGCCGAGCAGGCCGAGTGCGTGTTCGTGGCGGCGCCGTCCAAGGTGCTGCTGAAGAAGACCGTTGCGGATATACGCCGTCGCGCCGCCGAGGCCGGGCGCGATCCGAAAAAGATCCTCATCTTCAATTTGCAGACGGTGATCGTTGGCGAGACCGACGCGAAAGCCAAGGCCAAGTTCGACGAATACAAAGCCTACGTCAGCTACGAAGGCGCGATGGCGCTGATCTCCGGCTGGACCGGCATCGACTTCAGCCAATTCAAACCGGATGAACCGCTCAAACACGTGCACACCAACGCGATTCAATCGGCGGTGGAAGCCTTCTCGACCGCCGACCCGAACAAGGTCTGGACGCCGAACGAACTCGCCGACTGGGTTGGCATCGGTGGCTTTGGCCCGCTGTTCGTCGGTGGCCCGCAGACCGTCGCCGACCTGTTGCAGGAATGGGTCGAAGAGACCGATGTGGACGGCTTCAACCTCGCCTACGCGTTGACCCACGAGACCTTTATCGACGCCGTGGATTTGCTGGTGCCGGAGTTGCAAAAGCGCGGTGTGTACAAGACCGAATACGCCCAGGGCACCTTGCGCGAGAAGCTGTTTGGCGATGGCGCACGCCTGGCACCGAATCACCCGGGCGCCGGCTACCGCG
>NZ_VUAZ01000183.1 GCF_009296165.1 Pseudomonas kitaguniensis | reverse complement strand
GAAAAATACTTATCTGACGCAGCGCAATCGCGAGCAAGCCCGCTCCCACAGTTGATGACATTCGGCTTGAAAGATGGGCTGGCGTTCCGGCTCTATCAAACGGCTATGTACTCAACAAATTCGCCATACCATTCCAGCCAGCCTTAGCCCTGTTCAAGCTGCGCCAGCCGCTCTTCCAGCGCCGCAATCCGCGCTTCCAGCTCTTCGATACGTTCCACCGAGACTGAACTGCCGGCCCCACGCTCCACCGGGCTGCCTCGCGCTGCGAGTATCACTTCAATGTCCGCAGGGTCTCCCAGCGCATGCGTATAACGGTCCTCACGCTGCCCCGCTTGACGTGGCACCAGCAGCGCCAGCCCGCGCGCAATCAGGCGTTCGAGCTGGTGCACAACCTGTTCGGCATCTTCGAAATCATGCATACGCCCGCTGCGCGTCAGCAGTTCGTTGACTGTCTGCGGCCCGCGCAAAAACAGCAGCCCGATCAGAATCACTTGGGCGGGTACCAGCTCCAGCGCCTTTTCTACGCGATGTTCCCAGCGGTCGGCGCGGCTGCCCATCACCAGGCGCGTAAAACCTTGGGCTTCAAGCGCACGCAAGCTCTGGCCGACCTGGCCTTGGCTGAGATTCGTCACCGGTTCGCGGCTGGTTTTCTGGTTACAGGCCAGTACCACGGCATTCAGGGTCAGGGGATAGGTTTCCGGGTTGGTCGCCTGTTTTTCTATCAGGCAGCCCAACACACGGATTTCCGTGCTATTGAGGCGCGGCTCAGGGGTGTCGGTGTCGTGCTCGGCGGTCATCGCGCTTTCCCTATGCAGTGAGCCCCCTAGCCTAATCCTGAAAAAATAAAAGACAAGCTGCGGGCGGGTCTATAATCGCGGCTGGTTCCAACCCTGCCATTACCGTGAGACTTTCATGACTATTTCCCTGTACGCCGCCTCCATCCCGGTCTTCAAGCAGATGCTCAGCGCCCTGAGCGATGTGCTGAACAAAGCCGAAGCCCACGCCACCGCCAAAAACATCGAGCCGAACGCCTTGCTGCAAGCGCGCCTGTTCCCGGACATGTTCCAACTGGTGCGCCAGGTACAGATCGCCGTCGACTTCGCTAAAGGCGTTTCCGCACGCCTGGCCGAGATCGAAGTGCCCAAATACGAAGACAGCGAAGTGACCTTTGCCGACCTGCAAGCGCTGATCGCCAAAGTGCTGGCATTTGTCGACACCATCACCCCGGCGCAAGTCGATGGCAAAGAAGGCATCGAGATCATCACCCGCCCCGGCACCCCGAAAGAGAAGCGCTTCAGCGGCCAATCCTACCTCCTGACCTACGGCTTGCCGCAGTTCTTCTTCCACGTCACCACCGCTTACGCCTTGCTGCGTCACAACGGTGTGGAAGTGGGCAAGCGCGATTACATGGGCGCGTTCTAATTAAATAGCCGCTTTATAAGTGCATAAAAGCCCGAGGTCGTTCGATGACGAATAGCCTCGGGCTTTTTTGTTCCTGATGATTACGCAGGTTGCGCTTCCTTGCCCAGGCACGCCGCTGCGGTAAACAGCACATCGGTGGACGAATTGAGCGCCGTTTCTACCGAGTCTTGCAGCACGCTGATGATGAACCCGATGGCCACCACCTGCATGGCGATCTCGCCGGGAATGCCAAACAGGCCGCACGCCAGCGGAATCAGCAGCAGCGAGCCGCCGGCGACGCCGGATACGCCACAGGCACACACCGCTGCGACCACGCTGAGCAGCACCGCGGTGGGCAGGTCTACGGCGATGCCGAGGGTGTTTACGGCTGCCAGGGTCAGTACCGTGATGGTGGTCGCGGCACCGGCCATATTGATGGTCGCGCCCAGTGGTATCGACACTGAATAGGTGTCTTCATGCAGGCCCAAGCGTTTGCTCAACGCCAGGTTTACCGGAATATTCGCCGCCGAACTGCGCGTGAAGAAAGCGGTAATGCCGCTTTCGCGCAGGCACATCAGTACTAGCGGGTAAGGGTTGCGGCGCAGTTTGCAGAACACGATGGCCGGGTTGATCACCAACGCCACAACCAGCATGCAGCCGATCAGCACGACCAGCAGGTGGGCATAACCGAGCAGCGCGCCGAAGCCTGAGGTGGCCAGCGTGGAGGCCACCAGACCAAAGATGCCCAGCGGCGCGAAGCGAATCACTGTGCGCACGATCACTGTCACGCCGTTGGACAGGTCGCCCAACACGACGCGGGTGGTTTCACCGGCATGGCGAATCGCAATGCCCATACCGATGGCCCAGGCAAGGATGCCGATAAAGTTGGCATTCATCAACGCGCTGAGCGGGTTGTCTACCGCGCTTAGCAACAGGCCTTGCAGCACCTCGGCAATGCCGCCGGGCGCGCTGACGATGGCGCCCTGCGTGACCAGCACCAGCGTCGAAGGGAACAACGTGCTGGCAACCACCGCAACCGTGGCGGCGGAGAACGTGCCGAGCAGGTACAACAACAAAATCGGTTTGATATGGGTTTGCTGGCCATGCTTGTGGTTGGCGATCGAGGCCATTACCAACACAAACACCAAAATCGGCGCCACAGCCTTGAGCGCCCCAATAAACACCGCGCCCATAATGTCAGTGGCGCGTGCTACCTCGGGCAACAGCAAGGCCAGCAGAATGCCGGCGATCAGGCCGATGACGATTTGCGTGACCAGGCTGACGCGTGTCAGTCGCTGGAAGCGTGAAGGGGTGGCAGTCATAAGCAGTCGTCTCTGGTTATTTTTAGTAAGGCACAGCATTGCAGGCAGAAAGCACTGTAAGAAGCAGGCGCAAGGTCCTATCGGCTGTGGGAAGGGTCCTATATGGCGAGACACTTCATCACTCGCATCCGTAGGCCTTCGCCAACTTCAGACACACTCTGTTAAGATTTCACGCTCTACTCTTTCCTATTCGTCAGCGGGCCCTTTGGGCTGCCGTTCCTGACGGCGTACTTCGCGCGGTTCCAGCGCAAGCGCCTGTTCATTACCATCTTGATCATGTTCGCGGTGGCCAATACGGTTGCGGCATTGGCACCGAATATCTGGGTGATGGCGCTGGCACGCTTGATTCCGGCGTCGATTCTGCTGGCACTCTTGCTGATGACCGCCAAGCCGGTCGCCGCCAGCGCCTGATCCGTCAGGGCAGGGCGGTGAACAGCTCGCGCCTGGCGCCTTCGGTAATCGCGACGATGCCGGGGTGCTTGACCTTGCGCTCCACCGAGATCGCGTAGAACGACTCGGTCACCGCCTCGGTCTGGCCCATCAGCACCACCGCGTACTGGCGCACCACCTCATCGGCGATCACGCTGGGGGCGATAAATATGCCGCTGCCGGATTGCCCGAATGCCTGCATCAAGGCGCTGTCGTCGAACTCACCGATGATCTTCGGTTGAATCTGCTGCTCGGCAAACCAGCGCTGCAAGCGGCTGTGCACCACCGTTTCTGCCCCCGGAATCAACAGCGGCGCACCCTGCAAGCACTGTGGGAAAGCGCCGTGATACCTGTCAGCCAACTCTTGGGTGGCGAAAAAACTGATGCCGCATTCGCCCAGCTTCTGGCTGTAACCCTTAATGTCCAAGTGCGTAGGCATGGGGCTGTCGGAGATCACCAAATCCAGCCGCTGAATCGCCAAATCGGCCAGTAAACGCTCGAGTTTGTCCTCGCGGCAGGTAATGCGGATAGGTTCGCTCAACGCCATGGTCGGCGCGATCAGGCGGTAGACAATCGATTTGGGCACCACATCGGCCACCCCGACGCGAAACAGAATCTGCTGTTCATCGGGCTGCGCACGCAACAACGCCTCCAGCTCATTGCCGGTTTGAAACATCTGCTCGGCGTAGGGCAAGGCCCGGCGCCCAGCCTCGGTGAGTTCCAACTGGCGGCCGACGCGCTGAAACAAAGCGATACCAAAGGTCTCTTCAAGCAAGCTGATCTGCCCGCTGATGGTCTGCGCCGTGAGGTTCAACTGCTCACAGGCGCGAACGATGCTGCCGGTCTTGGCCACTACCCAAAAGTAATGCAACTGTCGATAATTGAGCATGAGGGTCTACACTTCGTAAAAACCGAAGTATACGCCGTATAAATACGAATTTTCCTGAACTGTACGCTTGCATAGAATGCCTCGCTATCGAGGGCCCACTTTTTGGGCCCAATGGTTCTAACGAGGAACACAGCATGAAACTCAATTCTCTGGGCGCCGCGTCGTTGCTTGCGCTTTCATTGGTAATGATCAGCGGCTGTGATCAGGTTGAAAAAAGCGCGCAACAGGTGATGGGCAAGGCCACCGAATCCGCTAAACAAGCCATCGATGAGACCCACAAGGCCGCCGAACAGGCATTGAGCGAAGCCACGCAAGGCCTGATCAGCCCGCAAGAGCAGGACGATCAGGAAGAAAAAGAGTCTGAATCAAACAGCAAAGAAGCCTAACTTCCCGGCACAACCTCAGGACTGACCTATGGATTACCTTGTACAACTGGCCGCCAGCCCAACCGCCTGGATCGCTTTGGCCACCTTGATCGTGATGGAAATCGTGCTGGGCATCGATAACCTGATCTTTATCTCGATTCTCACCAACAAATTGCCGGAGAAGCATCGGGCCAAAGCGCGGCGTATTGGTATCAGCATGGCGTTGATATTGCGCCTCGGGCTGTTGAGCACCATCGCGTTTATCGTGCAGTTGACCACCCCGGTATTTGAAGTGTTTGGCCAAGCGTTTTCGTGGAAGGACATGATCCTGATCGCCGGTGGCTTGTTCCTGGTGTGGAAGGCGACGACCGAAATCCACCACAGCATGGACCCGGAACCTGAGGAGAAGAACAGTGCCGGTGCTGCAGTGTCCATCGGATTCGCAGCGGCGATTGGCCAGATTTTGTTGCTCGACCTGGTGTTCTCCATCGACAGCATCATCACGGCAGTGGGCATGACTGAGCACTTGCCGATCATGATTATTGCGGTAGTGACCTCGGTGATCGTGATGCTGGTGGCGGCTGAGCCGCTGGCCAAGTTCATCAACGACAACCCGACGGTGGTGATGCTGGCCCTGGGCTTCCTCATCATGATCGGCATGACGTTGATCGCCGAAGGCTTCGGCGCCCATGTGCCAAAAGGCTATGTGTACGCGGCCATGGCGTTCTCGGCGGCGATCGAGTGCCTGAACATCGCACGGCGCAACCGCCACAAGCGTTTGCTCGCCGCCCGGCAGTAAGCGTCTGCACCTAAAAGCCGGCTGAGCGCTTAAGAGCCCAGCCGGCTTTTTGCTGTCTGATAGAATCCGCCCACTAGTTACCTTGAGGTCCACCCATGAACGAGCCGATTCGCCTTACCCAGTACAGCCACGGCGCGGGATGCGGCTGCAAGATTTCACCGCAGGTACTGGAAGTAATCCTGGCCGGCAGCGGCGCGCAAAACCTCGACCCCAACTTGTGGGTGGGTAATGCCTCGCGGGACGATGCCGCGGTTTACGCTATCGACGACGAGCGCGGCGTCGTTTCCACCACTGATTTTTTCATGCCGATTGTCGATGATCCTTTCGACTTCGGCCGCATTGCCGCTACCAATGCCATCAGCGACATCTACGCCATGGGCGGCGACCCGTTGATGGCCATTGCGATTCTCGGCTGGCCGGTGAATGTATTGGCGCCGGAGATTGCCCGTGAAGTAATCCGTGGCGGCCGCGCGGTCTGCGACGCCGCGGGTATCCCGCTGGCGGGTGGCCATTCGATTGATGCACCGGAGCCGATCTTTGGCCTGGCCGTGACCGGCATCGTGCACAAGCGCCACATGAAACGTAACGACACCGCCACTGCCGGCTGCCATTTGTACCTCACCAAACCGCTGGGCATCGGCATCCTCACCACGGCCGAAAAGAAGGGCAAGTTGCGCGAGGCAGACATCGGCCTGGCCCGTGACTGGATGTGTACGCTGAACAAACCCGGCAGCCGTTTCGGCAAACTGGCCGGTGTGACCGCCATGACCGATGTCACCGGTTTCGGTTTGTTGGGCCATTTGGTGGAAATGGCCGACGGCAGTGGTCTCACCGCGCGCATCGAGTACGAAAAAGTCCCACGCCTGCCTGGGGTGGAGGACTACCTGGATCAGGGCTGCATGCCCGGTGGCACCTTGCGCAACTTCGACAGCTATTCGAGCAAACTGGGGCGTTTGCAGGAATTGCACAAGCGCGTGCTGTGCGACCCGCAAACCAGCGGTGGCTTGTTGATTGCCGTGACCCCGGAGGGCGACGCCGAATTCCACTCGGTGGCCGTCGAATTGGGCCTGCACCTTGCGCCGATCGGCGCACTGGTTGAGCGACAGACCCACGCGGTAGAGGTGTTTTGATGGCAACTGACATCACCGACTACCGCGATATTTTCCTCAACGATCGGCCGATGATGGATACCCGCGCGCCCATCGAATTCATCAAGGGCGCGTTTCCCGGGGTGATCAATCTGCCGCTGATGACCGACATCGAGCGCCAGCGCGTCGGCACTTGCTACAAGCAGCAGGGCCAGCAAGCCGCCATCGTGCTCGGGCATGAACTGGTGTCGGGCGCGATCAAGGCTGAACGTATCGAACAGTGGGCGCAGTTCGCCAAAGCCAACCCCGACGGGCACCTGTACTGCTTTCGCGGCGGAATGCGCTCGCAGATCGTTCAGCAATGGCTGAAAACCGAGGCGGGCATTGACTATCCGCGCGTCGGCGGTGGCTACAAGGCCATGCGCAACTTCTTGCTGAACACGGTGGAGCAGGCGACTGCGGAGTGTGATTTTGTCTTGCTGGGCGGCATGACCGGCACCGGCAAGACCGAGGTACTCAACCAGTTACGCAACGCCCTCGACCTGGAAGGGCATGCCAACCACCGCGGTTCCAGCTTTGGCAAACGCGCCACGGCGCAACCGTCCAACATCGACTTCGAGAACCGCCTGGCGGTAGACCTGCTGAAAAAGCGCGCGGCCGGTATCGAGCAGTTTGTGGTCGAGGACGAGAGCCGGATGATCGGCAGTTGTGCGCTGCCATTGCCGCTGCATCAGGGCATGCAGATGTTTACGATGGTGTGGCTGGAAGACAGTGTCGAAGGCCGCGTCGAACGAATTCTGCGCGATTACGTGGTCGACCTCTGCGCCGAGTTCATTCAAGTATTTGGCGAAAACGGTTGGGCGCTGTTTGCCGAGCGTCTGACCCAGAGCCTGGCGAATATCCACAAGCGCCTTGGCGGCGAGCGCTTCCAGCGGTTGCAGACGCTCCTGCAGGATGCCTTGGCGGAACAGGCCCGCAGTGGCGCTGTGGACTTGCACCGAGTGTGGATCGAAGGGCTGCTGCGTGAGTATTACGACCCGATGTACGCCTTCCAGCGTGAAAGCAAAGGCGTACGGGTCGAGTTTGCGGGAGAGCAGGGGGCGGTGGTTGAGTACCTGCGCGAGCGCGTGGCCAGGCGAGGTTGATAGGGTGTGGCTGATGGCCTCTTCGCGAGCAAGCCCGCTCCCACAGTTTGATCGGTGAATAAGGTCAAACTGTGGGAGCGGGCTTGCTCGCGAAAGGGCCATCAGCCGCATCAACTAACTAAAGAAGAACCGCGCCAATCAACCCGCACACCACGCCAACCAGCATGGTCAGCCCGGCCACCGTCACCAGCACCCGCGCATCGAAATCCTTGCGCAGCATCAGCAGTGACGGCAGGCTCACGCTGGGCAGGGTCATCAACAAGGCCACGGCCGGGCCGGTGCCCATGCCCAAGGCCATCATGGTTTGTACAATAGGAATCTCGGCGGCTGTAGGAATTACGAACAGCGTGCCGACGATTGCCAGCGGCACCAGCCACACCAGGCTGTCGGCCATGGCGCCATCGATATGAGGGAACAGCCAGACCCGCGCCGCGCCCAATACCAGCACGGCGACGATATAAATTGGGATCGTGCTCCAGAACAACTGCCACAAGGTGCGCAACCAGCGGCTCAGGAACGGTTGCGACTCGACTTGGCTGACATCGGCCACCGCGTCCAATGCGGCTTCGGGCACTTGGTCGGGTCGGGCAATCCGCTGCGCCACCAAGGACACGCCGACCACCAGCACAACCCCCGCGACCAGCCGTAACGCGGTAAAGCCCCAGCCCAGCACAAAGCCCATGAACACCAAGGTCGCCGGGTTCAATACCGGGTTGGCGATCCAGAACGCCAGTGCCGCGCCCACCGACACGTGCTGGCGGCGCATGCCCGCCGCTACCGGGGCTGCGCAGCAACTGCACATCATGCCCGGCAAGGCGAACAGCCCGCCGCGCAGCGTCGAGCCCAAACCGGCACGGCCAAACAGGCGCAACAGCCAGTCACGTGGGATCAATACTTGCAGCAACGAACCCAGAATTACCGCCAACACGGCGGCCTTCCAGATCGCCAGGAAATACACTTGGGCATAGGCCAGCGCTGCCGCCAGCGGGGCAGTTTGCTGGTCATTCAGAATCGAGGCGCCGATGCTGTGGTTATCCGCCGCCACGAAGGCCTTGAGGTAGTAGGGCGACCACTTCACATAGTAGAGGCCAATGCAGGCGACCAGCAGGAATAGCGCGGGTTTGTACCAGAAAGACCAGCCCCGGTTGGGCTGGGTGGAGATGAGGTTGGGCATGATGCTGATCCGCAGAATGAGTCAATAGCGCAGCATCATACGCGTGTGTCGCTCAGGCTTCAGATGTCCGCGCTGATCTGGGTCGCATCCGGGCAGGTTTGCTGGCCGTTATTCAGGCCTTGTGTGTAGTTGCGGCTCAGCAGCGACGCCTTGCCGTTGTGCCAGGTCAATTTCAGTACGTAGAGGGTGTCGTAATCACTGCCCGACCAATCTTTAGTAATACGTTGTTTCTCACCCGAGGCTTCACTGGCCACTTTGTTGATTAGCTCCGGCAAGTAGCCGTGGGACCAGGCGGTGTAGATAATCGAGTTGTGGTACTTGTCTTCGACCAACTCGTCGGCGAGGGCGCTGGTGTCGTTGGCGGAGAATTTGATGTTTACCGGCAGGCCGAGCTTGATGGCGCTGGGGCTGATGGTCATCAGTGGCCGAATGTAGCTGTAGGAGTTGTCGTGCTCACCTTCCTCGACATTGCGTGTCGGGTTGGCGGCAAATACATAGTTGGCCTTGCCGAATTTTTCCGGCAGCACGGTGGCCAGGTTCATCGCGCGGTTCAGGCCCTGGCAGTTGAGCTGGCCAAGACCGCCTACGGGTTTTTCGCCGTGGCGCAGGAATACCAACGTTTGTACGCCGTCCACCGGCTCGGCGCTGCTGATGCGCGACTCAAGTGTCAGACCGACGGCGCCGCCCGCCAAGAGCAGCGGCAGCATGACGTATGAATATCGTTTAAGACGTTGCGCAAGGCACAGAGGCTTGATTGTCATTGTGGGTTCGAGTCTTCAGTGCATCGGATTAGGGCTGACAAGCCCGGCCCCAGTGACGCATCCGGCGTCCTGTGGTTTTCCGTGTCGGTGTAACAGGGTGTCTCCTTTCACCGTAATGGCGCACTTAAGAGTGTGTTCAGGCTCTTTGGTTCGCCTGCGCGGGAGACTAGCGCAGCTATGTTGCGTATTGATGACCCATGCAGGACGGCGGACACATGACTATCATGGGAGCTTTATGCCCAGGTATTTCCCGATGAACGCAATCGCCGCCTTCCCAATTCATAGCAAATGGCCTGCGCAGCACCCGGAGCGCTTGCAACTGTACTCGCTACCTACGCCCAACGGTTTAAAAGTCTCGATCATGCTCGAAGAGCTTGGCCTGCCGTATGAGGCGCACAAGGTCAGCTTCGAGACACAGGACCAACTGTCGCCGGAGTTTTTGTCGCTGAACCCCAACAACAAAATCCCCGCAATCATCGACCCCAATGGCCCGAGCGGGCAGCCGCTGGCGTTGTTCGAGTCCGGCGCTATCCTTATTTACCTGGCGGAAAAAACCAGCCAGTTGTTGTCCGAAGACCCGACCACGCGTTATGAAACCCTGCAATGGCTGATGTTTCAGATGGCCGGTATCGGCCCGATGTTCGGTCAACTCGGATTCTTCAATAAATTTGCCGGCAAGGATTACCCGGATAAACGCCCGCGTGATCGCTATGCGGCCGAGTCCCGACGTTTACTCGGTGTACTGGAAAAACGCCTGCTGGGCCGCACCTGGATCATGGGCGACGACTACAGCATCGCCGACATCGCCACCTTCCCGTGGGTCCGCAACCTGATCGGTTTCTACGAGTCCGGCGACTTGGTTGGCATCGCTGACTTTCCTAACGTGCTGCGCGCGCTGGACGGCTTTGTCGCACGCCCTGCGGTGATCCGCGGCCTTAACATTCCGAGCTGACGCATGCCAACGTTCGATTTTAAACAACTGGATGTGTTCAGCCGCGTCGCGCTTAAAGGCAACCCGCTGGCGGTGGTGCTCGGTGCCGACAGCCTGACCGATCAGCAAATGGCCGACTTCGCCAACTGGACCAATCTCAGCGAAACCACGTTTTTACTGACGCCACGCGACCCACGCGCTGACTATAGGGTGAGAATTTTCACCACGCTCAAAGAACTGCCGTTCGCCGGGCACCCGACGCTGGGCAGTTGCCACGCCTGGCTGCAAGCGGGTGGCCTTGCGCAAGGAGAAGAGATCATTCAGGAGTGCGACATTGGCCTGGTGCGCATCCGTCGCGAAGGCGATGAGCTGGCGTTTATTGCGCCGCCGTTATTGCGAACAGGTTCAGTAGAGGCGCCGTTGCTTGCGCGCGTGTGCCTGGCGCTGGGCTTGGCCCCCGAGGCCATTGTGCGCAGCCAATGGGTCGATAATGGTGCGGGTTGGCTGGCGGTGATGCTGGCTGATCGCGACCAGGTTCTCGGCTTGGAGCCGGACTATTCGCAGTTACACGGTTTGGCGGTAGGCGTTATCGCCCCCTGTGACCCGACGCGCGACGCTGTGCACGCGCACTTCGAAGTGCGCGCCTTTATCGCCGGTGACGGCGCTCAGGAAGACCCGGCCACTGGCAGCCTGAATGCTGGCGTCGCCCAATGGTTGCTGGGTGAAGGCCTCGCGCCCCAGGTTTACGTAGTCAGCCAGGGCACGGCGATCGGGCGCGCAGGGCGCATTCGTGTGGAGCGCCAGGGCGACGACATTTGGATCGGCGGCGCGGTGGCGGTGTGCATCGAAGGGCGTTTACAGCTCTAGATCAATCAATTGTTACGGGCCGCGCAATACACTATTGGCCCCTTGGCATTTGTGCTGCCGGGGCAAGGGGCATAAGCTTTTGCCCCAAAGATTTTTGCCTTAGCTATTTAGCCTCAAAATCAGGAAAGCCATGACCAGCCAGTTCCCCCAAGCCCGCCCACGTCGCCTGCGCCGCTCCCCGGAGCTGCGTGGCTTGTTCCAGGAAAGCGAATTCACCCTCAACGACCTGGTGCTGCCGATTTTCGTCGAAGAAGAAATCGACGACTTCGTGCCGATCACCAGCATGCCCGGCGTGCAGCGCATCCCTGAGAAAAAATTGGCGGCCGAGATCGAGCGGTATGCCCGTGCCGGGATCAAATCCGTCATGACCTTCGGCGTGTCCCATCACCTCGACGCCAACGGCAGCGACACATGGAAGGAACGCGGTCTGGTCTCGCGCATGTCTTCGATCATCAAGGACGCGGTGCCGGAAATGATCGTAATGTCCGATACCTGCTTCTGTGAATACACCGACCACGGCCACTGCGGCGTGATGCACGGAGCCCATGTCGATAACGACGCGACCCTGGTTAACCTCGGCAAGCAAGCAGTGGCCGCCGCTCGCGCCGGGGCTGACGTTATTGCGCCGTCGGCAGCAATGGACGGCCAGGTCCAGGCCATTCGCCGCGCCCTGGATGACGCCGGCTTCACGCATATTCCGATCATGGCCTACTCGACCAAATTCGCCTCGGCGCTCTATGGCCCATTCCGCGAAGCCGGCGGCAGCGCGCTCAAAGGCGACCGCAAAAGCTACCAGATGAACCCGATGAACCGCCGCGAAGCCGTGCGCGAATCGCTGCTGGACGAACAGGAAGGCGCCGACGCGCTGATGGTCAAACCCGCGGGCGCCTACCTCGACATCATCCGCGACATCCGCGAAGCCTCGCGCCTGCCGGTGGCCGCTTACCAGGTCAGCGGCGAATACGCGATGATCAAATTTGGCGCCCAGGCCGGTGCAATTGATGAAGATCGAGTAGTGCGTGAGACGCTGGGTTCGATCAAGCGCGCCGGTGCGGATTTGATCTTTACGTATTTTGCGATGGATTTGGCGCTGGCGGGGATCTGATACCGACGCGTAATACTGTGGCGAGCGAGTGTGCTCGTCACGGGGTGTATCGAGCTGCACCTACACTGATTCAGCCCAGTGTCGGCGGGAGTCTTGTGGCTCTTGTGTATTGTCGGTGAGGTTGCTTTCTGTATAAGCAAAATCATGCAGAAGTTCGGCGTACGGTACTCCTATAGCAGTCGTGTAGGCCGCATGGGACTTAATGTATACTTTTTTGATGATGTGGAATCTGTTTTAAAAGCAAGCTAATTAAATTTTTCATAGTTCTCTGCATTCAATGATGCTAGCCACTCTTTGAAGAAATTAACCTGTTCTTGCGGGTTGTTTGTTAGGTTGTTTTCCTCGTGGTCAAATATATTAACTATGTCGTTTCGCGAAGCTGGTTTACCTAATGCCATTTCATATGCGACCAGCCCTGCACTCATCTGAGAGGCCATTCTTGAAGGCATTACATTTATTTTTGCCCCCTTGCAGAGGAATTTTATATGAGGGAAATCTGCCCTGACTTTAGCCAGGCAAGCGTAAATATCCTTTCCTTGATAAAATTTCTTGAAGTTATCAGCCTCGGAAAATGTCATCACAAGGCTTTCGACATCATATTTCACTGTCACTTCCGTCACTTGATTTTCAATAATTACCTTTATTTTCTGCGTGTCCATTCTATTTCCTGTTCGGGTTTGGAATCGAATGCCCTACATAGCTTCCATCAGGTTTTAAAGGTGTCATGCCTAAAATGTCCTCCGGGTGTATTTTGTGGTGCACTGCAAATTCTTTTTCGTTTGAAAAGGGGGTCATCTTGCCGAGTTCTAAATTGACGTCATGTCCAGGAATACTTTTTAGAACGTATAGATAACCTCCTCTTGTACCGTAACCAGTTGCAAAATCTGCCGCAGTGAGCCTCGACGGTGAGGTGCTTATGAAGTTGCTCGGCGGATCGTTGCTGTTTAGAGCATGCAAGTAGAGGTCATTGCTTTCTCCTTTGCTCTTGAAGCCATGCTTGAAAATTTCATCTGGGTGTTTTCTATCTCCCCTGAATAGATAGTCCTCCTCCTCATTTGTCGTTGGTGGCTCAGGTTCATTTTTGTGAACGTTTGCTTTAGTCGAAGGTTCATCAACCTTAGCTACGGGCTTACACCCATCCGCCCCTGGACATGTGTTCAAACCGAGCGGATCAACCCACCCCGTA
>NZ_VUAZ01000182.1 GCF_009296165.1 Pseudomonas kitaguniensis | reverse complement strand
GAATGTGGCGCAGAATTTTGCAGCTGTCGCAGTTCAACTGTGGGAGGGGGCTTGCTCCCGATGGCGGTGGTTCAGCTACTGATTTATTGACTGACCCAATGCCATCGCGAGCGAGCCCGCTCCCACACTTATTCGAATGTGGCGCAGAATTTTGCAGCTGTCGCAGTTCCACTGTGGGAGGGGGCTTGCTCCCGATGGCGGCCGTTCAGCCACTGATTTATTGACTGACCCAATGTCATCGCGAGCAAGCCCGCTCCCACACTTATTATAGATTGCTCTCTGCTGAAGTAGAGCCGCCACATCACATCGCTAAACATGAAGAGGGTGGCAGCTGTGTGCAGGTTAGCGATCCGGGTTGAGAGCGCCCCGGGTAGACTCAAGGTCTCCCGCACACAGCCGCCATAAAACGCTTAAAGCTGGCGGCTGCCAGCTGATTCGTTTGGTGCGGTGCCTCTCTTGACGTCCGGATCGCTAAACCCGATCGCTGATGTGCAGCGACCCAGAGAGGCTAGAGACCCAAACGGTAAGGCGCAATAGGCTGGAGAGTCTCTAGGAAACGTCCTGCAAGTTAAAG
>NZ_VUAZ01000181.1 GCF_009296165.1 Pseudomonas kitaguniensis | reverse complement strand
CGGCCGGGGCATGCGCGGGCGCGGGAGCGGGTGCATGGGCAGGTGCCGGCGCGCTCGACAAGCTGCGACGGTTACTGCGCGAAATGCTGTGCACCTTTTCGCACAGCATCTGTTTGACCTTCTCGGGGTTACGCGAGATGTCTTCGAAATTCTTCGGCAGGAAGTCCACCGCACCCGCGTCCAGCGCATCCAGGGTTACCCGGGCGCCTTCGTGGGTCAGCGAGGAGAACATCAACACCGGGGTGGGGCAGCGCTGCATGATGTGTCGAACTGCCGTGATGCCATCCATCATCGGCATCTCGTAGTCCATGGTAATCACGTCCGGTTTCAACGCAATGGCCTGATCAATCGCCTCTTTGCCGTTTGTGGCCGTACCGACCACCTGAATCGTTGGATCGGCGGAGAGAATTTCCGAGACGCGACGGCGGAAGAAACCCGAATCGTCCACCACCAGGACCTTGACTGCCATAAACACTCCGTTAGGTGGGGCGGGCGAAACCGCCCTGCCCCGCCAGAATCAAATACGCCGAGCAGCGTAACGCTTGAGCATGCTCGGAACATCAAGAATCAGCGCGATCCGACCGTCACCGGTAATGGTCGCACCCGACATGCCCGGGGTTCCCTGCAGCATTTTGCCCAAAGGCTTGATGACCACCTCTTCCTGGCCCACCAGTTGATCGACGACAAAGCCGATCCGCTGAGTGCCCACCGAGAGAATCACCACATGGCCTTCACGCTGCTCTTCATGCTTGGCCGATGCAACCAGCCAGCGCTTGAGGTAGAACAGTGGCAATGCTTTGTCGCGCACGATCACGACTTCCTGGCCGTCCACCACGTTGGTGCGCGACAGGTCGAGGTGGAAGATCTCGTTGACGTTGACCAACGGGAAGGCGAAGGCCTGGTTGCCCAGCATCACCATCAGCGTCGGCATGATCGCCAAGGTCAACGGCACCTTGATGACGATCTTCGAGCCCTGGCCCTTGGTCGAGTAGATATTGATCGAGCCGTTGAGCTGGCTGATCTTGGTTTTCACCACGTCCATGCCGACGCCACGGCCAGACACGTCGGAAATCTCGGTTTTGGTCGAGAAGCCCGGCGCGAAGATCAGGTTGTAGCACTCGGTGTCGGTCAGGCGGTCGGCGGCGTCCTTGTCCATCACGCCACGCTTGACCGCGATATTGCGCAAGATCGCCGGGTCCATGCCTTTGCCGTCATCGGTGATCGACAGCAGAATATGGTCGCCCTCTTGCTCAGCCGCCAGAATCACCTTGCCGCCACGCGACTTGCCCGAGGCCTCGCGTTCTTCCGGGGTTTCGATGCCGTGGTCGACGGCGTTGCGCACCAAGTGGACCAGCGGGTCGGCCAGGGCCTCGACAAGGTTTTTGTCGAGGTCGGTTTCTTCACCCACCAGTTCCAGGTTGATCTCTTTCTTGAGCTGGCGTGCCAGGTCGCGAACCAATCGCGGGAAGCGGCCGAAGACTTTCTTGATCGGCTGCATCCGCGTTTTCATCACCGCGGTCTGCAAGTCAGCCGTCACCACGTCGAGGTTCGACACGGCCTTTTGCATGGCTTCGTCGCCGCTGTTCAGGCCCAGGCGCACCAAGCGGTTACGCACCAGCACCAGTTCGCCGACCATGTTCATGATGTCGTCCAGGCGCGCGGTATCAACGCGCACCGTGGTTTCGGCTTCACTGGCAGGTTTTTCGGCAACCGGCGCGGCTGCGGCGCGTGCAGGTGCAGCCGCAGGTGCCGGGGCTGGCTTGGCCGCAACCGGCGCCGCCGCTTTGGCGGCAACCGGTGCAACCGGTGCAGCCGCGC
>NZ_VUAZ01000180.1 GCF_009296165.1 Pseudomonas kitaguniensis | reverse complement strand
ACCACTATTGCTCGTCAGTGGCGGCCTGTCCGTCGAAGCTTTTGCCACCGCCTCGAACTCGGCCTTGGTGACCTTAGCAGCGACCTTTTCCGCCAGCAAGGCGCCGCCCTTCACGACCCCCCCGCCAACTGAAAGAACACCCGCCATATCACTCAACAGCTTTCCAGTTTCAACCCCAGCCAGGTATGAACCACTGGCACCGGCTTCTTCAAACTGTGCCTGCAATGTATCAATGCGGTCGATGTACGTCTGTTTGACCGAATCCCAAACGCCGCCGCTCTCAACCACGACCTTGAGGGCCGCGTACGTTTCCCCAAGGTTGCCCGCGGTGTGCACGATGCTATCAACGGCGTCATTCAGCCCCAACACAGCGCCAGCGGCAGTACCTGCTGTAAAACTGGCGTCTTGCGCGATGTCGATCGCCATCCACTTGGTCGCAGTTCCTGTCCGGCAAACCGTGCCCTCGCAGCCGGCCATTTCCGCGTCACGCTGAGCTTTCTGCGCCTTGCTCAGGTAGTTGTTCTGAACAGCATTACTACCCGCTTGCGCGCCCGTCACTGCACCGCTCAGGTCACCACCTGCAATCGTAAGCGATCCATAATCCCATCTAGTCAACGACGGGCGGCGCGTTTAGGAATGCAATCGAGGAGATCAGTCGTCAGGGTGCAGGGTGGTAGACAGAAGGAGGCAAAAGGACTGCAAAAAGGCTACAGGCGGCAAAAAGGGTGCAAACGCACCGGCCAACGCCGGTGTCGATAGTGCCTGATCAAGTTAAAGCTTTTCTACAGCTCAAAGCAACCAGCTCATCTTTCAACCATTGTTCATGCTCATGAACAACGTGATCATAGTTCGATGCAGAGTGGTATTGATTCTGCGGCAAAGTCATCGCACCAGGGATCATCGACAGTGGAGCATCAGCAGGCCAATCCCAGCCTGACCAAAACTCAGACAACTTTATCAACCCATAGAGCGGGTCAGAGTCCAGATTTGCTAATAATTCTTCCAATGCAAACGCTCGCCATATTCTTTTAGCTCGTTGCACTTCTGCATTTTGAAAATCGCTCATTTTTTTCAACTGTGGGCATAGCTCAGATAAAGGCAGATCACTATCGTTAGCTAAACTAACAATCACATCGAGCAAGGGATTATTCCCAGCAACCTTTTCAAGTTCAGCGCTTGCAAAGTCTTCCACACAAGACGTTGGCAATTTCCCCGAAAGGCTAGGAACACCACAGACCCCCTTAAGCAAAACGGCCCAGTCGGTCAAGCCACATTTGGTAATTCGCTCAAAAACTGCTTGAATCATGGTTTCACCGGCATACCGTTAATAGTTCCATTTGGTACAAACATTCTGCATGTTCCACCGCACAACTTCGGATCTACGATCCATTCAAACCTACCCGACACACCGTTGTAGCTGCCTGATACTTGGTAAAGCGACGAGCCATTGTTGAGAGAAAAATTAGCCGCACTATTTGCATAGTTATCGACAATATCGGGAAAACCATGCGCAACCGGAGTCGAGGGGAACTCCTGAGTCGCATAAGGACCATTGAGCCTTTCTGGCTCTGAGTACACAGGTATTGGTTTACCATCAGCTCCAACAACTTGTTTATTCGGAAGTTGGTCTACTTTGTTTCCGCTACCTTGCCCCTTCGTACCATTCCCAATACGCGCGTCGACTAGAATATCATTCGATAGCGCTCCTACACCTTTTGCACCAACTAGTCAGATGACATTGGGTGGAGCTTACGCCATGATATCTACGGACACATTTCCTGCACGAGCGAATTCTATAAAAACAGTACAAACAAGCTCTACATCACGCGTGACCGCCCTAGCAGGATACATCTCACCTAAAATACTGACTAGTTCGTTTTTCGAGTTGAGATCAGTTAAAGTTCTCACTCCATGCTCACCCTCTCTATCATATTCGCTAAGCATCAGTAAGAAATTTCCACTCTCAAAATACAGTACCAACTCATAGGGCTGACCTTCACATTCCAACTGACGCCGCATCGTGATAACGCCGGAGTGCTCACTGATAGAACTCAATACGTCCCGAATAAAAAACTCTTCAGGATCCACGAAAACTTCTAGCTGATGGCGACCGCCATTAGAGTCAACAATATAACCTCCAAAAACCATACTCATGGCACTTCCTTAATCGACCGCATTCCCGGCACCCAATTATATTTTTTTGGTAATCCTGTTACGTCGTCCATCGCCTGAACAGTTAAAGATTTCAATCCGGCTTTTTCCGCCGCTGCTGCTATATCACCTTTGCAAAAACCACATACGTCTTTACCTGCAACGCTCATAGCCATATCAGCCCCCTGGGTCTTGCCAGCATTATATGCCTGCTGTATGACTCCAATTTCTGCATGAGCGTCGGCCATATTTCCGTTCGGCAACGGTTTTCCTGCTGCTTCAATCTTGGTCGCTACTCGATCAGATATCAGGGTTGGCTCATCTGGATTTGCCTGAGCAATTGGGCGAGCTGTTTGGTTTACATCAGTAAATGCTGCATCCCCAATTTTCCCCTCGGCAGTGACAACCGGAGAAATGCCTTTTGCCACCGCCTCGAACTCGGCCTTGGTGACCTTAGCAGCGACCTTTTCCGCCAGCAAGGCGCCGCCCTTCACGACTCCCCCGCCAACTGAAAGAACACCCGCCATATCACTCAACAGCTTTCCAGTTTCAACCCCAGCCAGGTATGAACCACTGGGACCGGCTTCTTCAAACTGTGC
>NZ_VUAZ01000018.1 GCF_009296165.1 Pseudomonas kitaguniensis | reverse complement strand
GAGCAAGCCCCTCCCACAAAATGCAAAAGCAGATCTGCTGTGTATGCAAAGCGTATGCAAAGCCGCATTTGATCCGCTTCAACCACTCAGGTCGGCTTTCAGGCCGCCGTGCTGTTGCTTTTGATCTGCTTTTGATCTGAGACGCGCCCCCACACTACGCCTTAACCGTCTGCGCCTTGGCCCGCATCTTGTCGGCCATCACCGTCATTTCGTCATACAACAACTGCGGGTTCTTCTGCTTCAATGCCCACGCCATTCGCCCCTGTTCATGCGGCAAAATCATAAACTCGCCCGCTGCCACCCGCTGGTAAATATAGTCAGCGATGTCCGCCGCCGTGATCGGCGAACTCTCCAGCAACTTACCCACCTGCGCTTTCATCGCTGGTGTAGGCCCGCGAAACGAGTCGAGCAAATTGGTCTGAAAAAACGACGGGCACACCACATGCACGCCGACTGCCTGCTGCTTGAGTTCCACCAGCAAACTCTCGGACAACGCCACCACGCCCGCCTTGGCCACGTTGTAATTGCTCATCGCAGGGCCCTGCATCAGCGCCGCCATTGAGGCGATGTTGATAATCCGGCCCTTGCTCTTTTCCAGCAGCGGCAGAAACGCCTTGCAGCCTTTAACCACGCCCATCAAGTTGATCGCGATCTGCCAGTCCCAGTCTTCCAGGGACAATTCGGCGAAGAAGCCACCCGACGCAACCCCTGCATTGTTGACGATCACATCAATGCCCCCCAGCTTCACCTCGCACGCTTGGGCAAAAGCGGTGAGCTGGCTGTAGTCGCGCACATCGCAGCGCTGGGTAAAGCCGTCGCCACCCGCCTCGCGTACGCGCTTGAGGGTTTCCTGCAAGCCCGCCTCGCTCACGTCCGACAAGGCCAACTGCCAACCCTCGCGGGCCCAGCGCAGCGCGATTTCGCGACCCAGGCCGGACCGGCGCCGGTGATCATCATGCGATTTTGCATAGGACAGTAGCCTTGTGGTTCACAGTAGAAGTGATCCGCAGTGTAGCGAAGGTTTTTACCGCACCCACGCACCATCCAATTGATGAATGCCTTGAGCAAACCCAAGGCCGGGTGCGAGGACGACTTAACGCGTAAGTTCAATATTTCTCAACTAACGTGTGCTAAGTGCCAACGGGTTAAAAGAAATAAACATGTTTGCGAAATGCTTTAAAAAATCACGGAATTTTTTACCAGATCGTACAGTCGGAGTTGTTAACGCGCTCGCATTTACAGTGTGCGGTCCCAACGTTAAATAACCGGTCCTTGAAGAAGGCCTATAAGGAAATAAAACATGAGCCTCATTCTAATCATCATCCTCATCCTGCTGCTGGTCGGCGGCCTGCCGGTGTTCCCGCACTCGCGTAACTGGGGCTATGGCCCGTCGGGTATCCTCGGCGTTGTGCTGGTGGTGCTGCTGGTGCTGTTGTTGCTCGGCCGGATATAAAAGCCGGACAAAAAAAGAGGCCTTAATGGCCTCTTTTTTTTCGTCGGTTAGTTAGTCCGGCTTGCCGTCAACTACACCGGCAGTGTTATCCAACAGGCTCTTGGTGGCCGTCTGCAGGAACGAATCGAGTTTCTGCTTCAACGCCGCTTCGTCCGGCGACTCGGAAATTAACTTACCGGTCGGGTTAGCGCCCAGTTCGTAGGACCACAGCTTGGGCGGCATTTCCTTCGGCAATACCAGCACGCGGTCATCTGTGACCAGCGCTACGGTCTGGTCGCTGCCCGACGGCTTGATCACGCCAAAGCCCTTGTCGCCTTCCGGCAGGTTGAGCAGGTCACGGCCCCAGCACTGGTGCAAGGTATCGCCGCCCAGGCGGCCCATGATGGTTGGCACGATGTCGATCTGCGTACCCACGGTGTGGTCACGCTGGCCGAACTTCTCTTGCATGCCCGGTGCAATCATCAGCATCGGCACGTTGAAGCGGCCCAGGTCCATCTCGGTGATCTGCTGCTCGTTACCGAAGCCGTGGTCACCCACAACCACGAACAGGGTCTCTTTGAAGTACGGCTCTTTACGGGCTTTTTCAAAGAACTGGCCCAGCGCCCAGTCGGAGTAACGCATGGCCGTCAAATGCTCGTTGAGGCTGCCACGGTCGGTGACTTTCTCAACCGGCAATGGCGTCGGCAACGCGTACGGCGTGTGGTTGGAGAGGGTTTGCAGGAGTGCGTAGAACGGCTTGCCGCCTTCACGGGCCTTCAGTTCTTCGAGGCCACGGTTGAACATGTCCTGGTCGGACACGCCCCACGTCGGGTCGGAGAACACCGGGTTAACGAAGTCATTACGCCCGATGAAGTTGGTCATGCCCTGGTTGCTGAAGAAGCCCGACTGGTTGTCCCAGGCGAAGTCGCCATTGTAGACATACACGTCGTCAAACTTGCGCGCGCTGAGCAACTGCGGCAGGCCCGACAGCTTGTGGCTGCCTTCCGGGGTTTGCATCAGGTATTCGAAGCCCGGCAGGTTCGGGAAGCAGGCCATGGTGGCAAACATACCCTGGTGGGTGTGGGTGCCGTTGGAGAAAAAGCGGTCGAACAGCAAACCTTCCTTGGACAACTTGTCGAAGGCCGGCGTGATATTGCCGGGGCGACCCAAGGCGCCCACCGAGTGCCCGGCGAAGCTTTCCATCAGGATCACGACGACGTTCTTGATCGGCAGGGTTTTCTCGGCCGGCGGCGTGTAGTCACGGCGCACGGCGGCAGTGTCGGCATCCACCAGCTTTTCTTGCGGAAGCAACAGCATGTCACGCACGGTCTGGGTGGCCAGCGGTTGCTCCAGGGTGGCTTTCCAGATGTTCGAGCGGTCTTCGGAGAAGCGCGACTTGGCCGCAGCGATCAGCGACAGGGTGCCGTTCAAGCCCAACTGGTTGGCGAAGTTCGAATCGGTGGTGTAAACATCACCCCAACGCAGCGGCGGGCCCTGGCGCAAGGTGCCACGGATGGCAACCACGGCGACCAACAGGCAGACCACGAACACCGCGATGCGGGTGTACCACGGCGCCACTTGGCGCGTGCCGACGGTGCCGCCGCTGAACGGCCCGCGTGGGCGCGTCGCACGGTCGGCGCCCTTGAAGGCGATGCTCAGAATCAACGTGCCCACGGCCCAGGCCAGCAGGTAGCGCACCACCGGGAAACCATACCAGAGCATGCTCATCACGGTTTTCGGGTCTTCTTTCACATACTGGAAGACCAGGCCGTTGAGGCGCTGGTGGAACTCACGATAGAAGTCCATCTCCATCAGGCCCAGGAACAGCGCAATGCTCGACGCGACGGTCAGCCACAAACGGAAGAACCCGCGCGCCGCCATGGCCCGAACGCTGAACAACGCCAGCAGCAGCGGGACCAGCACGTACATCACCAGGCGAATGTCCAGGCGCAGGCCGTTGCCGAAGGCTTCCAGGAAGGTTGAGGCCGGTGTGTCGAGGATCATCTCGCGGTTGTAGGCCAGCAGCGCCAGGCGCAGCAGGGAGAACATCACCATCATGACCAGTGCGCAGAGCAGCGTGTACGCCAGATGGGATTTGACGGTCGGTTGCAGCAGGCGATTAGAAGCTCGCTGCTGACTCAGGGCGTCCGGGTTTGCCATGTCGTTTCAGGACCCATTGGAAGTTTAAGTTGCGAAATAATGCAGTTGCGTCCGACCCTCGCCCAGGCTGGCTGGGGCAGGCGGTTAACGCGGTGGCGCAAATGGTGCCCGATCAACGGCATCAACGCTATTAATTACTCAACGTGCGCCGCTGACCCACCTTTAGTGGCGTGGGAAACAGGGCGTGAGGGGGAGCCATAAAGCCGGGGAATTGTCTTGGATAAGATGTGAAAATTGTGTGCAGCGAATATTTCGAAACACAAATTTTCTGAGCGCACATAAAGCAAATGTGGGAGGGGGCTTGCTCCCGATGGCGGTGTCTTAGTCATTAAACAAGTGACTGTCACACCGCTATCGGGAGCAAGCCCCCTCCCACATTGAGTCAGCGGTTATATCCGCACGTTACCGCGCGGCCCGGCGATTGCCCAGATGATCAGGCCCAGCACCGGCAGCAACAGGATCAGCAGAATCCACAGCACTTTGGCACCGGTGCTTGCGCCGCTTTTGAACACATTTATGATCGCCCAAATATCCAGCGCGAGGATGATCAGGCCAATCAGACCATTAAACGTTGAACCCATGGTGTCGCTCCTAAGTGAGGTCATGCAACTTGTAGGATAGCCAGCCCTGGCAGGGGTTCCGTTTTATTTCAGACGTGTAGGGCGATGCGCAGCGCTTCGAGGGAAGGTTCAGCCTTGATGCCGACCTCGGCACACAATTCAAGCACGCGGGGCAGGTCATTACCGTAGACCAACACGGCCTGTATCTCGTCATCGAGCAACTGGCTGAAATTAAGCAGCACATACCCGCCATCTTCCGGGCTGAGGGCACTCATCTGGATCTGGATACGGTTGAGCGCGGTGAGGTCCTCGGTTTTGGCCAACTGCTTGGGCTTGAGGTTGAACGCCACGCCCGCGCCGAACGACGCGACGATCTGCGCAAACAAATCGCCATAGGTGTCGGCCTGAAACAACACGGTATCCGGCAAGCTGCCCACCACTACCCACTCACCCAGCGTGATCGGGAAGGAGTCGTCGTAGTTGATGTCCGGGTTCGCTGCCAGGAATGCCGCAGGGTCAGCGTAGGCCTGCGCCGCTTCTTCGGCGATGCGCGCCACCTCGTCTGCGCTCATCACGCCGGCGCTGATTTTGCTGATGAGTTCGACGAGTGCGGCTTTCATGGGGAGATCCTGTGGTGGGCTGGTTTTAAAGGGCGCGTAGCCTACACCAGTTTCTGCAAGTGCGCCGCCGTGTCCATGGCCCCCATGGTCTGCGCCGCCGCCAGTGCGGTGGCACCCTGCGCGTCGGTGGCCTTGGGGTTGGCGCCCTGACCGAGCAAGTACTCAAGCATTTCGACACGGTTGAACATTGCCGCCATCATCAAGGCTGTACGGCCGTCCGAGGAGGCTGCGTCTACTGGCGCGCCGCCTTCGATCAGCGCCTTGACCACCGGCAGGTTGCCTTTGAACGCCGCACCGGCCATCGGCAATTGGTTCTTGTCATTGGCGATCAGCGGATCGGCCTTGGATTCCAGCAGCACTTTCACCGCGTCGACGTGGCCGTGGTAGGCCGACAGCATCAACAACGTATCGCCGTTATGATTACGCAGGTTAGGCGGCAAGCCTTTGGCCAGCAACGCGGCGAGCATGGCGGCGTCGCCTTTGCGCGCCACATCGAAGACCTGCTCGGCAAACGCTGCGGCTTCGTCTTCGGTCATTTGTTTAGGCTGGTCTGGCATGTGGAGGCTCCTTGTGGGGTGCTGCTTTAAGTACTGGATAAGGCGCCCAGTGTCGCGACGGAGTTCCCTGCTGTCATGACTTTTTTGCCAAAAGTGAGCATAACCACAATCAATAGCGAAACTGCCCGCCCTGGATCTGCGCCAACAGTTCGCCGGTGACCGGTACATAGCAGTCAGCGCCCGGCAGCCACGCGTAGACCGGGTCAGTGCCAGCCTTGTGCGGGTCGAACGCTTCCTCCTTGAGCCGTACCTTCTGGTATTTGAACGTGCCGGTGGTGTCCATTTTCACCTTGATCCGCAGGAACAGCGGCACGGCGTAGTGCGGTAACCGGCCGTGAGCGAACTGCAGCAGCTCACGCATATCCAGGCACGCCAGGGATTCACTCGGGGTGATGGCGACCATGCCCGCGCGGCCATTGGTGTTGTCGATCTCGACGCCGTAAGCCACCACTTCGGCGATCTGCGGGTGCTGCAGCAAGACGTTCTCGACTTCAGTGGTGGAGACGTTTTCGCCCTTCCAGCGGTAGGTATCGCCGAGGCGATCAACAAATTGCGCGTGGCCAAAGCCAATACTGCGCAACAGGTCGCCGGTATTGAAATAACGATCACCCTTCTCGAACACGTCCGTGAGCACCACCTTGCGGTTCTTTTCCGGCTCGGTGTAGCCGTCAAACGGCGATTTTTCGTCAATTTTGGCCAATAGCAGCCCCTGCCCGCCCGTTTGCACCTTGCGCATAAAACCATCGCCATCACGTGTGGGCTCACCGCCTTCGTGGGAGTAGTCCACCAGCGCCCACTGCTGCAGGCAAAAGCCGATGGTGTTGTCGAAGTTCAGCACATTGGTAAAGCCGATATTGCCGTCGCTGGCAGCATACAGTTCGCACACATGCTCAACCCCGTAGCGCTGCTTGAACTGCGCCCACACACCGGGGCGCAGGCCATTGCCGACCATCTTGGTCACACGGTTATCGCGGTCCAGCGCGCCGGCTGGCTGATCGAGCAGGTAGCGGCACAATTCACCGACGTAACCCAAGGTGGTCGCGTTGAATTTTCGCGCATCCTCCCAGAACTGGCTGGCGCTGAATTTTCGCCGAATAGCGAACCCGGACGCCCCGACAATCGCCGAGCCCCAGCACACACACAACCCGGTGGCGTGGTACAGCGGCAAGGTGCAATACAGCACATCTTGCGGGCCCATGTTCAAGGCAATGCTGGCGAAGCTGACCGCAGTTTTGGTCCAGCGTCCGTGCTTCATGATGCCGGCCTTGGGCAAGCCCGTGGTGCCGGACGTGTAGATATAGAAGCACGCGTCGTTGAAAAAGACTTGCCCGGTGCTGGCGGGGTTTTCCACCGAGCCGTCGGCACTCGCGGCCATCAGGTCGATATAACCCTCGGGCAGCCTGCCGCTCTGTTGATCGGCGACATACCAGGTTCTGTCCGCGGTGATCGCGACGTGGTTGCGCACTGCCGCGTGAGCGTCTAGCAATTCTGCACCCACCACCATCGCCACCGGCTTCACCAGGTTCACGCTGTGCACCAGCGCCGCCTGGGTTTGCGAGGTGTTGAGCATGGCGCAGATGCCGCCCAACTTGGCCACCGCCAGCACGCTCAGCAGCAGCTCGGGGCGGTTTTCGATAAACAGCGCGACCACATCCCCCTTGCCGATGCCTTGGCCCTGCAGGTAATCGGCGATGCGGTTGGCACGCTGGTTGGCTTGGCGGTAGCTGAGCACGCTGTCGCCGTACAAAATCGCCGCGCCCTCGGGGTTGCGCAGCGCCGCCTGTTCAAACTGCCAACCAAGGCCGCAGGGCTGCCGTGGGTCGGTTACATTGGCCGTGCGCATGCCGCGCACCACACGCGGCAGCGCCCGAACAATCGCCGGCACCTTACGCAGCATCTTGCCCCACGTGATCATGTCGTCTTGCTGATGACTCATGGCGGAACGTCCTTTTTCTTATTCTTTGTCTGATCCAGAACAACCGCAGCGTTGACGCCAAGGCGGCGCGAATGCCTTGCTGGAAAATACGCCTGCCGTTCTTCGGCTGTACACGCAGGATTTGAAAAGTTTTGTATCCCGGCCCCACACGCTGTACTCAGGGAATTTTGCGGCGTGTGAACAGTCTTTATCAGTAAGCGAACCCTGAAATGCCCGGGTTAGATAGCGCAAAATGCAGGACGCACGATGGCCTTTCATGCAAATTGCACGAAAGTGAATTTCGTGAATATTTTTAAGTTATTGATTTATAACGATTTTTTCGAACACCCAATACTGGCACAATCACTGCACCTATCACTCCATGCTTGCCAACTTGAGCCAACGGAGCTGATAGACATGAGCCTGATCCAAGATAAATTCGCTTCTGTATTTTCCCAATACGATGTCACCACTCAGCCACGCCCCGACGGCGGTATCCTGCTGACCCTGCGCAATAGCGAAGGCAAGCAGGTCAAGCGCTCGATTTCGTACCAACAGCTGCACACTGCCGATCAACTGACGTGGGTGATCAGCGCGATTCGTCGCGACCTGGCCGAACAAGCCAGTGACCTGCCGCAGATTTCGATGCTGCAAAGCCAGAACCGCTTTGCCCTGCCGACTTACCATTCGGCATAAGTGCCGGATGTAAAAAGCTGCCAGACATAAAAAGGGCCGCGACGCCGTTAAGCGTCGCGGCCCTTTTTTTATGCGTTCAGCAAATGCCCTGGCGGGCCGCTTCATTCATCGCCTGTACACGGTTGCTGACTTCCAACTTGCCATAGATGTTACGCAGATGGAATTTCACCGTGGCCTCGGAAATGGCGCGAATCTGGCTGATTTCCCAGACGGTCTTGCCCTCTGAGGCCCAGCGCAGAACTTCCAGCTCGGTCGGTGTGAGGCGTTTGCCGCGTAAGCTCAGGCGCCGTCTAACCGCCATGGGCACCGCAGCCTGCGTACAGCACAAGTCCTCTGGGCCACTCATTAATCTCTCTCCTTTTTATTAACGTATCCCTACCACCCTTCGGATTCTTCCCATTGACAGGCGATATAAACATCGGGATTGGAGAGAGTTACATAACCCCGGAGATGAAAGCATAAGGCGCAGAATAAACAGCTGCGCCTTACAGAGAATTGGGTTTATTCCCACAGCAATTTCCAGCGTGCTGCGGTTAAACAGTCAGATATGAATGCTTAATCGTCCAACCTTGGGAAATTGGCAGCAATACCGTCGCCGCTGAACGCTGGCTCACAGCCTTCGGCAGTATTGAACAGACGCATTACCACCACATGGGGGTTCTCACCCATATCAAACCAATGCGGCATGCCCGCCGGAATCACCAACAAGTCATTTTTCTCACAGCGTACGGCGTACACGTACTCACCGACGTGCAACGAGAACAGGCCTTGGCCGGCGATAAAAAACTGCACGTTGTCTTCGCTGTAGCGGCACGCCTTGAGCAACCTGGCGCGCAATTCAGCGTTGCGCGCAGGGTCGCCCGTCAAACTGAGCACCTGTGCGCCAGCGTAGCCGAGGGCGTCGATTTGCGGTTGGTACGCCGCGATCATTTCAGCGTCGCTGGCGCCCTGCTCGATGGGGCTGGGCTGCCAGCGCTCAAACCGCACGCCGAGTTCGGCCAGGGTGGCGGCGATGTCGCCGAAGTGGGTCAACACCTTGTTTGGGGTAGCGGGTGTGGCGACGTGGTAAACAGCGACATAACTCATTGCACGGTTCCTTGGTTCGGCGCTTGCAATCGAAGGCCAATGATAACGGCGGCTGCCAGCGCCGCAATGCTCGCAATGCTGAAGGTCAGCGTCGGGCCCAGCAGGTTCCAGCTATAACCCGAATACAAGGCGCCCAGCGCGCCCCCCGTACCGGACAGGGCGGCGTATAACGCCTGGCCCTGGCCTTGCTGTCGCGCGCCGAAACTGCGTTGCACAAAGGCAACCGCCGCTGCATGAAAGCTGCCAAAGGTGGCAGCGTGCATGAGCTGGGACAGCAGCAGCACCCAGAACACCTCGGCAAATGAACCCAGCAGCAGCCAGCGTACCGCCGCCAACAAGAAGCTTGCCAGCAACACCCGTCGCACTGAAAAGCGCGCAAGGATGCGGCTCATCGCCAGGAACATCAGCACTTCCGCCACCACGCCCAAGGCCCAGAGCATGCCGATGACGCCACGGCTGTAGCCCAAATGTTCGAGGTGCAGCGTGAGGAACGTGTAATACGGGCCATGACTCAGTTGCATCAGCGCCACGCAGGCATAAAACGCCAACACCCCGGGGCTGCGCAGTTGCGTGAGGAACCCCTCGCCCGCCAGACGATTGCCGTGGGTGGCGGGCTGCGCGTTCGGCACCCACAGGCTCGCGCCAATAATACCGGCCATGATCACCACGACCACCACCGGGTAAATGTCCAGGCTCAACCCGTCGAACACACGCCCCATGATCACTACGGTGAGGATAAAACCGATGGAACCCCACAGCCGGAGCTGGCTGTAGCGTGCGGTGTTTTTTTGCAGATGGGCCAGTGTGATCACTTCAAACTGCGGCAATACGGCGTGCCAGAAGAACGCATGCAGCGCCATCACCAAGGCCAGCCAGGCGTAGGTTTTGCTGACGAATATCAGCGAAAAGCTGGCCAGGGTGCACACCGCGCCAAACCGTACGATGGCCAGGCGCCGACCGGTGTAGTCGCCGAGCCAGCCCCACAGGTTCGGCGCCACGCAGCGCATCAACATGGGGATGGCCACCAGCTCGCCGATGCGCGCGCTGGAGAACCCGAGGTGGTTGAAGTACAGCGCCAGGAATGGCGCGGTCGCCCCCAGCAGGGCGAAGTAGAACAGGTAGAAGCTGCAGAGGCGCCAGTATGGGAGGGCTGGAGTCAGCATAAGTGTGGGGTTGCAGGGGTCCGCTGCGCGGCCCAACGCCAGCAAGCCCGCTCGCCACAACACGCGCGCTCGTCACTGGGAGCTTGCTTGCCGCATGCGGTCACAGTTGGCCCAGCACCGGGGTGGTTACGCGCACATCGGCGTTTTGCCCACGGTTGCGCAGCAGGTGGTCCATCAGCACGATGGCCATCATCGCCTCGGCAATCGGTGTGGCACGGATGCCCACGCACGGGTCGTGACGACCCTTGGTGATCACCTCGGCCGGGTTGCCGTGTATGTCGATCGAACGGCCCGGGGTGGTGATGCTCGACGTGGCTTTCAACGCCAGGTGCGCAACAATCGGCTGGCCGGAAGAAATGCCGCCGAGGATGCCGCCCGCGTTGTTGCTGAGAAAACCCTGCGGCGTGAGTTCATCGCGGTGTTCGGTGCCGCGCTGCGAAACACAGGCGAAACCGGCGCCGATTTCCACGCCTTTCACCGCGTTGATGCTCATCAAGGCATGCGCGAGTTCGGCGTCGAGGCGGTCGAAGATCGGCTCGCCCAGGCCCGGTTTGACGCCCTCGGCGACCACGGTGATCTTGGCGCCCACGGAGTCCTGATCGCGGCGCAACTGGTCCATGTAGGCTTCCAGCTCCGGCACTTTATCGGGGTCGGGGCTGAAAAACGCATTGTCGTCGACGCTGTCCCACGTTTTGAACGGAATTTCGATCGGGCCGAGTTGGCTCATATAGCCACGAACGACGATGCCCTGGGTCGCCAGGTATTTCTTGGCAATCGCACCGGCGGCCACGCGCATTGCGGTTTCGCGGGCCGAGCTGCGGCCACCGCCACGGTAATCGCGCTCGCCGTATTTGTGATGGTAGGTGTAATCGGCGTGGGCCGGGCGGAACAGGTCCTTGATCGCCGAGTAGTCCTTGGACTTCTGGTCGGTGTTGCGAATCAGCAGGCCGATGGCGCAACCGGTGGTGCGGCCCTCGAACACACCGGAGACTATCTCGACTTCGTCGGGTTCCTGGCGCTGAGTGGTGTGGCGGCTGGTGCCGGGCTTGCGGCGGTCAAGGTCACGCTGCAGGTCTTCCAGGCACAGCTCAAGGCCTGGCGGGCAGCCGTCGACAATGGCGACCAACGCCGCGCCATGGCTTTCGCCGGCGGTGGTGACTGTGAACAGCTTGCCGAAGGTATTGCCGGACATGCAGGGCGCTCCGTGAAATCAGTTGAATCAAGTCAACCGTAATAACTTAAGGCGGGCAGTATACGCAGGCTAACCGACTAGTTCATCCTCGAAACCTTACCGGTAGACGTTGGTCCAACCGGCACCTCCCCAATGATGGCGCGATGATGCTGCGAGTTCTGCTTTTGACCCTCACTCTGTTTTCCAGCCTTGGCTTCGCCGCCTCCCCCGTCGTGCTGCAACGACCGATCAGCCTCGACACCGGCAGCGGCGAGCTGTTTGGCTCGCTGTTATTGCCCAAGTCCGACGCGCCAGTGCCCGTGGTGTTGATCATTGCCGGTTCCGGCCCTACCGACCGCAACGGCAACAGTGCCGACGGCGCGCGCAACGACAGCCTCAAGCGCCTGGCCTGGGTACTGGCGCGGCACAACATCGCCAGCGTGCGCTATGACAAGCGCGGCGTGGCCGCCAGCCTCGCCGCCACCCCCGACGAACGCAACCTGACCCTGGACGCCTACGTGGCTGACGCGGTGGCCTGGGGCAAGCAGCTCAAAACCGACAAACGCCTGGGCCCGCTGATCGTGCTGGGCCACAGCGAAGGCGCGCTGGTCGCTGCACTTGCCGCGCCGCAACTTGATCCCGCAGGCGTTATTTCCCTGTCCGGCAGCGCGCGCCCGGTAGACCAGGTGATCCGCCAGCAACTGGCCGACCATCTGCCCCCTGCCCTGTTGCTGCGCAGCAATGAAATACTCGACCACCTCAAGGCCGGCCAAGTGGATGCCGATGTGCCGCGGCCGCTGGAGGGTATTTTCCGACCGAGCGTACAGCCTTATCTGATCAGCCTGTTTCGCGCCGATCCGTCGGCCGCCTTCGCCAAACTGAACATGCCCGCGCTGATCATCCAGGGCACCCACGATATTCAAGTGGGCGTCGCAGATGCCCGGCAGCTGAAAAACGCCAAGCCCGACGCAGAGCTGACCGTGATCGAAGGCATGAACCATGTCATGCGCATCGTGCCCAAAGACGTGAAGGAGCAGTTGGAGTCCTACAACGACCCGAAACTCCCGCTCGCCGCCGAGCTGGGCGAGCGCATCGTGCGTTTTATCCAAGGGCTTCAACCGCGTTAAACGACTAGTTGCCTCCAGTCCTGGAAAAAGCGGCCGATAAGCCCAGGGTCGACAGTAAAAAGACTGCCGACCCGCAGGGCTTGGACAGGATCGCAGCGCATGACAACCACACAAGCATTACCCGAACAGAGTGCCGACACCCCGGCCGAAAACGCCGAAGCCGTTGAGGCCCCAGCCCTGCCGTGGGCGGACGTGCACGCTGAACACTTCAAGATGCTGCGCCTGGCACCACTGGCCACAGACCGCGCCACCGGCGTGCGACCGTTGCGGTTTGTGCAATTCGGTTATGCCGAGCGGCACGATAAACACCACAGCCTGTTGCGCATGATCATCCAGTTGCCGGGCCAGCGCGTGCGCCGCGAGCAGAACCACCTGGACATCTGGGTCGATCACGATGACCGCCGCGTGCATTTCGGTCCGGGTACCAGCCTGGAAATCGAACCGGCCAACCGGGGAATCGGCCGTTTCCTGGTAGCCCAAGCCGCCGCGTGGGCGAAAAAGAAGTGGTCGGACTACCGCGTCGACGGCGTGGACTTATCCAACAAGGACGCGCTGAACGAAGCGACCCGCCTGCGTCGCGACCACTTTCTGCGTATCCACGGTTTTGATGTGGCCTACGCCGATGTGCAGCACCTTAAGGGTAAAGTGCAGCCAGGCAGAGTCGGCGATGTGCTGGACAGTTGGAACACCGAGAAGGTGCAGTTCGTCGAGATTCTGGAAGCTGCGCAGATGCTGCAACAGGCCGAGCATAACCTGGCGGAGCACGAAGTAAAGCTGCGCAAGGAAGAGGAAAAAGTCACCAAATTCAAGCGCGAGGACACCGGCCTGCGCTTTACCATTACCTGTTTGGTGGCGTTTACCGTGTTTCAGGCGGGCTTGTTGATCTGGATTGCGACGCATCGGTAAGCGGCGATTGACCTTGGATCAAACGGGCTTTTGTGGGAGCGGGCTTGCTCGCGATTGCAGTGTATCAATTGAAAAATATCTACCTGACACAACGCTATCGCGAGCAAGCCCGCTCCCACATTTGACCG
>NZ_VUAZ01000179.1 GCF_009296165.1 Pseudomonas kitaguniensis | reverse complement strand
TCTTCAAACTGTGCCTGCAATGTATCAATGCGGTCGATGTACGTCTGTTTGACCGAATCCCAAACGCCGCCGCTCTCAACCACGGCCTTGAGGGCCGCGTACGTTTCCCTAAGGTTGCCAGCGGTGTGCACGATGCTATCAACGGCGTCATTCAGCCCCAACACAGCGCCAGCGGCAGTACCTGCTGTAAAACTGGCGTCTTGCGCGATGTCGATCGCCATCCACTTGGTCGCAGTTCCTGTCCGGCAAACCGTGCCCTCGCAGCCGGCCATTTCCGCGTCACGCTGAGCTTTCTGCGCCTTGCTCAGGTAGTTGTTCTGAACAGCATTACTACCCGCTTGCGCGCCCGTCACTGCGCCGCTCAGGTCACCACCTGCAATCGTAAGCGATCCATAAATCCCATCTAGTCAACGACGGGCGGCGCGTTTAGGAATGCAATCGAGGAGATCAGTCGTCAGGGTGCAGGGTGGTAGACAGAGGGAGGCAAAAGGACTGCAAAAAGGCTACAGGCTGGGTGCAGGAAGGAGGCAAAAAAGGGTGCAAAAAAGGGTGCAAAAAACACCGGCGCAAGGCCGGTGTCGATAGTGCCTGATCAAGTTGGGTATATTGAAAACTACATCTGTCGAATATCAGATAAAAAATCATAAAATTCTTTTTCTGTCATCTCAAACTCTGGCCCTTCGACCATTGCCATTAGTGACAACAACGCAATGTCTAAATTTTTTGTGAGAGAAAGGTTTGGATCTTGGTAAATATCAAGTGCCTCTTTTGATATTTTAAAAATATCAAATCCATCAGCAACTACTCTTCCAAGTCTGTCAGCCACTATGTCTTCCATGCTCATTGCTGCCCCCAACTCTTTAGCTCTGCTCCGGTCGGAGGGTAGTGCTGAGCATCAACCGGCTGCCCATTAATACTTTTCGGGTGGACACGGATTACTTCTCCTGCATGGTCATAGCTTTCCATTCATTGCCTCGTACTGCCCGTTTTAGGATCAAACTCCGTGGCGAAAGAAGCACCCCGAGTAGGTCCTTCTGTCCTTGCAGGAACCTCTTGTGTGTAGTAACGAATACGGCCATCAGGCAGTGTTCTAGTGACCGCTGCTGTCTCTTGAGCTTTTTGTAGTCCTGATAGTTTCGCTCTCAATGCAGCTTGGGCATTTGCACTTGTGGCTTCAGTAGCTACAACTTCTCCCGTTGTAGCAGTAGCTTTTTCACCGTCGAAACTCGCATCGTTTGCCGCAGCTTTACCAGTACCTACAACTCCAGTTTCTCCAGAAGCCAAACCGGATGGAATCGCTTTCGCATCCAACTCACCACTAAAATCTCCAACGTTATTGCTCGTCAGTGGCGGCCTGTCCGTCGAAGCTTTTGCCACCGCCTCGAACTCGGCCTTGGTGACCTTAGCAGTGACCTTTTCCGCCAGCAAGGCGCCGCCCTTCACGACCCCCCCCGCCAACTGAAAGAACACCCGCCATATCACTCAACAGCTTTCCAGTTTCAACCCCAGCCAGGTATGAACCACTGGGACCGGCTTCTTCAAACTGTGCCTGCAATGTATCAATGCGGTCGATGTACGTCTGTTTGACCGAATCCCAAACGCCGCCGCTCTCAACCACGGCCTTGAGGGCCGCGTACGTTTCCCTAAGGTTGCCAGCGGTGTGCACGATGCTATCAACGGCGTCATTCAGCCCCAACACCCCGTTAGCAGCATCAAATGAAACCTTCCCAAGATCGGTCGCCACAGGCAAGGTTGCTTTTGCACCATCACCCTTTTATACGTTCTAAGAACTCGGCCATTGCCTGTGGATCACGCTCCACAAGCTCTTCAATCAAACCTTCGGCTGCCCAATGCAGAATCATGTCCCCTCCTCCGCCATCCTTGCAGAGGATGAGATCACTTGACAAAGACGAGTCAACAACATTGACTTCTCTATCACTGAGTACCATCAGACCGCCGTAACCATCATAAGGAATGACCCAGTAATAGCGCTCGCTCTCTATCCAGTAAATCCCAAAAACCTGGACAGGCTCTTCACGCCCAATTTCTCGAATAATCATATCCACATCACTCAATAGTCCTACCGGGCTGCAGCACAGGGGGCAGCTGCTGCGGCGTGGTAATTTTCATATCGTATGCTTTACCGGTGGCGGAGTTGTACTGGTAGTGGAGGGTTATATTTTCTCCGCTAGGCAGACGGTGACTTACTTCCATTTTTCTCCATCCCTCACTCCGAGGGAAGTCTTTATCGCCCGCCAGTTTTGTATCACGACCGGCTGAGGGATTTTCTATCACTTTGTTCCACAAAATCTGCTCGTTCAGATCTCTTGGCGCAGTTGACTGATAGCTCTTTGCTGTTGAATGCGTTGCATAGTCTGGAAGGCCAGCAGAAAACTCATCGGCAGCATTTTCTCGACCATAATAATCTCTATTTACGCTAGACCTTTCAGTAACAGCATTCGGGCTATATGGATCATCCACAATAGTTGGTTTACCGCCACTGAAACCACTAGAACCGCCACCTTTTTCACCTCCGCTAACAACATCCGC